>JAISBP010000010.1 GCA_031266135.1 Holosporales bacterium | reverse complement strand
GCCGATTTCACTAACTTTACCGAATTAACCGGATTCAGCTTATCTTGCTACTCCTTTCGCAATATTCGATTACCTATAAACGGAGCATTGAAGACATTTACAGTTAACGATCAGATTTATAGATTATAAGATAGTAGTTATTGTGCATGTTACCGCTCATATGACGATCGCTGAATCATGTAGAATTAAAGTTGCCCATACCGGCGTATTTTGTGTATAATCCACACTGTGTTAGATCTTTGTATGGCACCGAGTATTTTATGAGTACTATTGAACAAGTGAAAGATATAATGGTGAATAGTTTAAAGGTTGATGGTAGCAAAGTAGTAGAGTCCGCTAGTTTTAAAGACGATCTGGGGTTGGATAGTCTGGAGCAGGCGGAACTCATCATGGAATTTGAGAAGACCTTCAATTGCGAGATTCCTGAGGACGCCGCCGAGAAGATAATAACCGTCGGGGATGCCGTTAAGTATCTCGACTCAATCAAATAGTTTTAATGGAATTGGAGATTGAGGAGAAGAGTAGTCATCACAGGCATGGGCGCCGTTTCTCCTCTCGGGAGAGATGTCGAGACGTTGTGGAACGGCATCGTATCGTGTAGGAGCGGCGTCCGATTAATCGACACGTTCGATACGTCCGATATAGCTTCCAAAATCGCCGGAATGATCCCATTGGGAGAGGGTGGGTTCAATGCCGATGACTATATAACTCCATCCGAACAACGCAAGATCGATAAGTTTATTATCTATGCCATCTCGGCCGCGTCCCAGGCAATCTCTGATTCTGGTTTCTCATCATTGACCGATGAAGAAAGAAGCAGGACGGCCGTATTGGTTGGATCCGGAATAGGTGGTGTATCCAGGCTATACGATACGTCCGTTATCCTTTTCTCTGAAGGAGCCAGGAGGGTAACTCCCTTCTTCATTCCATCAGTCCTCTCAAATTTAGCGTCCGGGCACATAGCGATTCGCCACAAGATTACGGGGCCTAATTATAGTATCGTTTCAGCCTGCGCATCCGGTACCCACAGTATCGGCGAGGGATATAGATTCATCCGGGATGGATACATAGACTTTGCGGTCGTGGGAGGAGCCGAGGCCGCCGTCTGCTGTTTGGGGGTCGCTGGATTTGCGGCGGCCCGTGCGTTATCCACTCACTTTAATGATGCGCCTGAATTGGCGTCGAGGCCGTGGGATCGCAGACGGGATGGATTCATCGTGGGGGAAGGAGCCGGTATCCTGACTCTAGAAACACTGGATTCGGCGAAACGACGCAATGCCAAGGTTTATGCCGAGGTCATTGGGTATGGTTCTTCATGCGATGCGTTCCACATCACGGCCCCCGCCGAAAACGGAGTCGGTGCTATGGATGCAATGCAGGGTGCCCTAAAGGACGCGATGATCAATGGTGAGGAGATAGACTACCTCAATGCTCATGGAACGTCTACCCCAGCGGGAGACATCATGGAAATCCGTGCCATAAAGAGCGTCTTCAAAGATCATGCTTCAAAAATCAATGTATCATCGACGAAATCGGCGATGGGGCACCTCCTGGGAGCAGCCGGAGCAATCGAGGCCATCATATCCATCTTCGCGATGAACAATGGCGTTGCTCCCCCGACGTTGAACCTCGATGATCCGGACGATGAATGCGATCTGAACCTGACTCCAAAAACTCCTCAGGAAAGGCAGATTTCATGCATCATGAGTAATTCATTTGGATTCGGTGGAACTAATGCCTGCATAATCCTCAGAAAAGTATAGATGATACAGAGGGTATGCCTAATCGATGTCTCAGGCTTTGCATACAGGTCATTCTATGGGATGCCGTCGATGGTGCGGCAACAGGACGATGGTTCGTACATCGAAATCGGGGCCCTCTTTGGTTATTGCTCCGCCATCCTGAAGATTATGGTGAAGTTCCGGAGGGCCATGTACGTAGCGGCCTGTGATTCTTCACGCAAAACCTTTCGTACCGAAATTTATGAGGGGTATAAGGCGAGTCGTAAATCTATGCCCCCCGAATTATTTACCCAACTTTCGTTGATCCAGGATGCCTGCCATAACTTCGGATTCAAAACTGAAAAAATTCCGGGCTTTGAGGCGGATGATATAATAGCTAGCTACACAAAATACCTCGGTCTGCAACCGGGATACGAGGTCATCGTCATATCATCCGATAAGGATCTCATGCAGTTATTGGGCTGTCCTCAATATAGATCCAAGGTCAGGATATATGACCCCATGAAGCACAAGGAAATTAATGAGGATGATGTGATCGATAAATTTGGGGTACCACCAGGGATGGTCCTCGATGTCATGGCATTGATGGGGGATAATTCTGACGACATCCCGGGAGTTCCTGGGATAGGCCCAAAAACCGCGGCCTCTCTAATAAAGGAATATAAAACTCTGGATAATCTAATAGAGAACCTTGACGCCCTTCCGAAGAGTAAGAAGAACGATACCCTCAGGCGGGATATAGATAAGGCAATACTATCGAAGAAATTAGCGGCACTAAAAGATGATATAGATATTAACTTTCAATACATAGAATCTCCGGATAATATGATCTCCCAGTTCCTAGAACAATACGGATTTCAGTCGCTATTGAAATACGTCGAAAAAATTGAAGAAATGTAGGAATATTAGACCTCCAGCAAAATCTTCATCATTAACCTTCTACGACGTACAATTTTTGGATAACTGCCTTACCGCCTCCGATAGTCCGATTGCTGTACACATTGCCAAATTCAAAGATCTCATTCCAGGTAGCATGGGAATACGGACCTTATTACTGCACGCATTATAGACATTATCCGGAACTCCGGTACTTTCCTTTCCGAATAATAGACAATCACCATCCAGATATTCTATATCGTAATAAATGTCACGTGCCTTAACATCGAATAATATTATATTTCCGGCATATTTCTTCTTAAATACATCGAATGATTCATGTCTTTTTATAGTTATTTTCGGTATATAATCCATACCGGCGCGTTTGAATTTTTTATCGTTACTCATGATGAAGGACATGGGTTCGATTATGTTTAGCACCACTCCAAAACAAGCGCATAACCTCGCGATCGCTCCGGTATTTTGCGCTATTTCGGGCTCATACAAACAAATCTCCACCATGATATTCGAAACATAATCCAGAGTGGTAAACGACGAAAAAATATGGCTCCTTGGGACGGACTCGAACCGCCGACCCAGTGGTTAACAGCCACTTGCTCTACCGACTGAGCTACCAAGGAACACAACGACGACTTTAACATGCATAAAATTAAACGGCAATGACTTTTTAAACTGTAAATTGACTATACAGTATGCTTGATGATGGTACAAAATTGTGTTACATTCGTCCTCATTGGAATGGAGTTTCGTTTGTAAAGAGGGGGTTTTTGTCTGTATGGCTCTGAGGATTAGATTGGCTCGTGGTGGATCAAAAAAGAGACCGTTCTACAAATTGGTGGTGGCAGAGAATACAGCTCCCAGGGATGGAAAATTCATCGAGAGGCTGGGATCGTACAACCCGCTTCTGGAAAAGAGCAATCCCGGGAGGGTAGTAATTGAGCAGGAGCGTATCAAGCATTGGTTATCGGTTGGAGCTCAGGCATCAGACAGGGTTACCAGGATCCTCGCCGATTGTGGAATGATCGCTGCTCCAGCCATACGAGATACTCCCAAGAAGTCGGCACCCAGAAAGAAGGCGCAGGAAAGGATAAAGAAAGAGACTGCTGCAGCATCAGGGGCGTAGCCAGTAACAAGATTGCGTAATGCCGGATGATAGAGTTTGTATTGGCCTAATAACTAAGCCAGTCGGTATCGCTGGAGATGTCAGGATTAGACCATACGTGTTAGCGACGTCCTTGTTCCTGAAGTTCAGAGAGGTGAGCCTCGAGGATTTCACTCCTTTGAATATCATTTCGGCTCGTATAGCCGCGAGTGGTGATGTGGTGTCTAGGATTGCTGACCGTTGTACCAGAGAGAGTGTTGAATGCCTACGGCTAAAACGGTTATATGTCTCTAAGGATGAATTCCCTAGATTGGGAAATGGTGAGTATTACCTGTTCGATCTGCAGAATCTCGAAGTTTTTGGAAAGAACGGAGATTGTATAGGGAGAGTAATCCTTGCGCAAGATTTTGGAGCCGGAGCGTTCCTAGAGATACAGTTATTCTCAAGGAAAATTCAGGCCACCCTTCCGTTCAGGAAAGAATCGGTATTAGCAGTTGATCTAGCCATTAAACAAATTAGAGTAGATGAGGATTTTTTGATATACTAGCAGATACTTGGCCTCTAGTGATGAAGAATTACGAATAGTGCCCACGTTGAAAACATAGGCACCATTTAACTACTAGTATAGATATGAGAAACTACGTTCTGCGAGTCAGAACATCTTGCCAATAATTCTCAATCTTTTTTAGGAATTTCAAACCGCGTTCCATGTCAGATTTTCCCGGAGAAACAGCTTCAAAACGATTCATGTGCTGAGTAATTGCAGCTTCTAGCTTCGTGTACAAATCTAGCCCCTTCTTTGTTAATTGCAAATACGAAGCTCTTTTATCATAGTCCGAAGGAGTCTGCATTATATATTTGTTCGTTATCATTTTTTTGATATTATATGAAGCATTAGATCCTATATAGTATCCTCTTGATAATACTTCACCAACAGTAATCACATTTTCGTTTATATTCATTAATATAAATGCTTGAACTCCGCTGATATCAGCAATTCCCAAAAGATCCAATTCTTGCTTTATTATTTCTAAGAATAATCTAAATGTCTTTTCTCCGCATACGGAAAGCTCCAAACAGCTATTTTTCATAATATCACACAATATAGCGTTCACTAAGTATTAATATAGTTTAAATTAGTTAATACTTCGTTAATAAAAATAACTATTTATTAAACGAATACTATTTAATAATCAATAAACACTATTTTTTATATCCAAAATATCAATTAATTCAATATTAGAATATTTAGCGATCTCTGGTACAAGAGATGTATTCGTCATTCCTGGTTGAGTATTAATCTCCAAGAAGTAAATATTATCGTCACTTATCTTAAAGTCGACTCTCGTAAAACTACAGCAATGACATACCTTAAATGCAGTTTCGGCCATTGAAAGCATTTGCTCCATCAATGCTGTATCGAGATCGAAGTCCAGTACATGAGAAGAACCACCTATATCATATTTACTTCCATAATCATAAAACTTACTATTTGGAATAATTTCAAGTGCCCCAACTGATTTGCCATCATTCACGAGGACCGTAAATTCTCGGCCGTATATGTATTGCTCAAGTATAACATCATCTCCAAAAGTCCAACTAATGTCTTTAAGCTTCTTTAGGTCACCATCATTGAAAATTAGGAATACTCCAACACTCGAGCCATTGGCAGCTGGCTTCACGACGAAGGGATATGATACCTGTATTCCGGATAGAGTATTGATATACTGAATATCTGTACTATGGATATCAAATCCGTCTACTACCTTCACACCATTGGACTTCACGATAGTCTTGCAAATAGATTTATGGAAAGCTATGGATGACCCAAGAACTCTGCTCCCACTATACGGTATCCCGAATACCTCTAGTATTCCTTGGATTACTCCATCTTCACCGCCGATCCCATGCAGCATATTCACGATGAAGGATGGGGAGGACTCATACAGTCTGTCGGTTATATACTTCAGATCTTTAATGATATCAATTTCGTGAACATCATGCCCTGCCCTCCTCAACTCATTACTTACGAAAGTGGCAGACCTTAGTGATATATCTCTCTCGGACGACCATCCTCCCTTTAATACAGCAATTCTCATAGATTAAATATCATGCATACCCATCAAAATTTCCAGCCATGGTACCACGAAACGTCCTGTAGTTTAAACAAGTAGCGTTCCTATGTGAAACTCTCGTTAATCTATCTCCATGATTGACCACCGTGGTCGTGTCTTTGCATCGAGTTCTGAGAACGAGAAACCAGCTCTGATGCGCTCGATGGCCGCCCATCCAATCATGGCAGCATTGTCGGAGCACAGTGCTATTGGTGGAGCACAAAACGCCAGGTTACGTTCCAGGCAGAACTTGGAGACCTCCTCGCGCAGCCTCGAATTAGCGGCAACTCCACCGGCAATGACTACATTCCTCGGATGCGCGTCCGTCATCTCGTATGCCTTCCGTAATTGAATCGTAATGAATCTGGTAACGACGTGTTGGAATGAGGCAGCGATATCGGCCTTGTCTTGCTCAGTTACCTCTTTTAGCTTTACTATATGTAACTTCGTCGCCGTCTTGATCCCTGAAAATGAAACATCGCATCCCTTGCGCCTCTGCATGGGGATGGTATACTGGAATCTAGACTCGTCTCCATTTCTAGCTGCTTTTTCAATGGATGGGCCACCGGGGTATTCCAATCCCAGCATCTTGGCGACCTTATCGAATGTTTCGCCCGCAGCATCGTCCAATGTCTGTCCCAGTATCCTGTAGTTCCCAACACCCATCACCTCGGCAAACAAAAAATTCCCTCCTGATGCCAGGAGTAATAGGTACGGAAACTCAACGTCGTAGCATAGTCTCACTGTCAGGAGATGACCTTCCAAATGATTTATCGCCATGAAGGGTTTCTGACTCATTAGAGCTATCGTCTTTGCACTTACCATTCCAACTAGGAGTCCTCCAATTAGGCCGGGGCCTGCTGTCGCTGCGATAACGTCGATTTCCGATATTGCAAGGCCACCCGCACGGATTGCCTCCTCTATTACTGTATCGATGGCATCGAGATGGTTTCGAGCAGCAATTTCAGGGACGACACCGCCGAATGGTGCATGAACATGTATTTGCGACCTTATGATGTTGGACAATATACGATCAGCCGAATCCTCGGCGTCCCGTACTACGGCCGCCGCCGTTTCATCGCAGCTAGATTCAATCGCGAGGATATTCAAGTATTCTCTCCTTGTATCCACTTAGATCCCTGTTGGATCCAAGTCTTCTGACAATTGAAATGCATATCCTCATAATAACTAGCCCGGATTTTTGATTCATCAATTAAGCTCTTATCGAATATATCGATAATATTCTGAAATTTCTGAATTTTATCATCTTTGATGGTGAGGCCGTTGTGAATTAAACATTTCGGATTATTACTGAGGACAATTTCCGTGGAGAGCCAGGTATAGCAAAACTCAATATCATCATTTCCGATGGAGCGAGCACTCCCGTGAGGTATGAAACTCAGTTTTGAGTATGTCCAAATATTGGAATCCAACAATTGGAGCTCATCTTCGTGGGAACATAGAAGGAGCACCCTCTCTCCCTGCGTATACTTCTTCTCAATCAACTTTATTGCGATACTAGGGAAATCCGATTCGATGGCGTAGAAGGTTACATTTCTGTCGGTATCTGGCATCTGCGCTCCACCTGCCTCGAGATTTTATCTAGGATTGCATTGATGACTTTTACTCCCCCCCCACCGACGAACTTCTTCGCAATCTCAACGTATTCATTGATGATGACGGGGATAACTGTCCTTTCAAATATGATCTCTATAATCCCAACCTTAATGATACTCTTCATAATGAGGGGGGCTGTCTTCATCTTATTATCAGAATTCAGGTTATTATTTATGATTTCATCGAGATCTATATCGGTATCGATTCTAGAGATCAGCCTTTTGAAGAATCCTCTATGCATCTTTTTATACTCCTCTTCTTCGTACGCGTATTGTTCAACAAAGTTATTAATAATGAATTCTAGATCTGCATTCGTTACATCTTTCTGATACATCACCTGCACGGCGGCTATTCTAGATATATGTTTAGCCATCCCACCATCAGACATATCACAAAACTAAATCAGTATTAGAAGAGCATTATAATATCGGCAATATACTATGAAAAACACTTTTTAAAAAACAATATTTTAGTTAAAAGAATTTTTGATGTACTAAACTAATTGTCATTTTTTAAAATAAACTGTTAGAAAATCTGTTATAATATTAAGAATAGAGATGTATTCTAATGGATAAATACTATGCAATAACTTAAGATTTTGTTTCGCAATGATGTGTACTAAGACGTAATTTTATTGGATTGGGGAGGTAAATAGGATGAGAAGCGTTAAATGGTTATTGATAACCGTTCTTTTAGTCATTGAGTTTCAATCGGTAGATGCCAGCGTCGATACAACAGTAGCCCTGCGGGCGGCAAACCTAAATGTAACTGAAGTTAGGAAGAAATCCGATTGCCCTGAGTGGATGCGCCCAGGTGGATGTCTTGGAAATGGTGAGTTATCAGAGTTTTCTATTATGGTAATTAACAATATCTTTCAACAACAGTCTGCATCGTATATGTCAGAACCAATAATATACACAGGAAATTTAACTGCCGGTAATTATAACTGGGTCGCGATAAATTACGCGATACGAGGGCTCTATCTTCAATCACAGGAATATTACGATAAATACGCAGTACATCAGATTATTGATGAAATATCAGAAAAGGCAGTTGCTAAGACAAAGCTGTACTATAATTTATCTGATCAACTTACTGTGAATACTCTATATGATGTCAAAGCATACCTATCTGGGTTGCAGTTCCCAGGATTAATGAAAAAATTTAAAAAGGATTATGAGCCAGTTAATAAATTAATTGATGAGGAATCACAATGGCAGAAGCCCTGGTCAAGCAGCAATTCAACGACTCAGTTATTGGCTAGATCTTTTAAACGGATTTCCGGTGATGGATCAACGGAACTGATGGTTACCCAGGCCCAGAAACTGGGGACACGCGAAGTGCCGGCTAAGCAAACGGAATGGCACAACAATATAAGTAAGGCTGCAGATGATATCTTTGGCAGTTCTAAGCAAACTACAGATAGTATTATCCAAGAGTTCGGCAAATATACTACGGAAGAACAAATGAAAAGTACGTTACTCAGTAAGATTAAGACTATTCTGTATCCCCCTCTTCCGGCTCCAAAGCCCGTTGAAACTAAAGCTCCAGAGCCGGTAAAAGAAGATCCTCCGGCTCCAAAGCCCGTTGAAACTAAAGCGCCTGATCCAGTGAAAGAGGATCCTCCTAAGGAAAAGCCCGTAGAAACTAAAGCCACAGAGCCAGTAAAAGAGGATCCTCCTGAGGAGAAGCCCGTTGAAACTAAAGCTCCAGAGCCAGTAAAAGAGGATCCTCCTGAGGAGAAGCCGGAAGAGATTAAGGATCCAGAGGAGATCCATGAGGAAGTTCCTGAATCATCTGTAAGTTCAGATGATGAATCTCAGAAAGCTAATAGAATAGCGCAAAATAGAGAAAGATTTAGAGATTGGGTTAAAGCTAATTCTGAGAAATGGACACCGATCTCAGCCGATCAATTACAACTATCTGGATTTGACAAAATCCCGGACGATCTTTTAGAGTTCGAGATTTTTGATGACGATAAAGCAATTGGAATAATGGATGAACTCCAGAAAAAACATCAGGATTTAGTACCATTCTTCTATGCAAACACCGTGATTCCAGATCAATCTAATAGGCTTACTCAATCCCTCTGTAGCGCTGCCAAAAGATTAATCAGTGCCAAAGATATCGTGAGTGAAGGATCGAAGGAGAGAGTTCTCGAAGATTCTGCCTGGGGTGATACGTTACAGGAAATACTGGATAAGCAAGAATACACTCTGCAAAAACAATTGGACATTAAAAGTATATGTCGAGATATATCTTATACATTGGCCTTGAGGATGTTCATGAAAGTTGTACCAAACCATGCTAACATCACGATATCCAAATGGTGTAATACTGTCATCCCAATTCCGGTATCAAGCATGGTGCGCCTACTAATGAGCGAAAGAAAACAAGCGGCCACGGATGCAAAATCATTAAAGGAATACATAATCCAAGAAACCGGAAGAATATTGGAACGTGTAAAGGCTGAAGGAGAAGTTGAATATACTAAGGATGATATCCTCATTGCGTTTCCAACCCAAATAAGAGAAATTAAAAAGAAGTTCGGATACTCACCGAGAGATTCCGTTATAATTCAAGGAGCAATAAGATTCGATAAGAAAATAGATGAAATTAGTATGTATGAGGTAAAACAAAAGTTAAAAGAAGTTATTATGCCGAAGGATACAGGCACCACACGTTCATAGATGGCTATACATCCTTCTGAAGTTGCAATCAGACCTCCTGGAAATACGCAATGAAGCGAGTATAAATTGGAAGGCTATCCTACTTAATCTCCAGGAGCCTATACTGCACGGCTTCTGCTACGTGTTCCTTTCGGATAATTTTTGAGCCCTCCATATCGGCGATCGTTCTGGCGACCCTCAACACCTTATAGCATCCACGTGATGATATGTGAGTATGCTGTACTAGTTGTTGGAAAAAACGTGATGTTTCAGGATCGATCGTAGTGATCTCATTGAGATACTTCCCCTTTACCTTGCCATTCAATTTAGAATCTTTGATATTATACTGATTAGCTCGATTAATTTGAATTTCCCTGGTATACGTAACCCTCTGTCGAATAATCTTCGACGTATCACATTTTTCCTTCTCAAATAATTCCTTGATATTAATGCTTTGAACGTAAATGATGATATCGAATCTATCGAGTATCGGTCCCGAAATCCTATTCCTATAATCGGCGGCGCATCGTGGGGCCTTCAAACACTGCTTTTGTGGATTACCATAATACCCGCATTTGCACGGATTCATGGCTGCGATGAGCTGAATATTCGCGGGGTATGTAACGTGTTCCTTCGCCCTCGATATGGTGATGTTATTTGTTTCCAGAGGTTGTCGTAGGGCATCGATGGTCCCCCTCTGGAATTCTGGTAACTCATCGAGGAATAAGATACCATTATGCGCCAATGATATTTCTCCGGGTTTGGCATCGGCGCCTCCACCCACGATCGAGATAAGAGATGCAGAGTGATGCGGATCACGGAATGGCGGAAGGTATACCAGGCCCTCCTCAGGAGGCACTCCCGATAGGCTATATATGCACGTAGTTTCCAGGGACTCAAATGAATTCAGTGGTGGTAGGATGGTCCTCATCCTGGTGGCCAACATGGACTTACCTGATCCCGGGCTCCCGATCATCAGGACGTTATGCCCACCGGATGCCGCTATCTCGACGGCCCGTTTCGCGAAGAGCTGCCCAAAGACATCCGACATATCCACATCGAATTCTGTGTCATTAAAATGCGGGACACACGTTTCGGTGGGCGCTATCTGCGATACACCGGTAAAGTGATTGATCAGCGACATGAGGCTCTGGACGGCGATGATTCCTTCATTCCCGCTCCACGCGGCTTCCTTCTCACATGCCTTCGGGCAGATTAGGGCCATGTCACTTTCGTTGGCGAGCATGGCCGCACAGATGGCTCCAGAGACGTAGCATAAACTGCCGTCGAGCCCCAATTCCCCGAGCGAGATGGTATTATCGAAACGAGCGATATCGATGACTTCCATGGCCCCTAGGATAGAAAGCGCTATCGGGAGATCGTAATGCGAACCTCCCTTCGGGATATCGGCCGGCGCCATATTGACGATGATCTTCTTGGATGGGAACCCGATGCCCAGTTGATAAAACGTCGATCGAATCCGTTCCTTGGCTTCACCGACGGTTTTATCCGGAAGCCCAACGATACAAAACGAAGCAATCCCCGGAGAAATTTGTGATTCAACGATTATTTCAATCGGCCGCATCCCGATGAAAGCAACCGTCCTGATCCTCGAAACCATCAGATTTTATAATAATAATTATATAAATGCATTATATGAAGTAAGTCTTAACGAAGAGTTAATACAATATAGGCCAGTGAAAAAAATCTGTTGATAATGTAATATTCTTATTGAAAAAAGCAAACGAATATTGTATTATGCCAATATCTAAAGATAACTCAACAAAACAATGGAGTAAAAATGAAGAAAATAAGTTTAGTATTAATGATGTTCGTAGGAAGCATAATGCAGCAGGAGGCAGTATCTGGAGGAATGGAGCAGCCTCTAGCCTTCGTCATGATAGGAGAAATAAATCAAACCAATCAGAACGTCACGCAGATTTATGAATGTGATGACTTAAAACGACCCTGTAAGTATGATAAGAGCTTATGGACCCAACATCCGGTGGCTGGGATGGTACTGCCGATCTCTGTTGTGGCTCCAGACAGTAATCAGGCATGGGAATGCCCATCCGATTGTAAGGAATGGTTTGTCAGCCATTATCCTAATACCATAACTTGGTTCGCAATGCCGGGACAGCAAGTAACTGTTAGAACCTCTACCGAGAGTGGGAGTATCGTAGAAGTATCTCTACTTGTTAATCTGCATGGCCTGCTGTCCGCCAGTTGTAAAATAAACGCTTCAGGCATATGATGAGAAAAAATAGTCAATAGTTCTGATTCTGGATGTTTTGCGATAGTTCCATTATAAATTTATGGACATCGTTTGTTCGTTCATCGGTATTTTTCCACCGTTTCGATAGGATCACTCTATGGTCCGCACGGATCTTCGATGTCCAACCAGCTCGTTGTATTTCCTCCGCTTTGAGGAATTCAATGAATCGCTCTGGAGCCCTACATTTATTATCGTAAAAAGAGAAGGCAAAGCCACTCGGACCCACGTCAATTTTATCGATATTGGAACTCCTGCAATAGATTTGGATCTCGAATAATATCAATAGGTTTTCCAATTCTTTTGGAAGCTTCCCGAATCTGGTGGCCAACTCCGTCCTCATGGCCTCGATTTCGAGGGATGTCGCAAGTCCTCCGATGCGCCTATACATAGACAACCTCACATCTGGATTCTCTATGTAATCATCGGGGATCAATGCTGCGACTCCTATATTTATCTGGGGAGTAAATGTTTCGGGTAAACTGGTTTTTCCGGCTTTGACCATCAGGATGGCCTCCCTCAATATGGTCTGATACAGTTCGATCCCGATGTCTTTGATGTACCCCGATTGCTCATGTCCCAATAGATTCCCGGCCCCCCTAATATCTAGATCCTGGCTGGCGACCGTGAATCCCGAACCCAATACGTCCAAACTCTGGAGAGTCTCAATTTTGCTCTCCGCATGCGTGGACAGATACCCATCTTTCGGTAACAGAAAATACGCGTAGGCCTGGCGACTGGATCTCCCGACTCTCCCACGTAATTGGTGTAACTGCGCCAGACCAAACAAATCGAACCTATAAATAAGGATGGTATTAACATTCTGGATATCAATCCCCGAATCGATGATATTAGTCGAGATCAGGACATCTATCTTCCCATCACAAAAATCTAGGATAATATCTTCCAGATTCGGAGTCTTCCCATGGGCGGTCTCTATGCGTACCCCTGGACAAATCTCCCTTACAAACTGATGGACTGAGTCTAGGTACTTAACCTTGGGGACAACGAAGAATACCTGCCCACCATTAGCCCTCTTCCCAACCCCTCCATAATCAGTCTTCTGCCTCGTCGATTCGGTACTCAAATCCTCATGTACATTTAAGTACACTGCGGATCTGCGTGCCGGGTCTCCTTCCATAAGATCCGATTCTGAAGGGTTTGTGACAAGAGATCTATTATTAATCTCGTTCTCTATGGCCCCCTTAATTTCTGGCTCAGAGAATTCACATATGATGGTCTTTACTGGGAGTCGCCCGGGTGGAGGCGTCACGAGGAGACTCATATTCCTGATTCCAGTCATGGCCATCTGCAGAGTCCGTGGTATAGGGGTGGCGCTCAAAGCTAAGAAATGAACTCTATTTGTATTACGTAACTTCTCCTTCTGCTTAACTCCGAAATGGTGTTCTTCATCGATTATAATGAGGCCAAGATCCGCGAATTTAATCTTAGATGATAGGACGGCGTGAGTACCTATGATTATTTGAATTTCTCCTCGAGCTATTTTTTCAATATTTCGTTTTAGTTCTTGTTTTGATTCGAACCTAGATAGTCTGCAAATATTTACATCAAACCCAGCGAACCTCTTGATGAAGGTAGAGAAATGCTGAGCCACCAGGATGGTTGTGGGAGCCAATAAGACAACCTGTTTATTGTTGGAGGCGGCGATGAAGGCCGCCCTAAGGGCAACTTCTGTCTTCCCGAATCCAACGTCTCCGCAGATAAGACGGTCCATCGGGACGGTGCTCTGAAGATCTTCTATGACATCAGAAATCGCGAACATCTGATCATCGGTTTCAACATATTCAAACCCCTTACAAAACCGCTCATATGTTTCTGGGATATAGAATGGTTCTATTTGCTGCAGTCTTCGCTGGGCCTCGGTCTGCATCAGGTTATTCGCAATGACGAGTAATCTTTTCCTGACGCCCTCCTTCCTGGAGGCCCAACTGCCCCCCTTAAGAGGATCCAATGCTACGTCCGAATCGGCATCTCCATATCTCGTGATGAGGGCAATATCCTCGACGGGAACGTATAGCTTATCGTCATTCTTGAAGAGGAGGACCAAGAAGTCGTGAGGTATATCGGAGACCTCTAGATTTATTAGGCCATTATAGACGGCGATTCCGTGCCGTGCATGGACAACATAATCCCCAACCGAAAGGCTAGCAAACTCTCTAAAAACATCCGCTACTGATCGTCTCAAGATCTGATTATCATTCGATTCAAAAGGTTTCACCAAATATCTTATCACACCACTCCATGATCAGTCTTCCGCATTGCTATAAGACCTGCTTCTGAGGTTATGCGATATATGCATATGTCCCAGTACTTGATTCTTAGTGAGGATGAGAGTACCGTATCGATTCAGCAGAAAATTGGTTATGGGGAGATTTGGTATCATGGAACCTGAAAAATGTGAGTATAGAGAATCTATTCTAAATCTATCTGAAGAAGATCTCATTAGTTTTCTGGTGGATAAGGGAATTCCGAAGTATAGAGGACGTCAAATATTCACATGGATCTATAGATTTGGGAAGACATCATTTGTTGACATGACGAATATCGATAAGGCTCTACGTAGAAAATTAGATGACTGGTTTTATATTCATAGACTTAGGATTATTGGAATAAATAAATCGAAGGACGGAACCATTAAGTTCCTCCTTAAATTACACGATGATAATACGATAGAGACCGTTTACATTCCGGAGATTAGGCGGAACACCATCTGCGTTTCATCTCAGGTTGGATGCGCCGTCGGGTGCAAATTTTGCAATACTGGACATCACGGATTTATACGTAACCTCATGACCGAAGAAATAATTGCTCAATATTTAATAGTAAGGGATTATCTGAATACAAATCCAACACAATCCGAAGAATCACGAAGAGTATCTAATATTGTTTTTATGGGCATGGGTGAACCCCTATTAAATCATCAAAACATTCTGAAGGCTGTGACAAATCTTATGAGCGATGAAGAAACCGGCATATCACGGAGGAAAATCACGATTTCAACGGCTGGGATTACGGATATCCTCGAGGAGGTAGCTAAAGAATTACCGTGTAGACTAGCGATTTCCCTACATGCGCCAAACGATGCGATACGGAGTAGTATCATGCCAATAAACAATAAATATAATATAGAAAGTATTATAATGGCATGCAGAAAATACTCAGAACATCACGGTTATTTAAAGATTACATTTGAATACCTTTTGCTGAATGGTATTAACGATTCCAATGAATGCGCCAGTGAATTATTAAAATTGATACGACACCTCAATGCCAAAGTAAATCTATTGCAATTCAACCAATGGGATGGATGCTCCTTTATGCCATCTCCACCAGAGAGAGTCATTAAATTTGCGGAAATCTTGGGACGCGGAGGCATTGAGGCTCCGATCCGCCATCGGCGTGGCGAGGATATTAGTGCCGCATGCGGACAACTTCGATCTCAGGAAATAATCGTTCCATCATATTGATCGATTTGACATTCTTTGAGCAATTTGAATTGCATTGAGAGCTGCTCCTTTGCGCAGATTATCTGCAACGCACCAGAAACTCAATCCATTTTTGAGGTTAGGATGTCGTCGAATTCGACTCACGAATACTTCATCTTGCCCAGCAGCATCCATTTGGGTCGAATAATCATCGTCATCAATTACCTTAATACCAGGAAATGATTTGATGGCCTGTAGAGCCTCATTTGTATTCACGTCTCTTTTAAATTTAGCGAAAACTGAAACTGCATGCCCAACAATGACCGGAACTCTGACACACGTCGCCGTTATATCAACGTCCACTAATTTCAAAATCTTTTTGGTTTCATTCATCATTTTGAATTCTTCATTAGTATATTTTGACTCAGTGAAATCATCAATTTGCGGAATAATATTGTATGCTATTTGCTTTTTAAAGTGTTCAATGATGGGTACTTGGTCGTTATTAATATCAGTGATTTGCCGCATCAATTCGGATACCCCCTTCTGACCCGCTCCGGAAACTGATTGGTACGTCGATACCACAACCTCTTTTAATGTGAACAGATCGTGGAGAGGCTTTAGGGGCATTACCATCTGGATCGTTGAGCAATTTGGGTTGGCTATTATGTTTTGCTTCGGATAATTATGGATATCATTGAAATTTACTTCCGGAATAACCAGTGGAACATCATCATGCATCCTAAAATGAGATGTATTATCAACGACAAGACATCCTCTTGCTGCCGCGATTGGCACCAGCGCCTCGGAGACCTTGGATCCAGCCGAAAAGAATGCTATATCGAATCCACCAAAATCGATATGATTTGCATCAAAAACATCGATTGACTCACCATCCAAAGAAATCCGGGTCCCTGCCGACTTGCTGGAAGCCGCGGCACAAATGTTGGATATCGGAACGCCGGATCCCAACAGGATTCGTAGCATCTCACGACCTACAAGCCCAGTCGCTCCTACCACCACTATTTTTTTATTCCTAATCAATGATACTCGTCCATAATTTTCCTATTATTTCCCAGGATTATAGATACTTACATCATCAAAAACTATCGTCTGTTAAACATAAACTGTTACACATCTAATTTCCATTCGATAACACCCAGAATTATGTCTCATCGTGAAGAACTTCCAGAATCGGAGCTCATTAGACCTCTTGTCACAAATCTTCAGAATCAGAGTTATTGGAAGGAAATACGGAGCACAGAACCGCAGCGTACTTGGGTTTACGTGAGGATTCGAGCACCGGATTGACGAGCCAAAAAGCTGATTGTGGAGGTTTTGAAAGAGATCTATTGTCTGATGTCTACAACTATTATACTGCACCCATACTGGTTTTTGTTAATGAAACCAACGATATCTACTAGCATACCACGTTTCCGTTGCAGTATTTCTGATAGGTGCATCTTCGTCGAAATCCCGAATATGACACCCCTAATATTTCGGTGCCCATATTCATCCTGGAGAAACAGCATCACGTGATCACCAGTTTGGGTTGGCATTGTTTTTTTGATTAAAACTCTCGGGAAGTGAAAAAGAGGTTTCTCAATGCCCTTCCCAAAGGGCTCCAATACCTCAATCTCCTTACCAATTACACTTAGATCTGTATTGATATTCAGGGTATAGTCTATCTCAAGAGTATTCGGGAATGTTCGCGTTATATTACGATCTATAAAATCATTGAATTCATCTATTTTACTTATATCTATACTAAAACCCCCGGCCAGGGCGTGCCCTCCGCCTCCGATCAGTATCCCCTCCCCCACCGCTTTCGTAAAAAAATCTCCTAGATGGAGACCTGGGACAGACCTAGCGGAACCCTTCCCAGAAGCTATAACAAAGGCTGGTTTATTATACATATCCTTCAGACGGCCGGCGACGATCCCTATGACGCCTTCGTGCCAGTCATCGCTATACACGCATATTCCGTTCCTTGAATTCATGTTAGACTTATCGATCATGGCGATGGCTTCGGATAGCATCTGTTTCTCGATGGCCTTTCGCCTGGTATTAAATTCACCCAGTTTATTGGCGATTTTATATGCATTCTCTGGATCCGACTCCAGTAATAATTCAAGGGCAACGAGGGGATTACCGATCCTGCCGGCCGCATTCATCGCCGGCCCTATAAAAAATGATAAATCATCCGGAGATTCTATACGCTTTATATTGAATACCCTCATCAACGCCGAGATACCGACGGAATGTACACCACGATTCATGCAATACTTCACGATTGCCCTATTGAATCCCCTAAGATCAACGACGTCACACAACGTCCCGAGGGCAACGATATCCGCCAGCTCCAGGATATCCGCCGCAGCTCTACCATCATTAAAGAAGCCAATGCCCCTCATATGCCGCTGAAGAGCTATCAATAACATGAACACAACGCCTGCTGCACATAGGTTCTTCGTGTAATATCCATCGATCTCTGGTTGATCATTCCGATTTGGATTGACTATCGCCAGAGCATTTGGGAGTAAGTTTACTGTCTGGATGTGATGATCGAGAACTACAACATCAATACCAAAGTTATTGGCTTCCCTTATTTCAGATACTGAATTAGTCCCCGAATCGACCGCTATAAAAAGATCAATCTGAAGCTCTTTTGCTTTTTGAATGGCCTCAGAGTTTATTCCATAACCATCAGTAAATCTGTTCGGAATATAATATTGGGCATCAATTCCCAGGACTTTAAGATAATGAATCATCAAATAAGTCGAGGTAATACCATCGACATCATAATCTCCAAAAATCATGATGTTTTCATGGGCCAGAACCGCATGTGCAATCCTGGTCACAGCCTCATCCATCCCAAGGAATAGCGATGGATCCGGAATCGTATTCCGTAATTTTGGATCTAGGAATGATTTAATTTCATGGGGATCGCTTATGCCACGATTCAATAAAATAGTCGCCGCAATATTACTGATATTACATTCTTCGGAAATACTTTGAACCTGATCCTTATCGCATTCTAAAAAGTTCCATACCTTCCCATTTGAGGAATTAATCAATCTTCTTCGCCCATAATGATTATCTCTTCTTCCAGCATGATTCCGGTTTCTTGAAAAACTCTATCCTTAACTAGTTTGATTAAGTGTATAAAATCTAAAGAGGTTGCCCCACCAGAATTTATAAAGAAATTCATGTGAATATCTGAGATACAGGCTCCTCCGACGCTCATCCCTCCACATCCAGCATCCATAATCAGCTTCCACGCTTTGTACCCATCCGGATTCTTAAATGTACATCCCAAGGTCTGACATCCAATCGGCTGCGTCCGCCGCCTCTTTTCTAAAATTTCATTCAGGATGAGTTCCAGTTTATCTTTATCGGATGGGGTTGTTTTCAGTGTTGCTGAGGTAATGATGAAGTCCTTTCGAATATTCCCGTTTCTATATTCCATATTAAGTTCATGGCGTTTAAAATTATATGTCTTACCATGATGATCAACTCCTCTAATCTCAATTAGAACATCAGATATTTCAAACCCTGGAATACCAGCATTCATAAATAATGCGCCACCTATGGTCCCCGGTATGCAATATAGTTTTTCACAGCACGAAATATTTCTCGATACACAATCAATGATGAAGGTATTGAGACTTGCTCCTGCCTGAACATTGACGTACGTCTTATTAAAACTAATATTCGTCATGAATTTGGATAGATTAACGACGCATCCTCGAATCCCACCATCTAATACGAGAGTATTAGACATATTTCCAAGACATATCACAGGTTTTGAAGGATGATTATTACATAGGAAATTGATTAGATCATCCTCATCTTTTGGATAAAATAGAACATCACAAACGCCTCCAGTTTTTATAGATGAAAAATCGAGCAATGGTACGTCGAAATAATATTCACCATGCTCAGTATTTTGAGTTACCATGCATCTGATCTATGGATAAAGCTAGCGGCATAGTTAATCACTTCTCTTATCCCTGATTTACCTAGGGCCGAGATGATGAAGACCTTTCCGCCAGTCACTGCTTCCAATTTGTTCCGTATTTCCATCGCTAAATCTGGATCAATTATATCCACTTTATTCAGGGCCACAATTTCTATTTTCAGATCTAATCCATGACCGTATACCTTGAGCTCATTTCTAATGGATCTATAAGAATCAATGGGATCATCGGATGAAATATCAATCAAATGGAGAAGTATTTTACACCTCTCAATATGCGCCAAAAACTTATCTCCCAGGCCCTTCCCAGAATGAGCGTCTTCTATGAGTCCCGGAATATCAGCAATAACTATAGATCTCTCCCCAAACTCTCCATAACCAGTTTCTTGGTACGTCAATCCGGTGCTCAAATCCTCATGTACATCAAAGTACACGGCAGGTCTGCGCGCCGTATTTCCTTCCAATAATTCTGATTCTGAAGGTTTTGGAAAAGATCTAACTTCCATATCATCGACATTCACAATCCCAAGCTGAGGAGATAACGTAGAGAATGGGTATGCACCCACCTTAGCCTTCGCATTTGTCACTGCTGAAATGAACGTGGATTTACCGGAGTTTGGAAGGCCAACTAGACCAACATCTGCTATCAGCTTCAGCTTGAGCCAAACCCAGCGCTCCTCCCCGATGGCTCCATCCGTCGTCTTACGTGGCGCCTGATTAGTCGATGTTTTAAACGAAGAATTGCCGAGACCGCCCTTCCCTCCCCCTGCCAACAGGACCATCTGTCCGCATTCAGTCAGGTCAGCGATTTCGGTTACCTTATCTTCATCAAGAATCTGAGTGCCAACTGGGACGAGTAAGACTATATCATCAGCACTTCTCCCTGATTTATTTTGCCCGGCGCCGTTTCCACCTTTCTTAGCCTTGAAATGCTGCTTATACCTGTAGTCTATTAAGGTATTAACATTGTCGACCGCCTTGACATAAACAGAACCACCATTACCACCCATCCCTCCATCAGGTCCACCGAACTCTATAAATTTCTCGCGTCTGAAACTGAGGCAACCATTCCCTCCGTCTCCGGCCTTTACATATAACTTTGCCTCGTCTAAAAACTTCATTGGCCTTTTTTCCAAATCTTCATAACCAGTTTTCTGCTTCGTCGAGATACAATTCGAGTACTTAATATTATATCTCCTTGAGTACATTTAATAGACTTCTTTCGTAATTCTCCATAATCAACTTCTTGGCGCGTCAATTCGGTACTCAAATCCTCATGTACATCAAAGTACACTCCGGTTCTGCGTGCCGGCTCTCCTTCCAATAATTCTGATTCTGAATGTTTCGAAAGAAGCCTAATAAAACCATCTATATATCAACCAGCAGAAGCGGATGCTTTTGGAAACTCTGGTATTGACACAATATGATTACGCTGAGAAAGTCTTTCGTAGTTCGTCAACTTCAGATTAGTATTCACATACGATAGTATAAACATAGCCTCCTCAATAATATTTATGATATACTTGGATCAAGGGGAGAGTCATTTCCATTGGGGAGAAAGATGAAAAAAAATATGTTAGTTAAGGCTAGCATCGGCGCTATGGCATTCCTTATTGTAATCCAGTGTTATGACTGTGCGGCTTCTGATAAATCCGTAGGAGCACAAGCTATCTCGATGAGAAGATCTACATCTACACCTGATCTGGTAGCCACGGGCAGTCCGTTTTACGGCTTTGTCCATGCTGTGCCTACTTTAGATGATGCACGCATTGGTATCCAAGACTTGCGTTACCTTCTCAATGAAGCCGGATCAATGTTTGGCCGGCAGTATCCTTATCTCTATTTTACGAGAGCAATGACAGCATCAGGAAAAATAATGCATTATATAAAGAACGAATTGGAAGTGCATAAATGGGAGAAAGCTCGGATCAGTCGATGCTATACTAACGTGGCATATAATGCTCGTCTGATAGGCGACGAATACGAACGTAAAATAACAAATGGTTATTGGGAAATTATTGCTATAAGAGAAGAAATGGAAAGAATAGTTTTATCCTGGACGGAATATGATAAAGAACATGTTGATTAATATTTGTATTGGATCTGTAGCATGCCTTATGGTAATCCAGTGTGGTAATTGTGCTGCTCCAGATGAATCTATGATTATGCAAGGAGATAGCCAGATAATAAGATCTAACTCTATGCCTGATCTTAATCAGTGGTATATTGGCATAGATGGCCGATGCAGCCCTGATTCAGTTGCTGCCGGAGTAGCTCTGGATGATCTGCATTTACTTGTCAGTGAGTCTGGAGAGTTGTTTGAACGAAAACATCCTTTGGCATATTTTACGAGAGCAGCAGCGGCCTCGAGGAAAATCGTGAATTATGTTGTAAATGAATTGAAATTGCATGGATCAGAAACGGATGATATGCGTAAGATCTGCTTAGACATATCATGGACTGTTCAGGCAGTTGTAGATGCCATTTATCAAATAGCACTCGGCTATTGGTTTACTGATAGTATTGAAGAATACGCTGTTTCTCTAGTGGAACTTATAGATAAAATCAGGGAATTTATCAGACATACAGAAGGAATTTTCCCAGATGATTTGTAATTTTTGTTAACAGTAAAGCGATGGTACTCCTTTTGTCGGCTAAAAATAAAGAGCACCTATTGTTTCATGAAAGGGACAGCCCGTCTAGAAGTTGAATCGCGTCATCGTGTTCAGTTTTAAGTCGTGAGTTATCATCCATGAGACCTTGCATCACTCGCTGGTACTGAACCATCTTGACTTGGAATGCATTAACTACTCCGTGAAAATGCTGGGCCAATCTGCTAATCATCATATCTCCGGCGGCTATTCTTAACGTTAGTAATAGGCTTTGTTTATTGTTTCTTTTAAGTAGTTCAGAAATCTTTTGTGATAGAGATTCATTCTCTTTTTCTGCATTCTTAAGTTGATTAGTAACTGCTGCCAATTGCTCAACGAATGCTCTCGTCACGCCTTCTTTTCGCTCAAGCTCCCTTTGTGAAGATTCAAGCTCTTGAGATAGAGATTCATTCTTAGATTTCAAATTTGCATTTATCGCCATTAATGCCGCATTCTCTGCTCTTAATTCTGTAAAATCACTAGTAAATCGTTGTAAGCGTGAAACAACATCCATTGCATCATTTGATGGAACCTTTGGTCTCGGCATCATCCCTCCGTCCATTGCCCGTATTCCTGAGATCATGAATATAGATGGTATTAAATATAACATTCTCATTGTATTCCCTCCCACATCGTATAATTATAATATATGCAAATATTATTTTCTTATATTTATATATGTATTGTCAACTATTACTTATATAATATTCAACAATTTAAATAGAAGATCTTTTGTGAAACATTTAGAAGCGTGAAATTGATTGCGAAGAACTTGGGAATGAATTCATTTACTTACGACCACCACTTTCCTTTGAAAATGTCGACACAATGAACGTGCCTATGACTATAAGTATCGATCCCATGATCGTCGTTGAATCTGGAATTTGGGTAAAGAAGAGGTACCCTAATAATACTGAGAATGGTAGTTCGGTATATCTAAGAGGTGTTATATATGTGGCTAATGTTGCCCTAAACGCTAAGAATAAAAATAATTGTATTAAATTGGAACATATTCCTAGGATAAATAACAACAGAAGCTCGTGAAAACTAGGTATTTCCCAATAGAACGGAACAAAAATACTTGACATAATGGTAGTATATAATCCGAAATAAAATAGCATCGTTAAATTATTTTCTTGATTGTCGACCATTTTTTTTATGATGATATTCATGACGGCAAATAAAAAGGCCGCGATTGTCGGAGCCAGTGCATGTAGGTTAATATTATCCGCACTTGGACGATACATGATGATCAGGCCCGTCATACCGATCATCGTTGCAATCACGCTTTTCAAACCTATTTTTTCATGTAAAAAAATGGCTGCGAGAGGAATCATAAATAATGTATCCGCAAATAGGATGGTGGTATTTTCCGCGAGTGGAATATTATTGACACTAAAACAACATAGACCTATCGCAAGGCACCCCAATATGCCGCGCCATAAATGTTCTTTATGGTATACGGATTTAAATAGAGAACAGCGCTTGTTCGTACACAAAATTGGAATCAGTATAACGATCGTAGAAAAGAGGAATCGGAAGAATGCTATCTCTACGAAATGTAAGCGATCTCCCAGAAATCGAGCTATAACATCATTGATAGAACTGGTCAAATTCATGAGCATCGCCCAGACGACTCCGTATACTATCCCATGTTTATCAACCAATCCGTGTTTCATGAATCGCTTTCTTTAGTGCTAATAACCGAAGATTTACGCGGTAGGATACCTCATTTTAGCCCTATGGATCTATTTAAATATCTTATACTTAATTCTACTTTGTAAGTGCACTCATTGCCTTGTTGATGATGTTAGATTTCAATTACACATATAGATCACAATATTTCTTCAATTTAAATTTATGGAATCATTAACGTTTTATTAAGTGAAACATGGTAATATCCCGGATGGATGGGCTTACTCATCTACAAGTTGCTAACACTTTTCCGGACTTTACTTATATTCTACTCCTGGTTTAGATGATTCCTGGGTGGATATGTGAGAACATTGAGTTGAACGACTTTCCGTTAATGTAGATGAAGAAAAAGAAGTACTCCTGGATATGAGCGTGAGGAACTATCCCAAGAGTAATAACCAGATGGATCTAAACAAATATGGAAGCTTTGTTTTTCAATGAGTTGAGGCATATATTATCTAAGAAATACGAATATACTATAGTGGAGGACATTGTAATCGGTAATCAGAGGATAATAACTACTCTGGAAGAATTGGGATTTACCTATATCCTGAGGGTGAATGAGAATCTGAGAATACAGGTCCCAGGACAGGGAGAGGATAATCTCAAGCTTGTATAAAGGGAAGAATAATTACTGAAGAGTGCGTGCTAATAGAGGGGTAAGACCACTCGGGATACTATCACAATTTGTTTAATAAAATGTTAATGGGCCATAAATTTCTGAATAACAAATTTAATTAACTTAAGTTAATTTCTTTTTAATAAAGATTTATTAAAACAATAAATAGAGTATTATTATTAAAGTATACAAAAAATGCTTATGAAAAATATGGCTATAGCGTTAGTTACAACGGCCGTAGTATCGTCACATTACATCGCTTGTGGGGATAGTCACCCATCCGTAATGGAAGTCGGGATCAGGAAAGCAGTTTTATCCTATACCACTGAAGAGCTGGCACAACTGGTAAATAACGATTTCTATCTTAATAACACTCTGACTAAATATCCTCTTCCGTGCTTGCCATTTACCGAGGATATGGCGAAAGTGGCACTCCGGCTATTTCAAGACCCAGAATTATCCGATGTAAAAAAAATAATCGATGAGTCCATTGGGGAAGTAATCCAAAATATTGATCATGTGAGTGGTGCAGTTGGAATCTCTATGCTGGAGAAAGCCGTGATATTTCATGGATTGTGTAACTGGAGGGGCAGGTACACATTGTCCAGCGATCAAAATTTCAAACTTCAATCGAGGGATTACCTATGGCTCTTTGTGACGGCTGCCTCCGTGATCAATGTTTACCTGAAAGGTCGGGAAATTCCTATCCCAACTTATACTTGGTGGTCCGGGAAAGAAGACGCTCCACCGATACACCTCAATCTAGCACCGACTAAGCTCCCGTATTGTATGTCTAGTACGGCTGTTGGTTTAACTTATGCTGGGGCTGGACTTTTATCCGCTAGTGCCATGGCCGGGGGATTTGCTTGGTACAATTACCTGGTTCATGGAAATTCAAGTCCGAACGTGTCTCTGTCTGGAATGACTATTCCTACTGTTTTAGGATTGGCGTCTGGGTTATTAATGCGTTTTGCCCCTGAAATTGCTGTTAAATTTTCCTAATCCCCATCTCGTGTAGATATTTAGTTATGGTACTCAAATCAACGAGAATGATTGGGGATGCCTCTTTTCAAACCCTCCAGAATCCGGATTATTGGAAGGAAATGCGGTACATAACACCGTATCATCGTACTTGAGTGTATACCTAAGATGTGCTTAAGTATTTGAGTCGTGTCCCTACGAATCAGAAGACTGATTATGGAAGAGGTTTGGAAAGAGTTTAATCAAACTCGCCTCGATAAAGTTATAAAAAATAGATTTGGGAAATCGATACCACAATCGATGATAGAAAAAGCGCTCAGAAATAAGGATATTTTGATAAATGGTGCCAGAGCCAATGCATCAGATAAAGTTACAGATGATATCGAAATTTTCATTCATCCAACAATTATGAAGCTCTTCCAGGGTTTTGCTGTAAAATTACATATTGATTCCCATCCGCATCTCGTTGAAAAATTTAAAGAACTGATAGTATACGAGGATGACAATCTAATCATCATAGATAAGCCGTCGGGTCTAGCCGTTCAAAAGGGATCTAAGACTGATATGGCAGTGGATATCATGGCAAAAGCATATAACGAGCACGCTAGATTAGTACACAGAATTGATAAGGACACCAGTGGCATCACCATTTTAGCTAAAGGTGCCAAGATGGCTCGCTATATGCTGCTCCTCTTTCAAAATAAAATGATAGAGAAACGCTATAATGCAATCGTAACAGGAGTATTACCATCCAAGGCCGGCATCGTAGATTCGCCACTTTTAAAGATCCCAGAACGCGTCATCATCGATCCTTTGAAAGGGAAAAACGCCATCACCAAATATAGGATCTTACGAACGTATGGAAAATATTCACTGATATCAGCGATCCCGATCACCGGGAGAACCCATCAAATACGAGTTCACATGGCATCATTGGGATGCCCCATTTTTGGGGATACCAAGTACGGTGGACAGAAATTCAAACACCTGTGCCTCCATGCTGAATACGTATCCTTCCGGGAAATCAATGGAGACAAAGTATGTATCGAGATACCAGTGCCCGAATACTTCCCGAGCTTTTAAAGAAAAGCGAAGTCTTTAAAAATCTGAGGCCTCTCAATTACAGGCAGATGTCTCGCTGGACGCCCTGATTTGGTGTGGATGTACAAGGGAGGCTATTGGTCCCTTTCGTCTCCCTTCAGGTTCTTGAAGAACCTTTTGCCTCTCCCAATCACTACCTTAACTGTTTCAGAACTAACCTCTATTTTCCTAATGTGTTCATGAAGTCCTCAAAGTCGGCTGGGAATTCTGCACTGGGCTCTCCGTCCTTATATTTCGGATGGAGTTCGAGGAACTGCGCAATGTCACCTTCGTTCACCTGTATATAGGTGCGACTGGGGCGAACTGAGGAATCAGAGTCTGATGCTGCCATATCCGCCGCTAACCTTAATTGCAATTCAGAAAACTGTGCCGCCTTCAATGATATTGTCTCTCCCCCTAATTCTGCTTGGACAGCTGCTTCAATACTTCCCACATAGACGTCTAGATATTCTGTCGTTAGATCTAGCCTTGGTTCAAGGTGGACGACGTTAGGACCTGGATTGGCATCCTCTCCCGCATTTACCGCGTGAGGGACTATAATTGCTGCTAATGCAACTAGTTTCAAAATTTTTCCGATATTCTTCAACATTTAATTCTTCTTTTGAAATAAAACTGGCGGGGTTCAGTAAGTCCGATTATTGTATCAGAGAATTGGGGATCTGTCAACCCCCGTTCCAAATTAAAAGACAGTCCTTATGTTGCTTATATTTATACTTTCTTCTCTAATACTGAGCTTTTAATTACGCTGCCAGCAGTGCTAAGAGTAACAGCGCCACGATGTTGATTATCTTGATCATGGGGTTGATGGCTGGGCCAGCGGTATCCTTATACGGATCGCCGACGGTATCCCCCGTCACGGCCGCTTTATGGGCGTCCGAGCCTTTGCCACCGAAATTACCATCCTCTATGAATTTTTTGGCGTTGTCCCATGCGCCCCCTCCAGACGTCATTGAAATCGCAACGAAGAGGCCCGAGACGATGGTGCCGATCAATGTGGCCCCCAACGCTGCGAATGCTGAACTCTGGCCCGCTATGATGCTGATGATAAAATAGACGATCACTGGTGATATGATCGGCAATATCGAAGGTATTATCATTTCCTTTATGGCGGATTTGGTCAATATATCCACGGCGGCCTTATAGTCCGGCTTCGTCTTTCCTGTCATGATCCCCTTGATCTCACGGAATTGCCGCCGAACTTCCAGGACGACGGCGCTCCCTGCCCTTCCAACTGCCTTCATGCCAAATGCCCCAAACAAATACGGAAGCATGGCACCTATCAGGAGACCGACCAAGACGTATGGGCTCTGCAGATTAAATTCCACGTTTAAGTCCGGGAAATAATGCGCCAAATCTTCGACGTATGTCGCGAAGAGGACCAACGCAGCGAGACCGGCGGAACCGATGGCATACCCCTTCGTCACGGCCTTCGTCGTATTGCCGACGGCATCCAGGGCATCTGTTATGGTCCTAACCTCACTGGGAAGCTCCGCCATCTCGGCGATACCTCCAGCGTTATCCGTCACGGGGCCATACGCATCCAGTGCCACAATGATCCCAGCGAACGCCAACATGGTCGTCGCCGCGATGGCGATCCCAAAGAGGCCGGCGCAGACATACGCCGCGATGATGCCGGCACAGATGACGATCACCGGTAAGGCGGTTGCCTCCATCGATACGGCCAACCCCTGGATGATGTTGGTTGCATGACCCGTCTCGGATGCTTTCGCTACGCTCTTGACGGGCCTATAAGAAACAGATGTGTAAAACTCGGTAATCCAGACCAGGAATCCGGTGACACAAATACCGACGAGGCAACACTGAAGTAGATTGATCGGAGTAAAGGCGCTGCCATCAGTACAGTGTATCTTCTGCCCAAAATTATCGAACATGAAATGAGAGATGCCCAAAATGAAGACGCCGGAAAATACTCCGGATGCTATTAGGCCCTTATACAGCGCCTTCATAATATTGTTTGAGGAATCCAATTTCACGAAGAAGGTCCCGATGATGGATCCCAGGACGCAGACGGCACTCACCAGCAGTGGGAAGGATATCATGAGGTTCCGAGCCTCTTCTGCGAAGTAAATCCCGGCCAGGACCATGGAGGCCACGATGGTCACGACGTACGTCTCGAATAGGTCTGCTGCCATTCCAGCGCAATCCCCCACGTTATCACCGACGTTATCGGCGATGACGGCCGGGTTCCTAGGATCATCCTCAGGAATGTTAGATTCAATCTTTCCGACTAAATCCGCCCCAACGTCGGCCCCCTTCGTGAAGATCCCACCACCAAGCCTAGCAAAAATCGATATCAAAGAGGCGCCGAAACTGAGGGCTACCAGTGACTCCGATATGGTCCTTAGATCAAGATCGGCGTTGAGGAGGATGATATAATACACCGATACTCCCAATAACCCTGATCCAACCACCAGTAACCCCGTTATACTACCGGAATTAAAGGCGACAGATAGCGCTCGAGATAGAGATACGCGTGCGGCCTCCGTCGTCCTGAGGTTCGATCGAACCGAGACGTTCATGCCGATATAACCTGCGGCCCCCGATAGTATGGCGCCCAACAAGAACCCAAAGGCGCTGTAGCTCGATAGAAATATGAAGAGGGAAATTGTGATGATGACGCCAACCTTTGCTATCGTTATGTATTGCCTGTTTAGATAGGCCTTGGCCCCCAGTTGGATGGCTCCCGCTATCTCGACCATCCGAGCATTGCCAACCGGACATTTGAAGACGGATTTAATCTTGGTTAGAGCAAACAATATGGCCATCAGGCCGCAGAGAACAACTATTACATTTACGCAGCAAATCATAAAACCCCTAAAGGATCTTCGTAACCCTGAGCACCATTCTACAAAAATACCAAATAATTACGAAATAGAAAATAGCGAATCTCCCGGACTGCCCATAATTTATACACCACGAACTCCATGCGTGCCAGAGCTAAATCCTAGAATGCGTCTGATCTCCGCCATACCAATTAGCCACGTTAAATTTATGGAATCATTAACGTTTTCATGGTAATATCCCGGGTGGATGGGCTTACTCATCTACAAGTTGCTAACACTTTTCCGGACTTTACTTATACTCTACTCCTGGTTTAAATGATTCATGGATGAGCCAGAGAGAATATGGAGTTGATCGACGTTCCGTTAATGTAGATGAAGAAAAAGAAGGATTTCTGCATATGAGCATGAGGAACTATCCCAAGAGGAAGAATCATATTGGTCTAAAAAAGATTTGAGATGCTTGCAATATCAATAAGATGCTGAATGCACTTACGAAGTCGAGTTGGTATAATCTCCATCCAGAACTGAATCCATCTTCAACAACCTCCAGCTCAAAAAAATCACGAGGACAAGTGTTAGGGCGACGACGATTCCAATACTCCTAAAATTGCCCGAATAGAAAGAGCTGGTGGCTTGGATCAATAGGCTTATGGCCATCATCTTGAACGCCATGATCAGCGCATTCAACTTGCCCATGTCTTCTGGAGCAGTTTTGTACGCGTATGGGCAGAGAATATTAACGGGGCAAACGGATCCTCCAACATAAAGCATCATGGCGACCGTAATCAATCCGGGGCTTGAGGTATTGGTCGCCACCAGGAGCACGATGGATACAATCGATATACATATCATTGCAACCGAGCCCCAAAAGCATTTATTCTGCCCAAAATAGGTGATGAGTCTTTCGCTCAGTAAGCTCACGATAGCCAATGTCGCCGCCAACGCACCCTGGTAAAAGCCGAAATGCTTGAGCTGAACGCCGAAATCTTTGCAGTATAAGATCGGTGCCATCCCAATAAAAATCCAGTATCCAATCACGAAAAAGCATATCGTCAGAATGTAGAACACAACCTTTCTGTTTTTTAAGACCGTGAGGTAGCCGCCCAATCCAAGTGCTAAATTAGCATTCCTCTTTCCCGGTGGCAAAATAAAGTATCCAAGTATAAAACATACAATCCCGCACAATAGGCAGAAGCTGAAGTTACCGCGCCATCCGAAATACAGGGCAATGTGGCTGCCGATGACGGGGGCCACCGCCATCGATGCCGTCGCATAGAAATTCAATAGTCCCAGCATTTTTTGATGTGTTTTTACGTCGTACGTATCGGGGATGATGACGTAGGCCAAGCACGCCGGACACGATATCCCAAAGCCTTGAATAAAGCGCCCAATCAATAACATGGTGTAATTTGATGCCATCGCACAAATAGCGCTTCCAAAGATGAAGAGCGCCAGGCCGTACATGATGATGGGCTTCCGGCCATACCTGTCACCAAGGGTACCAGCAATTAGGGCTCCCACACAATTGGTTAGGAGGTTAATGCTCAGGAGGCCTTCGATGGCGATCGTCGACGTTTTAAATAGGCCTTGAATTTCTGGGAAGCTTGGGATACAGAGATCGACCTCTATACCGCTCAATATTTCCATGATGACTATCACGATGAATAAAACGTTCATAGAGCCAAAAAACCAACGTCGCCAAGTACGCGTTGTTCTAGCAATAAAACCACAGCTAAGCTATGCGGCCAATCCATGGATGTATTGTAAAATAGGAGATGAGCTCACCCACTCGTCAACCGCGAATTATCACCGAATCGTTGCTGATAGAATCTTCTACTTCCTATTGCCAATAAATCTGAGTAACATCAAGAAAAGATTCAGAAAATCCAGATAAAGATTTAATGCTCCAATAACGGCCCTACTAGCAATGGTCTGTTCATCGCATGACGCATCGTAGTAATTCTTGATTTTTTGCACGTCATACATCGTGAGTCCGCCAAAAATGATGATACTGATCGCCGACAATCCCAAACTCAGTGCTGAACTCTTCAAAAATATTATATTTATGAAAGAAGATATTATGACGGCTATGAGCCCGACTATCATAAACGATCCAACTCCAGTGAGATCCCTCGTAGTCGTGTACCCGTAAATACTGAGGCCCCCGAAAAAAGCTGCCGAAGTAAAGAACGCGTTAGCAATGCTCTCCCCAGTATAACTTGCAATTATCGGCGAAATAGATGCTCCTACCAACGCAGAATACAGCCAAAATAATGCCTGTGCCTTTTCAGAACTAATTTTGTTAATTCTGGCCGATAAATACACGACGATTCCCAACGTCGCGATAAACAAAACCATAGAAAATCCGCCTTGCAATACGGCCAATATCTCTGGACTTGCTCCGCATACATAGGAAACGCATCCCGTCAAGCATAACGCCCAAAACATCTTATTGAAGACGGATATCATATACTTTCTTAAGCCGTCGTCGACGGCTATAGGCCCAGTTCTAAAGTCCATACTTACCTCTCAGAAGAATGTAAAGCATCACAACCCGTGTAGATAATAGCATAAATGCTACAGTAAATGAACATAAAACACGCTGAAACAGAGAGAATGCGGAGACAAATGTCACGTAAAAGCAATAGAAGGCCTTTACATAACTTATCTTTTTACAGATTAAAGTTACAACAATCCAATAACTACCTTAACAGACTAGGCCATGCTTGTAATTTTAGTATTACAGAGTATTCGTAGATAGTCAGATTTTGCAGGAACGTGGCAATTAGCTGTAGTTTAATATTCGGTAATATCACTGCTTTGCTAGGTATGTTCAACCATTGGCTGGTGAAAATACATCTATTTTAGAAAACTCTCTATTAATTCTCCAGCAATCCTGGCGGATGGAGTGGGATTCGAACCCACGAAGAAGTCTCCCTCTTGCCGGTTTTCAAGACCGGTGCCTTCAACCACTCGGCCATCCATCCTCTTGTCTCCACGATTCTACCCCAATTTCCAATTCTTGACTACAGGGTTTGAAGTCTTTGCTTCCAACAATTCTCTTATGAAACTTGTTACTCTGACTGTGTGAAGACTTGTTTCCAAGAACGAATTGAACATTCATCCCAATTTGGTGTAGTATCAGCGTTGTGCCACAGCATGGCTCCTGCGTTTTTTATGGGATTTTTGTGTTTCAGATAATTCGAGATCTTATATTCAAGGCGCTTAAGCAATTTGCCGGTTCACAGGATATATGTCATCTTGAAGAATCCGTTCTGCTGGATATACCAACTGATCGTTCCTTCGGGGATCTCTATACCAACGCCGCCATGTTCTTCGCGAAGCAGCTTGGTGTTGCCCCCAGGGTTTTAGCGGCGTCTATTTCAATCGCCCTCGAGGAATGTGACATTATATTGAGTACTTCCATTGCGGGCCCAGGATTCATCAATATTAACGTTAAGAATGAGTTTTGGCATGAATTCATTGATGAAATACTGACCAAGAAAGGTGGGTACAGTGAAACCAATATCAAGCACGGAGAAACAATTAATGTTGAATTTGTGTCGGCCAATCCGACGGGCCCATTACACACTGGCCACGCCAGGAATGCCGTCTTCGGAAGTGTCGCCAGTAATCTGTTGGAAAAGATCGGATATACCGTTACACGCGAGTTCTATATCAACGATCAGGGGAACCAGATCAAGGCCCTGGCTAAATCCCTTTATTTAAGGTATCTCGAAATCCTGGGCTCAGATATTCCGGATGATGCATTCGGAGACGATATGTATTGCGGTGAATACATAAAAGATCTCGCCGGGTGCTTATTCGAGACATACAACGATAGTTTCATCAATAAAAAAGAATCGGAGTACCTAGATATCCTCAAGGAATTCTCCGTCAATAAAATGATGGAGAATATTAAGGAGGACCTAGAATTGCTGGGTATCACCATGGATAAATACACATCCGAAGCCGATCTCTTTAAGCGGAAAATCCCGGACGAGGTCATGGAGATCCTATCGGAAAGAGGCGATACGTATGAGGGAGTGTTGCCTAGGCCCAAAGGTATCGACGACGATGATGAATGGGAGGAACGGCCACAGACCCTATTCAGATCGATGAAATACGGGGACAGTATGGACAGGGCCATCAGGAAATCCGATGGTACGTGGACGTATTTCGCTGGGGACATGGCATACCATCTCGACAAGATCAAGAGGGGTTATAGTAAGATGGTGACCGTCCTGGGGGCCGATCATAGTGGATACGTCAAGAGGCTCAAGGCCGCGGTCCATGCTCTTAGTGATGGAACAGCTGATATTGAGATTAGGTTGTATCAACTCGTTAATTTCTTGGAAAATGGGAAACCCATAAGAATGTCGAAACGGTCGGGAAATTTCATAAGCCTGAGAGACGTCGTGGATAAGGTCGGAAAGGACGTCACGAGATACATGATGATTTCTAGACACCACGACGTTATGATAGACTTCGATTTCGAGAAGGTCATAGAGTGCTCCATGGATAATCCTTTGTTCTATATTCAGTATGCGTATGCTAGGATCTGCTCTGTACTCAGGCATTATGCCAATAGTTTCGGTGCGTTGAATGAAGAGGAGGTACGTAATAGTGATAAGGGTGTCCTATCGGATGTGGCCGAACTAAATCTATTGAAGACACTGAGCTTCTGGCCAGAACGCGTTAGGAGTGCGGCCCTTGCCATCGAACCACATAGAATCCCTGGATACCTGCAGGAGGTGGCGTATTACTTCCATGCCCTCTGGAACGTCGGGAAAAAGAATGCCGAATTGAGGTTTATATCTCCGGATAATAGGACGGAGACAATATCGAGACTCTCTTTATTGATGGCAACGAAGATCGTCCTAGAGGACGGACTTAAAATAATGGGGATAACTCCGATGTCTGAGATGAAGTAATTTGATGAGGATATAGGTCATGAAACAAGTCAACTTTCGTAAGGCAAATAATAAGCAGAGTTATTTGAAGTATAACGATGTCTTCATGTCTCAGAACAATGTGAATAATCAAAATTATAATGGTAGGTATCAACGGGATCCGGGATATAACTCTCCACCACAACGCGATAAGTTTCAGCGCCAGGAGCCACGGGGGGAGGATGAATTTAGATACCAGCAGGATGATCAGTATTTGGATCAATTCGATGAGTATGATGATATGGATCCACAGAATAGATCCAGAAATCGTTATCAGGATATTCAGCCCACACCAGGTGAGAAGGAGTATTTTGCGCAGGGGACCAGCATCATAGACGATAAAATGATTCGGTACCAGAAGAGACAACTCCCTCCATTGCATCGTTATGGGAATAACCCCAGAGACAACTATCCAAATCAGCGCCTCCCGTATTGGGATGAAGATTCCGATGAATACGAAACGCGGAGGTCTAGGCAGTCTACGTCATTCGGTGCTATCTGGCAAAAATTCATCGTGACTTTTGCGTCGATCTTATCACTGGTGTGTATCACGTGGATTGCCTATAACTGGAACGGTGAAAAACGAACCGGTGGACGTAATGTGCCCGTCATCATCGAGCCCGACCAGCAAGCGTTCAAGGTTTTGCCGGATAATCCGGGGGGTATCGAAGTCCAGCACAAGGATAAGATGGTTTATTCGAGGGTCAATCCGGGGGCATCTCAACAGAGTCTCGAGGAGAGGTTGTTACCACCTCCGGAAGATCCAATCGATTTACCGACAAGGAATATCCATGCCAATACCGTGAATCCACCGGATGTTGAGGAATATTCCATAGTGGATGATAAGACGTATTATATCAAGATTTCGGCTGGGAAGAGTAAGCGGGTCCTGCAAAATGAAGCAAAATTGCTGAAGAAGAAGTTTACGACACTGCTATCGGAAGTGAATTGCGTGGTCAAGAAGGTCAGCAACGCGCAGGGAGAACAAAAACACGCCATCCTGATCGGCCCCTTCGATTCTCAAGGTAGCGCCGTTGAAATAGCCAAAAACCTCGACGGAGAATGCTATATCGTCTCCGTGAGGGAGTAGGATTTTTTACGCTAGGTCCCAGGATTCGATTTCTTCGAGACTCGGAGCTGAACTTGGAGTGACTCTTTGAGCGAGAAAATTTGCGGCAAGTGAGATTCGTTCAAGGAGGTCAAACCGATGGATTGACATATTTATCCCAAACTTATTTTCCAATTTTGTTGAAAGCTGATGTGTCATTTTAAGTGGATTTGAGTGTGTTATGCTGGATTCACTGACATCATACCCTGGCAGTATCCCGTGAAGAAGAATCTGCTTTATAGGAATAAAAGATGGACAATCTGTATGTTGATCTTCTACATGTTCAGGCGACTCTGAATGATCGAAAATGAACATTGCTAGTCGGTAGAAAGCAAGTAAGCCATGGGAATTTTCAGGAGGATTATCAGTAAGTTTGTAGTACAACGAAGAGAATAGTTGAATTGGTAATGACGGTTGTTGAGCTTGCTGTGCATATCCAGTTAAGGTACCGAAAACAAAAGCAATGTTTGTCTCTGAATATCGATCTCGTACAATATCTTCTAAATCAAATAAATAAGACATATGATCTGATAAATCAAATGGATCAAATAATATAATGGCTCCATTTGGATCTGCGTGCATATTGGAACAGTGTAAATCTCCATGAATGACCGGGATATCAGTATAATTAGGAGGATAGTGAAAGGTTGCCACCGCCTTTCCAACAGCCGTTCCCAGGTGCAGGGATTCCAAGGAATTTGTGCCGCACTGCTTCAACAGATTAGCAACAGTATCTCCTTGCATCAGATACGTTATCTCTATGCAAAGCAAGTCAGTAGGAGTAACAGATAACTGTGGATCATCAATACCGCAGCAGAAAACTAAAGAATAGTCATCAGCTTTGGCTCCGATAAATAGGAACGGGTAAGATACTCGAAGAGGAGTAACTAGATCCTCAGCTGCGGTAACCGCTTGCTCAACTGCCCTCATCCTGAGAGCAAGTTCTGGAGGCAGGAATACATTCCTCCGGCCATATGCATTCCCTAGGTCTCTAATTTTGATGACTATTTCTTGACCGTCCGCGGCTCTGCATGTAAAAAAATGGAGAAACTCACCCGGCTGTCTTCCTGAATGGTTACTCCACTCAGGTTTATATTCCATTGTGCTGGGAACTATTTTAAGCCGAGCTTGAATTCTATCTTCTAGCAATAATGTTATGATACTCTCTTTTGCAACAGCTGATTGAGGAGTTTGCTTTTTTGTTTGTTCAATGTTATAACGAATTGTCCCCTCTAAATCTCCCTTCTTTATGGCCAGATTAAGTTCAGCTCTGATATCTGCAATCTGTTTTGCATCACTGAGGATAGTGCCAGGATGTATCCGGATAATCTTTTCAATTACCTGTTCAGTCCAAAATGACAGGTTTCTCGATGAATCGTTAGCGAATAATTGTGATGCGACACAGGCTATCAGAACAGTCATCTCTCTACAAGATTTATTCGTTAGATTCTGCTGCTCCTGCAAAGAGATTTCGGCTTGTCTGGGAGTGCTCCGTGGCCATGTTTTCTCGAATGCTATTTGATCCAACAAATAATAAACATTTAATGGATTTGGATTTGGTGGATACCCTTGCGAAGCACCATATCCTCTAGTAGTAAATACAACAAAGCATACTGCATTCGTCAATTTCTTAAGACACTTTAGCACTGATATATCTTCAATAATTGTAATCATATAATGTGCCATTATATTTCTTATTGTTTAAGATTGCTAGTATAAAAGCTGAAGAAGAAGTTTACGACGCTGCTAGCTGAGGTAAACTGCGTGGTCAAGAAGGTCAGCAACGCGCAGGGAGAGCAAAAACACGCCATCCTGATCGGCCCCTTCGATTCTCAAGGTAGCGCCGTTGAAATAGCCAAAAACCTCGACGGAGAATGCTATATCGTCTCCGTGAGGGAGTAGGATTTTGTCGTACTTGGAGTCACTCCGTATATACACCCGCCATCTTATTGATGGTGTATTATATCCTCATGAAATAAACAGTATTTCTGCACTTTCAGATTATTATTAAATAATTTATGATATACTAACAGAGCATAAAACTGTAACCTATATAGATGCGTAAAATCCAACATAATCAACAAGACGATGGATGCAATTACGAAATCTTACCCAACGATTTGGGACCATATAGCCACTAATTTCTCGAGGGTATATCTTGCATTGGCAGGGCTTGTTGAAGGAACCTTTATAAGGTTGCCGCTGTAAGATTTGCAATGATATCGGATGAAGAATTGGTGTGCTTGCGATCCATTTGTGTAGATGCATTTAATATTTGCTTTACTAAATATTTTTGATAAATCTGTTGGCATAGGATTTTTTATATTACTATCGCTTGAGCCTTCGATATCGCAGCTTTGCAATACATCCCAAAGGGCTATCCTGTTTTTGAGTAGCATACATTTCTTACTATCTATCGTTTGTGGAATTCGATCGGTCTTGGTAATTGCTGCAATAACTTTCCAGAATCTGTTTCGCGGATGTCCATAGTAGAAGCCTGACGCTCTTGATCTTACGGATGGGAATGTCCCCAATATTAAAACTTGAGATTCTTCATCAAAAACTGGATCAAAATGGTGAACTAGACGCATGAAACACCCTCACATACTCTATCCCTTATCATCAAAGTAACTTTCCTCACATTATATACACAACTGACTTTGTAAGTGCATCAATCACATCATTAATATTGTTAGATTTATACCTTCATAAAAATTATACTCTATTAACGTTTTATTAAACGAAATATGTTAGTATCCCGGGTGGGTGGGGGTCGGCGGTGGTGTCTAAGAAAATAGCATAAAAACATTAATAATTCGTTAAATTTCAAAAAATATTTTTGCACAGAAAAGAAATATTTATTGCGGGGTGAGGATTATGGCATCGCCAGAGGACGCCATCTATATCAACCACATTATCCATGAGATTTTGTATAATAAGATATCGACGAAGCAAACGACTGATTATAGAGGGTTCGAAAGAAACCTGTTATACACAATTGACTGTATATTTTCCTTAGTTGGTAGGTCAAAAGATTGATAGTATATTTAGCAGCCAATATTTCATTTTACAGAGGAAATATTTTTTTGTTTCACGGGAAATATTTCCTGAAAATTAACGAATTCTTAATGTTTTTATGCTATTTTCTTAGACACCACCGCCGCCCCCCACCCACCCGGGATACTAACATATTTCGTTTAACAAAACGTTAATGGCTCCATAAATTTAACGTGGATCCTTTAAATGGCAGACCATTCAATCTGTCTGTCATGTCAATTATACTCGTTCCACTTTTCAATCATATAAAATTAAGTGTAATGAATGCCTAAAATCCAGCGTTATTAAAGCAAAAAATAATGCGTTTGGTAAGTAGAACGAGTATATCTGGCTCATTATTTATGAGATTTGGTATTACATCCCTAGCGTACACTACGGTTCTGCGTCTGTATTTCCTTCCAGTCACTCTGGTTCTAAAGGGTTGCGATAAAACATCCAGTACATATTTACGTTGCGAAATGAGATGACTACACTTTGTAACGTAGTTCATTTAGATGCCTCCAACAAAGACAGTAATTTCGGCATGATTTTTTGCACGTCTCCAATTAATGTAAAATCTTTATCTGACAAATAGCAGGGACTGCATAAGTTTATAGAGATAATTTGTATTGAAGGATTTACTCGTTTGCAGTATTTGAGGAATCCTCCATCATCCATACTCAAACCGATGGTGATGATATATCTAGCTAATTTTACATATTTAATCAATGCATCGTTCTGTCTTCCCGGCATAATGACTGGATCCAATCCAGTTTTTTGATGTAATTGATCGATATTTTCTGTACACAGTATATGCCCATATTTCTCCACGATTTTCTTCAGCGATTCATGGGCAACGCTGGGAGCAGCATGTATACAATCATGGAAAAAGCTCTGCATAATTTTAACATAACTATCGATATCTTTAAGAAATTTCACAATGAATTCGCTGTAGTTACGTTTGGCTTCCATATCAGTTATGCCCAAATCTTGTTCTAATTTTGCCATGACAGGAACGCAGGATGCTGAAATACCGGCTCCTGTGTAAAAGATAACTGTCTGTGTTTTTATGACTTTAGCAATTCCAGTGAGCGATATCGGTGATGGCTTACCAGATCCAACAAGTTTTTTATCATCGGACAGAGCGTATTCGACTTTCTCACTCGAAACATCCTGAATATTCAGACGCTGATAACGGTATCCAGATCCTGTCTTTCTAAAACGCGATCGGACATCAGGAGGCAGTGAATCATGCAATTCTTGGCCAATACCTATTATGACCTCTACTTCATCTTCGACCGGAAGGAATTTAAGTAAGAACGAATCGTGTTGCCAACTCATTGAGAAAGCATTCGTAAATAACAATATTAATAAAATAAACCTTATCATTATTTGTTATATCTAGCCTGCATCTTACAAGATATAGCCCATATGTTTCTTTGGTATCAAGTGAATTTGGGCTATACTAGCCGGCATTTAGTAGTTTTAGTATTTGCTGATTAGGTACATTGTTCATTTGGTCTGGGAATCCCATCGCCTTTTCGTTCTTCGGTTTATCGGTATATTGGTATGGTATTATATACGCCACGGCCCTGCTATCCTCCTGGATCGTCGCGACGTGGACCCTCCGGAAGATTAGGAATGGGCAAATGTATCTGACTATCAAAAACACAGTTATACCATCCAAAGAAGACTTCGATAAATTCATGTTCTTCGCGATAGTTTGGACGGTGGTCGGTGCGAGGCTTGGGCACGTCATCTTCTTTGAATTGGAGTATTATCTCCATAATCCACACGAAATTATAATGCTCAGAAATGGTGGACTGTCCTTTCACGGCTCAGTTCTAGCCCTCACGCTATATACATCCTATTTCTGCAAAAAAAGGAATGTATATTGGAAGATTATTCTGGACGTATTGTGTCTGGCAGGATCTCTCGGAGTCGGCATAGGTCGCCTCGCGAACTTTGTTAATCAGGAGCTCTACGGGAAGGTATGCACCGCTAATTTCGCGGTCATCTTCAGCTTGGTTGATCAATTACCGAGATATCCGACGCAATTGCTCGAATCTTTCTTCGAGGGACTCCTAAATTTCTGGCTCCTTATAATAGTATTCAGATTGAAGGGGATCGTTATCATTGGGACCGGTATGTTGACCTCAATCTTTTGCATAGTTTATTCATCGGCTAGATTCATCATCGAGTTTTATAAGGAAGTTGAGACAATCACGTATTTCAAATGCATATCATTGACGGTGGGGCAAATCCTATCGATAGCCCTGTTTCTTTTCGGGATCTTCGTGCTACACTCACGCCACTTATATGCATGCCGAAAACGATGAAGTATAATGCGTGCCTGACATTTCAAAGGAATTTTGTGAACGTATTAACGTTTTATTAAACAAAACATGATAGTATCCCGGGTGGGTGGGGGTGGACGGTGGTGTCTAAGAAAATAGCATAAAAACATTAAGAATTCGTTAATTTTCAGGAAATATTTTCCGTGAAACAAAAAATATTTTTCTGTAAAAAAGAAGTATTAGTCCTCTTCCCTACCTCTCCATATTTATCTCCTTGGTGTACACTCAAGTACCCTGCGTCTCTGGACTTCATCTTTCCTTCCACTACACTCACAAAGCACACTGAGACATCGAATACCATGCCAGTCATGGTTAAATCCTAAAAGTGACACTAAAGAATGATCATGTTTCATCCGAGTTATATTTTTCTGTATAGGAGGAATATATCCAGCAATAGATATTTTTTCTTGCAGAAAAAATATTCTCTAAAAATTAACGAATTCTTAATGTTTTTATGATATCTTCTTAGACACCGCCGCCGACCCCCACCCACCCGGGATACTACCATGGTTCGTTTAATAAAACGTTAATAAGCCGTAAAATTAAATGAAAGAAATATTTTGGATTATAGTTTTATAGCCTCCGTGCATTGGCAAGCAAAATTGGGCATGTGGTTGTGGTGAGGCACATCACAAAAACCTATTGGCAAATAGGACGCTTTTTGATACCCTCATCACTAGCTTTTTGACTTTTGCTCAGAAGATCGTGAGTATGAACCCAGATGCAAGATTAAAGCCTTTTCAGCACAAAATGGAGCTCTCGATCGAGGCCCTCGGTAAGGAGTTGGCCGGGATCAGAGCCGGACGAGCGACGGTCGCCCTGCTGGAGCCCGTTAAGGTCGAGGCGTATGGGTCCATGATGCCACTCAATCAGGTGGCCTCCGTTTCGGCTCCGGATGCACGGATGCTATCTGTCAACGTATGGGATAAGGGCATGGTAAAGGCCGTCGAAAAGGCCATACGTGAATGCGGCGCTAATCTGAACCCCGCCGTGGAGGGGCAGACAATTCGAGTGCCAATTCCACCTTTGTCGGAGGAAAGACGCCAGGAGCTCTCAAAACTCGCCGGGAAATACGCTGAAGAAGCAAAGATAGCTGTCCGAAATATACGGAGAGACGCCATGGATCTCATCAAACAATTAGAGAAGGACGGAGAAATAGGGGAGGATGTAATGCATAAGCTTTCCGATGCTGTGCAGGAATTGACCAACGAATTCTCGAAGAATATCGAGAATGCACTGGCCACCCGCCAAAAAGAAATCACTCAAATTTAGATGAGGAGGTTGTTTCATTATCCATTGTGTGCCTTCTCGAGGATGATTAGGTTCACCCTCTCGGAAAAGAAATTGGATTTTGAAACTGTTTACGAGAATCCCTGGGATCCATCAGAAGAATTACTGGAATATAATCTATTCGGTACATTACCGGTGCTCATCGATATTAGTGGTACATCATTATTTGGAAGTAATGCCATATGCGAATATCTCGAAGAGGCCTATACGGATGTAAATCTAACGGGGCTCGAGATGAGTGATCGTGCGGAAACACGGAAGCTCGTCGATTGGTTTGAGTTTATATTCCATATGGATGTTTATCGGCCAATAATCACGGAGAAAATACTGAAAAGGTTCGTGAAGAATATAGATCGAACCTCCGATCCGGCGAGTATTCGATTGGCGAATAACAAATTGACTATGCATCTGGAATACCTATCGTGGCTTATAGATCGGCGAAATTGGCTGGCGGGACGTAACTTCTCATTGGCCGATATATGTGCAGCATCGTTTATTTCAGTCCTGGATTATCTGGGAGTCATCCCATGGAGTAAATTCGAATGCGCAAAGGGGTGGTACGCGAAAATCAAATCCCGTCCTGGATTCCGAAATATTTTAAAGGATAACTTACCGCAGATCCCACCGTCTCAGGATTATTCTAATCCGGACTTTTAGGAGGTGTATGAAATATGTTCGAATTTACTCTCATATCAAATGAGGCGAAGATTTTCAATGGCAATGTATCGAAGGTAACGTTCGAGACAGATCACGGGATGGTCGAGATACTGAGTCAGCACCAGCCGTATATGGCACGCATACAAAGCTCCATCGTCTATGTAAAGGAAGACGGCACGCAGGGAGACGCCCAAATAACGGATGGCTTTATATATACGAATGGAATGATATGCTACGCCGTTGTGTGATCGATGTAACTTTTCATTAGAAATAGAAAGAATAGTGTAGTACAATTACGCAAAACTATAACAAATAGCAATATGAAGATTAAAATTGGCACAGTCTTTGCATTCGTAGCGGGTATTACGCAGGGATGGGCTGGACCGCGCTATCTGCAGGAAGGAACTTTAAAAGTTTTTTTTCGTACATCAAATCATCCGATGGCTCATCCTAAATACTGCATGTCATTATCCGATCTAACATCGTGTCCAACTGCTTCGGTTATAATATCTCTCTCAATGGATGGAACCATCGACCAACGAGGCGTTATACGTGCGGTCAATATTACCCACAAATTTCGTAGATATAGACTGACCTCAATAACAGAACATCGAGAAGATGGGGAGGTGCGTGCTGATATACACGCTGTAGCTTTCGGGATAGTTTTAGAAGGAACGCTGCACCTTATGTCAGATAATGAAGTTAAACTTTATTTTACGCTTCGGAAAAAATACTACTAATGTTAATAACAAAGCGATAGGCCTGTAATTATGAAGATTAGAATTGGCACGATCTTTGTATTCGTAGTGGGTATTACGCAAATGTCTACCAAGGGATTGGCTTGTGGTGGTTGTACTTTACGAATACAATTCCAGGCGAATCTTAACAGCAGTAGTTGTACGTACTGTGTATCGATTGATCAAATCGGAACCACTGTAGCGGTAACTCTCCCAGATAGTGACAGGTATGGACCCTTACCATATGGTACTTGGAGCGGTTGTGTGGTATCCAGAACTAGACCATGATCACGAAGCAACCGTATGGTCTCAAGAATTCGATGGAACAACATGGGCCGTACGAACTACCATATTAGGCCCTGTTAGGGAAAATTGAGTCACCTCAATAATATGAAAAAAGAAGCTATATACCACCATGAAATATAAGAAGAAGCTGTTTTATCATATCTAGTACATACTCTTCTGAAAT
>JAISBP010000011.1 GCA_031266135.1 Holosporales bacterium | reverse complement strand
TATTTCAGAAGAGTATGTACTAGATATGATAAAACAGCTTCTTCTTATATTTCATGGTGGTATATAGCTTCTTTTTTCATATTATTGAGGTGACTCAATTTTCCCTAACAGGGCCTAGTGCTATCTTGGTTAGTCGATTTCTGGTATTCATTGCTTTTTCTCCTTACTTTTATCTGAAGCTTCTCACCAAGCTTTTGGTATTGTAATAGGTCTTTTATCTATTAACAACCACTATTCTCTTAAATATTTTCACTCAAATGCTTTTAGGATGCCCGAATTATAGGTAGCTCCGCCGTGAAGCAATTCATCATGATCGGGCAGCACGCGATGATCGGTGGCTTCACAGGAGTGGACCCAGGGCTAAATCCTGGAGTACCTCATGATTTCAGCCATAACCGATTATCCACGTTAAATTTATGGAGCCATTAACGTTTTATTGAACAAAATATGATAGTATCCCGGGTGGGTGGGGGTCGGCGGTGGTGTCTAAGAAAATAGCATAAAAACATTAAGAATTCGTTAATTTTCAGGAAATATTTTCCGTGAAACAAAAAATATTTTTGTGCAGAGAAAAAATATTTATTGCTGGATATATTAGACCTCCTGCAAAAGCTTTGTGAGGCCGATATTCGGAGTTTGGCCCTATCTGACCACACTCCCAAAATTTCTTCCCATTTTAAGCCTCGTACAGCACGATTTAGGGATGTCCGAATACTAAAACCAAAATGTGGAGGCGATTTTGAATTGGCTTTCGCAGGAGCTCTATTCCTCCTATACAGCAAAATATAACTCTGCTGAAACATGATCATTCTTTAGTGGTATTTTTAGGATTTAGCCCTGGGCCGAAGACGGGATGTAATCTTTATAATTATGTAGACTTCGTGAAGATATAAATCCAACGTCGTCCGTCGTCGACAAGATAGTAATCGATAGTCAAAAGATTAGTATTCGTTAACTATTCCTTAATATACCACAACTATAATAAAGTATAGTTTAAGTATAGGGGGTGAATAATGAAAAGAATATTTAGACTGATGATGATCGTCGTGCTTTTCATGAATTCAGTGAATGCCGTAGAGGAAATAGGAGACAAGGTCGTATTTTCGGCGCCAGATGAGAGCATCTGGAATATGAATGGAGATGAAATGTATCAGTATATTATGAGTGAGCCATTAGTTTTGGCTATACTAGCAAATATTGGTGGCGTAGAAAATGAGGCCATAAAAAAAGAATTGGAAGGTAGGGCAGCGCCAATAAATTTTAGAATTTTTCGAAGCTACGATCTTCCACCGATACTAGCAAGACTGGCCTCATTCCCCGATCTAGATTATTGGAAATGTCATAGATTTGGCGTGGTGCCCGAGACTGATAGGAAGTTTCACCCCTATTCAATGGATATCTTCTCGAAACATGGCTGTATATATACCGATGATCAGTATTTATATGCACCGACTATTGAGCATGTTAATACCCCATTTCTCCTGTCGGGCCTGGCCCTTTCGGCCGTATATTACAATAAATTATTGGACGAAAAAATCGGGGTAGATGATGATTTGAGCACGCTATTCGACTATCTCATGTAATGGGCGCCTAAACGTCTTGCCGCACTATTATTCAGGGGCAGGAAGCTACCGTCCACCCCCACCCGCCCGGGATACTACCATATTTTGTTTAATAAAACGTTAATAGACCATAAATTTAAAGAGAAAAATACACAGGGATGCGTCAAGTCTTAGGATAATACAAGGTATCGGATACAATTACGAAGTCAATTGTATATAACAGAGAAGGAGGAATGATTATCGCTCCTTCCCTGTTGTTATCGCCATTCTTCACTTTCGTTCCTGGCTTTACTCAAAATCAGCGGATCCCACGTGCCTTACAGCCATTTCTACCGCTTGTTCCTCCTCGATTTCAGCTGGATCCAAATAAATTAGTGACGGCCATACCTCGGCCTTCATCTCATTGATGGATAAGATCGGGCTGGGAGCTGGCCTCGTTTCGTTGTGGATTGTTCTCGTCAGGGCGTCTATCAGGCCCATTGCCAACATTAACTGTTCCTGCAGATCTGACCTTTCTTCCTGCAGACCTTTAACTCTTCCTTCCAAGAATATGATGTAATCGTTCACATTTATCTGTTTCTGCCATGATTGGGCTGGATCCTGAATGAGCTGTACTGCATTTCCGTCGACTTCCATTAATGAGCTTGACTTCCCAGTTGTAAGAAACTCTTTTATTTTGTCATATCTGCTTGTTTTAACTGCGGGGGGGGGGGGGGCTAATAGACTACCTTCACTTGCATTGATTTCTCCAATCGAAATACACCCGACCATGATTGCCATAGCTACTCTGGTTATTCCATACTTTTTGTTCATGGCACCTTAACTCCTTAATTTTAACGAATGTAAGTATACTTCGTTTTCTATCAATTGTCAATCGGTATAATTCTGTAATCCTTAACTTAATTCTTACTATACCTAAAGAAGGAGGAACGAATATCGCTCCTTCTCTGAGATCCCCTGATCCTGGCCGGTCTATTCGCATGGGTTCGGGGATGCGTCGTCAAATCCGCTGACTTTACCTTGTAACTGGCTTTATACCTGGCTTGCTTTAGATCCCATTTAACCTATTATCCTTCTTTTTCGCCTAAGTTGATGAGTTGTTGCCTCATGTTATACAGATCTTCCTCCGACTCGTAGCAATAACTCACAATCTTCTTTGTTCGTTCCGTCGGATCCTGGCTCGTGATGATCCAATATTTTGGATCATCAGGGAGCGATGGTATTTTTATTCGTACCGACTCGCATCCGGTAAGGAATCCCCTGACGCTTTCCTCACTGTTGACTACCACTTGATCAATATGTGGCGTGAGTGCTATCCGGAGTAAGCTCATGACATGGAACCACCACTTATATAGGATTCGATTCAGAAGATCAAAGCTCATTATGATTTCGACAAGCTGCTCCAGTTTTTGGGTTGGATCTAAGGATCCGGTGATTCGCTTTGCTTCGCCTTCAAGCGTCAGGACGACTATCTCCCCATTTCCAAGGACAAAACTCCTCAAGCCCTCACTGCCGTTCTCCCTCCAACCATAAAGTGGGTCTGGGTAGGGTCTACGTGAACCCGCTGGGTGTAGGGTCGAGACTGTTTTTGAAGCAAGAGTCGCTCCGCTCGAAAGTATTCCTACCATGGTTGCTATTGCTATCTTGTTGATTCTATTTCCGTTATTCATTGTTTTTTCTCATTACTTTTATCTGAAGTTTCTCACCAAGCTTTCGGGATTGTAAAATATATATTATCTATTAACAATCAGTATTGTCTTAAATATTTTCACTCAAAATTATTTTGCTTTTAGGATGGCCGAGTTATATATCCTGATTCCTTGAATAGACTTCTCCCAAAACTCTCCATAATCAGCTTCTTGTTGTACATAAAAGTACACGGCAGGTCTGTGCTCCGTCTTTCCTTCCATAAGAACTGATTCTGAGGGTTTGGGAAAAGATCTTGAGGTTTACATGAATTCTTAAAGTCTACCAATCAGCAGATCCGAAGAGTTACGCGATAGGTACGTCTGCTGAAGGCGTCTGATTCAAAGCATAATAGCCATATAGTTATAGTAATTCTCTATTCTGCTCTTTTAATTTCAAAGAACAATTTACTCATGATTCCTTTCTTATTCATGAATCTCTAATCACCCTGATTTATGCAAAAATGATAACGGTGCCAAGTAAAGCGATTATCAGGCTTGTTCTGGATACTTTATAAAAGCCGGTTCATTATTTCTTCTTAGCTAGACTTCTAACGATGACATTCATCCTCTGCCACGCGAAGGCATTCATCGCTGGAGAGCCAGCTATCCTCTGTCCGCCCTCCACATTTTGCATGACCCCAGATTGAGCTGCAATCGAGACTTTATCGCCTATCGTAAGATGCCCTACGATTCCTACCTGGCCTCCCAACATACACGCCTTCCCGAGGGTCGTACTCCCCGCTATCCCAGTCTGTGCGGCGATCACGCAGTAATCTCCGATCGATACGTTATGGGCAAGATGCACCATATCATCGATCCGCACATTATTTCCGATGATGGTATCATCCATGCTCCCTCTATCGATCGTGCAATTTGCCCCGATCTGCACGTTGTTCCCGATGATCACACGGCCGATCTGTAGGACGTCAACCAACCCACTCTTTCCGATCTGAAATCCGAAGCCCTGCTGGCCGATTCGTGCTCCTGCCTTTATGTATGCATCATCCCCGATCTTGGCGAATGATATCGTTACATTCGGCTCTACGTATGCGTTCTTCCCGATTTCAACTCCATGCAGAATCGATACATTTGGGCCTATAAAAGATCCGTCCTTTATAATAACTCCATAGCCTATCGATACAAAATCCGAAATATAACACCCAGATCCAATTACGGAGCCCTTAGAAACGGATGCTTTTTCTGAAATATATGTCTGAGATCTATCACGATTCACTTTTATGGCGTAGAATTCGTGTAATAAAATGGCGAGGGATAGATAGGGATCATCAACTATTAGGGGCAGTGTATGCCGTGGCAATAAGGATGAGTATTTACTTTGAATCAGACAGGCGAATGCTCGCGTCTTTGATAATTCGTCTATGTACTTCGTATTATGAAAAAAAGTGATATCAGAATCAGATGCTTGATCAAGGCGTGCAATATCCTGGACGATGAAGTCTGGATCGCATTGATCCGGCATTTGAATCGACAACATCTCGCAAATCTTAGACAAGGTAAGCGTTTTGCGTTTTTCATAGAAAGATGTATCAATCATGTTTAGATAATTCCTTTAAATTAACTTCCGGCAATACTTCATTCATCTTCTGGATTACCAGATCCGTGACATCAATTTCTTTGACATTATAGAAGACGAGGATAGAATCCTTCGTCCCCTTACTCAAGACAATACTCAATTTCAATGACTTCGATATACTTTCAATGACGTTATTAAGAGTGGATTGAATGTATTCCGTAAGTTTTAGGTCCGTATCTTTAATGGATTGGATTTCGGAGTTATATTTGGATGAAAGATCAGACCATTTCGCTTCTATTTTGGCTATATCTTTGAGTTTCTGTTTTTGAGGAAGAGATGTATCACTTTTTATTTTATCGTATTCCGATTTGATTTTATCTTCCGAATCTCTGACACGAGAAAAAACTGAAGACATCAACTGTGATAGCTTTTCATGGGCCTTGAAACAGGTTGCAGAGTGCTTGAGCCTCTGTCCATCGAGAACGGCAATCCCATGATGACACTGCATATGCTTACCAGTATTTTGAGGTATATGTCCATCAAATTTATTTGTGCATATCAGGAATACCATCAATAGTGCAAATATTCCCAGTGCAAGTAAGATGTATTTCTTGAATTTAGCGCTATACACCGTCAATCGAAGCAGCAAGATCAATCATCAGTGAATGCAAGCATACTATCTAAGATCACGATAAGTACAGCAATATCTTCTGAATTAAGATTTCCAGGAGGAGATACTGTAGGCGAGGAAGTTTAATTTAAAGGAATTTGGATGCATTGGATTTAACTCTTTTGGAATAAAAAATTATTTGACAGGTTGTAAATTTTGAGTTAAATTAGCACTCGAGTAGTTAGTTTGCTAATAGTTAGAAGGAGAAGGTTATGAAATTCAGACCGTTATATGACAGGGTGCTAGTCGAGCGCATCGAATCCGAGACGAAGACTAGCGGTGGTATTATAATCCCCGATACGGCCCAGGAGAAGCCCATGGAGGGATTGGTCATCTCAGTTGGTGCCGGAACTAAATCCGAGAAGACAGGTGAGTTGGTTCCACTTCAAGTAAAGTCGGGAGATAAGATCCTCTTCGGGAAGTGGTCAGGGACCGAGATAAAACTGGACGGGAAGGATTATCTCGTCATGAAAGAGTCCGATATTATGGGAATTTTTGAATAGGGTTAGTTTTTTAGATGAGGAGATTATAGATTATGTCAGCAAAAGATATTCGCTTTAGCTCAGAGGCTAGAGAAAAAGTTTTAAAGGGTGTGAACACGCTTGCCAACGCTGTACGAGTGACACTTGGCCCCAAGGGCCGCAACGTCCTGATCGAAAAATCGTATGGGTCGCCACGGATAACTAAGGATGGTGTATCCGTCGCAAAAGAGATTGAGGTATCCGACAGATTCGAGAATGTCGGCGCGCAGATGGTGAAGGAAGTCGCCAACAAGACATCCGATCTAGCGGGAGACGGAACCACGACGGCCACCGTCCTGGCCCAGGATATCCTGACTGAGGGTATCAAGGCCGTGGCATCCGGTGCCAATCCGATGGATTTGTTGCGTGGCATCAATATGGCCGTGAACTCCACGGTCGAGTTCTTGAAAGAGAAATCAAAGGCAGTCTCGACGAATGAGGAGATAGTGCAGGTCGGCACAATTTCAGCCAATGGAGAGAAAGAAATCGGCGAAATGCTGGCGAACGCCGTATCCAAAGTCGGGAAGGAGGGCGTCATCACGATCGAGGAGGCAAAGTCGTTCCAGACGGAGCTCGACGTCGTCGAGGGGATGCAGTTTGATCGTGGGTACATCTCTCCGTATTTCGTTACGAATTCAGAGAAGATGACGTGCGAATTGGATAATCCATACATCATGATTTACGACAAGAAATTATCAGGACTCCAGCCACTCCTGCCCGTCCTTGAAGCGGTCGTGCAATCAGGGAGGCCACTCCTGATCATCGCCGAAGATATTGAAGGGGAGGCATTGGCCACACTCGTCGTCAATAAATTACGGGGAGGATTGAGGGTATCCGCCGTTAAATCCCCCGGATTTGGGGATAGGCGTAAGGCTATGCTCGAGGATATTGCCATCCTGACGGGAGGGACGGTCATCTCCGAGGAGGTCGGCATCAAACTCGAGAACGTGAATATATCGATGCTGGGCACGGCGAAGAAGATTACCATCACGAAGGATGATACCACGATCATCGAGGGCGCCGGAACGAAGGAGAATATTCAGGCACGTTGTGGACAGATCAAGACCTTCATAGAGGAGTCGACATCTGAATACGACACAGAAAAATTGAAGGAGAGACTGGCGAAACTGGCTGGAGGTGTCGCTGTGATCCGTGTCGGAGGTGCCACCGAGACTGAGGTCAAAGAAAAGAAGGATAGAGTCGACGATGCGATGCATGCGACGAAGGCCGCGATAGAGGAAGGGGTCGTACCCGGAGGAGGTGTCACCCTTCTGCGCTCAATCGAGAGGCTCAGCTCATTGAGCCCGGCGAATGATGATCAGCGTACCGGAATCAACATAGTCAGACAGGCACTGACGGCCCCCGCCCGACAGATAGCGAATAACGCCGGAGTGGAAGGTGCGGTCGTCGTCTCCAAGATATTGGAAGGCAAGGACTTTAATTTTGGATACGATGCCTCGGGGAATACCTATACCGATATGATCAAGGCCGGGATAATAGACCCAACCAAGGTTGTTAGGACGGCCCTCCAAGATGCGGCCTCCATCGCCGGACTCTTGATCACGACCGAGTGCGTCATCACCGAAAAACCGGAACCAAAGCCGGCCCAGTGCTCTCCAAATCCTGGGATGGACGGAATGGGGATGGGGTATTAGATTCCTCGGGAAATAATCTTCAGGATCAGCTATTGGCTGGAAGACAGCGACTCACTAAGGCTGATTCTGAGGAGTAACTGGAATGACTTTAGATAGTCGTTTTCAGGTTCCATACAAAATCACATTTTACGCAAGAAAGAATAACTTAAATGGATCTTAATGTTTATAACTGGATTTCGGCGACAATTGGAGCGACTTCTATAGACGATGTTCGATCGTTAAATATAGCAACTATATCCATATTCAGGTCACAAGTTGTTGCAGCGAACGATACGCAGTTACCAGTGCATCCTTCGCCTTCATACAAGAATACCACATATCCTTTTGGAATCCTGACTGAACTAGCCTGCTTATTTCCTATCCCTAGTTGATTGGAATTATATCTACCAACTGGGAGCTCCTTCACTGCTCCGCCAAATCCTCCGTGTTGATAAATTCTGACTCCGATTGCAGCTGCATCGCTGGAAGCTCCGATAATAATTACTGTCATATACAATGCGTATAACCAAAAATTACTTTTCATAACAAACAATAACACGAATTAAATTCATCCTAAGTTATATTCTAATATATTTAAAGATAAAAGTACACTTTTAATTTAATTAAATACAAGATAAGCATTCTTCTTCATAAATATTTTCAAAAACTAGAATTATCACAGTCCGCTACCCTTAATATATTCTATGAATTTTACTAGACCAATACTGTTTGAGCCTTTCAATAAGACGATTGAGTTGATTGGTAGCAACTCTATGATATGCACTATGGATTCTTTATCTAATATCTCAAAACATGTGGTCGTGATGTGAATATCTTCGAATATTCTCCATAACTTACGTTCACCTATGAAATAAATTTGCATTATATCATGTATTTTGCTCAACTCTCGAGCCACAATATCGTGATATTCAACATCGTAAGATCCGCTCTCTTTCATTTGACCTATGATGGCCACCTTTGCTCCATCATATGATGAAAGAACGTTTATTGAGGCCAACATAGACGTTAGACTCGCGTTATAAGAGCCATCTATTACAGTAAAACGCTTTCCATTACATACACAGTTTATTACTTCTCCACGTCCCTTCAGTGGTTTGAGATTTTTGAAAAAAGGCAGAAAAGTTGATACTTCTAGATTCAAAGCGATGAGAGTACCGATTACACAAGCGCTGATATATTCATAATGTCTACCATGGCACTTACTCTCATATCTAAAAGTTTCTCTATCTGTTGTAATCTCTACGGAAGTTCCAGATTTAACATGAACACTGCATTCGTCAGAAAATCCAACTGATATGGTCCTTAGATTCTTGAAGTCTGCCGCCGACTTAATTTCTGCAGCGAATTCCGAATCGCCATCGTAGATTAGGGTACCTCCAGCGGCAATACCATCAATAATCGATATTTTCTCTAATACTATTTCGGATTTATTATTAAAACAACCTATATGGGATTCAAATATATTTGTAATGATTCCGATATCTGGTTTCGCATATTTAGTTAAATCCAAGATTTCGCCTCTGCAATTAGTTCCAAATTCAAGGATGCAAAATTCAGTGCCATCTCTTAGCATCGAGAAGCATATTGGAATGCCATAGATCGTGTTGTAATTGTTCTCAGATGCAAACGCCATATACCGATGATTTAAGATCTCATTTAGCCAAAGCTTCGTCGTCGTTTTACCGACGCTTCCAGTAATCCCAATAACCGTTTTTGGCTTTACCAAATTCCTGATGTATAGGCCAGTTTCTTTTAGGGTTTCTAGGCTGTTTTTAACCAGAATAAATCGTGAATCACGTATAAAGGAAGCGTCATCAATCACAGCTGCTGAGGCGCCTTTTTCAATAGCATCGATCGCAAATTGATTACCGTTAAGGCTCTTTCCACTCAATCCAAAGAAGAGATTGCCAGGTTGCGTCGTTCTGGAATCAATCGAAATACCTATAAATTCAACTTTTTTATTTCCGATTCTTATTGTACGTTTTGGCAATTCCAAGATGATATACACAAAACAAAATATAAATAATACAGGAGCTAGCATAACAAATAACCGATTAGAGGTAGTATGGCAGCACTCCCTGAAATGTTCGAAATGGACATTAGAATAGTCTTGTGTGACGGAAAGAGCACATGCATAAAAAATTTTTAAGAATACCGATGTGATTGGCAATATCATCACTTGCCGTTTCCATAAAATCTGATAGACTGCTTCATATAGGATTGTTTTAGTTTTCTCAAGGACGGATATGATTGTGAATAGAAAGATATTGATGGGAATCGCGGCTGTTGCGGCATCTTTTTTGGGCGCCTGTAATAGAACGTGCACCGTCGAGGAGAGCACCGGAGTTACCCCTGGCTCTCCGGAAGATTTCGCAACGAACGTGACGCACACTGTTTTTTTCGAGTTTAACAAGTCGAATTTAACAGATTCTGCTAAGAAGCGTGTGGATGCTCAGATTTGCTGGTTGAAGACGTATAGTGGAGCTAAGGTAAATGTTGCTGGTCATACTGACTCTCGTGGAACAGCCGAATATAACCTAGCCTTGGGGCAGGCGCGTGCTAACTCTGTATCTAAGGAGTTCAAGGCAGGTTGCATAGATGAATCAAGGATCACCGTTGTATCGTATGGTAAAGAGAGATTATCCGATACTGGTACTGACGAAATGGCTCACGCAAAGAATCGTCGCGCTGTTTCGACTGTGGAATAATTGAGGTAGAGTTTAATGTAGAGGGCATGGCTCTTAGCCATAGCCCTCGTTTTTTCTTACTGGGTATTTAGCTTAGTTATAGACGCTGGTCTTCTCGCGTGTGATATGGGTCTTTTTAATCATTTCGTTGGAATCTCTCATAATATCAAGTCTGTGTATAGGGTGACTTTCGTAGTTGCCATCTTTGTGTATTTGTTATTCCATGCAATAACCGGTGAGAATGGACTCATGTCGTACTTAAATATTAAGAAACAAGTCGACGAACGTGGCAAAGCCCTCAAAACAACGAGTGAGGAGCTTGCCATAATTAAAAGAAGAGTCGAGCTCTTAAGTAATCAGTCGCTAGATCTAGATTTATTGGAAGAACGGTGCAGGATTATTTTAAATTATTGCTATCCCGATGAAATGGTGGTACGGGATTTAAATTGATTGAGTTAGTACAGATACAGAGAGCGGAGAAATTAACTGATTGGGTTTAAACTGATGCTTGAAATGTTGGTGCCTTCCTGAATCGTTAAATGCTATACTGCCGTCCGTCTTTCATTGAAGAGTAGAGTGTATTTATGATAATGAATGGGAAAATTGGTCTCATCATGGGGCTCGCCAATAAGTTTTCTATAGCATACGGAATCGCTGAATCCCTGAAGCAAATGGGCGCTAAATTGCTTTTTACTTCCCAAACAGAGTATTTCAAAAATAAAATTTCAGATATTGCTAAAAGCTTTGGAGATCACGATGTTATATTATGTGACGTATCTAAGGATGGTGATATTGAGAAAGCATTTGATTGCATAGTATCCACGATAGGAAAGATAGACTTCATAGTACACTCGATCGCATTTTCGGATAAGGATGAACTGATCGGGAAATATTACAATACAACTCGGGCGAATTTTTTGCATGCCATGAATATATCTTGTTACTCATTTACCGAGACATGTAAGCACGCCAGAAGCATTCTAAAAGAAAATGGAAGTCTAGTGACATTAACATACTACGGTTCCGAAAAGGTTGTTCCAAACTATAATGTCATGGCATTGGCGAAGGCGGCTCTCGAGACAAGTGTCAGGTATCTAGCAGAAGACTTAGGGGAATTTGGAATTAGAGTAAATGCTATATCTGCTGGCCCCATCAAGACCCTTGCTGCATCTGGTGTTAGCGAATTCTCCAAGATATTATCATATGACAGACAACGGTCGCCGCTCAGGCGCAATGTAACTCAGCAAGAAATAGGTGATGCGTGCACCTTTCTATTGAGCGATATGTCTTCCGGAATCACAGGAGAGATTATTCATGTTGATTGCGGAAGTAACATCATCGGAGTAAAATTCGATGACGTCTAAGAAAGGTCCTAAAGATCTTCTTACTTAACTCTCCAGACTCAGATTCCTTGGCGTACTCAGTACGCTTACTGTTCTTTACATACCAAACTTACCGTAGTGCTTTCAACAATTTTATGATAGACTGGCAGTATATGGTAGTGGTGAAATAGTGATGTGTTTTGCTATGTTCAGAATTGTGCTGCTTTTGTCAGTCATTGTGGTATCGCCTGTGGCGCTTGCACATAAGGGGCTAACCGGTTCTACTACTTTTGTTGATTTCCCAGTTAATGGTGATAATGACGAATTGGAAGGTTATAGTGGGGATGACGAAGGTGATAATCCGGAAAGTGAAGAGAGCGTAGAATCGTGCGCCGCGAAGCTTTTTGCAGCAAAGGAGCAACTTTCGCGTATGCAGCGGGAAAACGGCAAGACAGAGGGATTCATATCCCAGATGGCCAAGCAGATAGATAAAATCGAGAGATTGAGTAGAAAATATTCTTTATTAATTACAAATCAAATTAAAGAAAAGAAGCGTGATGATGGAGGAGAAGTACTCCTTCCTACATGCAAATGCCCGTGGGATGTAATCGATAAATTGTGTAACTTAGTTTTTGGGCATAAAATTGGGGATCGAAGGAATAAAGAGAAAAATGATGTGGAATTTATAGTTCTGGAAGATGGTGATCGGTATGCCTATGGTAGTATCCCAAGGAGCAATAGTTCCGCGACCCTCACGAAATTTGGTATATCAACTGACGATGAAAAATAGTCGGAAGGCTTGGTTTTAGCGTATCCAGATGCTCACAGATTTATTGTGTATTTTACTTGTAATATTCCTGCTGATGGGGGCCGCCTATTTCGCGGCCTGTGAAACGGCGATGACGGCCTGTTCAAAGGCTAAGATATTCAGTATCGCTAAGGATGGCAACAAAAAAGCGAAAGTAATCCTGGAATTGCAGAAAGAAGCAGGGCTGGTCCTGAGCTCAATACTAATGTGTAATACGATCCTAAATTCTCTTGCCGTATCGTTTGCTAATGCCCTGTGTGTCGACGCCTTCGGAGAATCAGCCATTTTCTATTGCCCAATAATAATCAGTATTTTTATTGTGTTATTTGCGGAGGTTCTGCCGAAGATGCTGACCCTCACTAATCCAGAGAATATATTGTTACCGTCTGCTTATTTCATAAAATATACGTACCGTGTATCGAGACCCCTAAATAACATCATCGGATTTATTGCACGACGTATAATCCGCATCATAAAGCCAGTATCTGAATATCAGGACGAGTACACGGCATCCCTAGAGGAATTGAGGGGGGCCATCGATCTGCATACCGGATTCGATATCGAGGAAACCGAGCAAGAAAAAGAGATGATGCAGAATATTCTCGATCTCGGAATGGTGCCCGTCGGCAACATCATGGTCCACAGGAAGAACGTTACGATGCTGTGTGCTGACGAGGATATCAATACCATCGTGGAACAGGTGATGAGCTGTCCATTCACTCGGATCCCACTCTGGAGTGAGCACCAGGACAATATCATTGGGATCCTGCATGTAAAGGATATATTTAAGGCCGTTAGGAAAGTGGGCTCGATAGATGAAGTCAATATAATGGATATCGCCCTGAAGCCGTGGTTTATTCCAGAAAATAACGACCTCCTGTATCAGCTACAATCCTTCAGGACGAAACGTGAGCATTTCGCCATCGTGGTCGATGAATACGGGAGTTTCATGGGGATCATTACTCTGGAGGATGTCATCGAGGAGATAGTCGGAGATATCACCGATGAACATGATGTCGTGCCCTTCAAGGGGATCAGAGAACAGGATGATGGCTCATACGTCATAGATGGTTCGGTTAATATAAGGGACCTCAATCGTGAGATTGGCTCAAAATTTAGGGGAGACATCGCGGCGACTTTAGCTGGACTCGTCATTAATTCGGTTGGTATAATCCCGGACGTAGGGCAGGTGTTTATACTGTTTCATTATAAGTTCGAGATCCTTAGGCGGCAGAGGAATCAGGTTACCTTGTTGAGGGTCACGAGCCTACACGAGAATGGAGATGATGATGATTCTGAGAAGTAGCAAGGTTTTCCAATCCATGAATTTTGGAGGATGTAAAAAGATCGTGATCCTGCTGCACGGATACGGATCGAATGGTGAGGCCTTCGCGTCCACGGCTCATATGTTTTGGTCACAGAGGCTGGATGATACGCTGTTTATAGCGCCCAATGCTCCATTTGATTGTGATGCCGGTTATGGATTCCAGTGGTTTAAATTGAACGACTTTTCTTACGATGAGCTTCGGACAGGATTGGAGAGTGTCGCACAACAACTGAAGGAATATATCGAAAATATTGCCCAGGAATATAATTGCCACGACATCAATCTCGTCGGCTTTTCTCAGGGAGCGATTATGAGCTTCGAGATGTTATTCCACACCAAGATATCACGAATTATATCGTATTCTGGGATGTTTGCACCTCCGACTGCTGCTAATATTGTTGATCATACAACGCGAATCATGCTCGTGCACTCGGATGATGATCAGTCCGTTCCGTACGCCAACGTCGCCCTCTCTAAAGCGAGCTTAGAGCACTTCAGAATAATTCCAGAGATAATGACCTGCAACGGAATAGGTCACACAATTTCCGCTGATGGCTGGGACGCAGGCGCTAAGTTTCTGAAATCATAGCATCGGAGAATTGAATAATGAGAATGAATTCACGTATTAGGAAAGTTATGCTACAATACCTCATATTTGTTCCCCTTTATTGAAAGCGTTCTCCAGATTTGATGCATTCAGAAGAGGTTTTAGCGCTATTTCGGAAGATGGTTGAGGCCCGGCGCTTCGAGGAGAAGGCAGCGGAGCTTTATACTCAGGGGCACATTCGTGGGTTCTGCCATCTCTATATCGGGCAGGAAGCAGTCATCGTTGGTGTAGCTAAGAATATCAAATATCTTCAAGAATCACCTTTAGACTCAGTCATCACGAGCTACCGTGATCATGCGCATATGTTGACCTTGGGCGTGGACCCCAGGATCATCATGGCGGAGCTTTGCGGTAAGGAGGCTGGCTGCTCGAAGGGGAAGGGTGGATCGATGCACATGTATAGTAAGCCCCTTAATTTTTATGGTGGGAACGGGATTGTCGGCGCTCAGGTTTCGATAGGGACAGGTCTGGCCCTAGCCCATAAGTATAACAATGACGGGGGAGTTGCGTTGATTTTCTATGGAGATGGAGCGGCTAATCAGGGTCAGGTCTATGAATCCTTCAACATGGCAGCCCTCTGGAAATTGCCGGCAGTGTATGTACTGGAAAATAACCGTTATGCCCTGGGGACTTCGATACCCCGCGCCGTCGCCGGGAATTCGTTGATAAATCGAGGTGATCCTTTTGGTATTCCCACGATAATTGTCGACGGAATGGATGTGTTTGATGTTATCGATAAGTCGAGGGAAGCCATAGACTACGCCAGAAGTGGTAATGGACCGATTATTTTACACATGGATACATACCGTTACCGCGGGCACTCGATGTCGGATCCCGGGACGTATCGCCCCAGATCTGAGATCGAGCAAATCAAGAAGGAGCGTGATCCAATCGTGAAGATTAAGAGCGAATTACTCACCACATATAACGTCAGTCCCGAAGAAATCGAGCGAATTGAAGAGGAGGCGGAAAGGCTCATGAAAACCGCCGCAGAATTCGCAATTAATGCAGAGGAGGCTGATGTAGGTCAGCTAGAAACGGATATCATATTATCATGAGTGATACAATGCAGGTTAGAACGGCAATTAGAGATGCCATCGCCGAGGAAATGCGGCGGGATAGGTCCGTGTTTTTGATGGGGGAGGAAGTCGGGCGTTATAATGGGGCATACAAAGCCAGTCAGGGATTGCTCGATGAATTCGGCGAACAGAGAGTGATCGATACCCCCATCACGGAATATGGCTTCGCTGGAATAGGCGTGGGGACTGCCCTCGCTGGATTGAGGCCGATCGTTGAATTCATGACCTTCAACTTCGCGATGCAGGCAATTGACCATATCGTCAATTCCGCCGCCAAGACACTCTATATGTCTGGAGGAGCCATGCATTGCCCCATCGTATTTAGGGGACCGAACGGGGTACCTCGTGGGGTAGCGGCCCAGCATTCACAATGCTTTGCCGGTTGGTATGCCCACGTTCCGGGTCTGAAAGTCGTGGCCCCCTACACGGCCATGGAGGCTAAGTGTTTGCTGAAGGCGGCCATAAGGGACGATAACCCCGTCGTATTTCTGGAGCATGAGGTTTTGTATGGGCAGCAGTTCGAGATGCGGGATGATATTAGACTTCTTTCGAAACCTTCAGAATCAGTTCTTATGGAAGGAGATCCGGCACGCAGAACCGGAGTGTACTTGAGTGTACATGAGGATTCGAGTACCGGACCGACGCAGCAGAAGAATGATTGTGGAGAGTTAGGGAAGAAGTCTATTGAGCTATTGCCACTCGATAAGGCCGTTATTATGCGTCATGGAACCGATATTACGATCACTGCGTTTTCCATTTCTGTGATGCATGCAATGGAGGCCGCGGGGATTCTATGGGAAAAGCACGGAATATCAGCCGAAGTCATTAATCTCATAAGTCTTCGGCCAATCGATAGGGATACCATCGTGAATTCCGTGATGAAGACGGGGCGGATCATCAATATTGAGGAAGGGTGGTCTGCGTGCGGTATCGGCTCCGAAATTATATCGATCGTAACGGAAACGGCATTCGATTATCTAGACGCTGAGCCCGTACGGATAACGTCTGCGGATGTCCCGATGCCATATTCAAAGCAACTCGAAGATCTGGCATTGCCAAACGTCGATATGATAGTAAATAGGATAGCCAGAATGTGTGGAAGGAGATAAATTAGATGCCGATTGTCCTAGAGATGCCAGCCATGAGCCCCACCATGAAGAAGGGGAATCTGGTGACGTGGTGTAAGAACGAAGGAGATCCCATAGAGGTTGGTGATGTCCTGGCCGAAATCGATACCGATAAAGCCACCATGGAAATTGAATCCATACACCGTGGAATTCTCGAAACGATCCTGATCGCCGAGGGGACAAAGGACGTCTGTGTCAATACTCCCATCGCCATTATTCGCCAAAAATCCGATACAGATGAACAGATCGCTGATTTGAAAAGGGCTTTAGAGACGGGAAGTAATGCGGCCGTAGTACAGGATAATCACATACCTGGTTCTGGAAGAGATAGCCCATTGATTCACTCTGAGAAAAAGGTTAAGGCTAGTCCACTGGCCAAGAGGATTGCCAATATTCATGGGCTTGATATTTCGACGATGACGGGGACGGGCCCCGGTGGCCGTATCGTCAAGGATGATGTATTAAATAATACTCTTGCCAGTAACGAGTGCGCCTATACAGAAATTCCGCTTTCTGGCGTTAAGCATTTGGTAGCCTCTAAACTGACTAAATCCAAGAACGAGGTCCCGCATTTCTATATGATGGCGACGGCCGACGTCACGGATCTCCTGATTCATTGTAAGAAGGTCAACGAACTCGGAGAGGTAAGACTGACCGTCACTGATTTCATCATCAAATCGGTTGCATTGGCCATGAAGGAAGTGCCCAATATTAATGTGGTGTATCATGAAGGTGCCATCCGGCAGTACTCTTCAATTGATATTTCAATAGCCGTCGCCACGGATTTTGGCCTCCTCACACCGATCATTTCAAATGCCGATAAGAAAAATATTAGAGAAATCTCGACTGAACTCAAGGAACTCGTGAAATTGGCCAGAGAGAAGAGGTTACCCGCCGATAGGATGGATGGTGGAACTATTACTATCTCGAATCTCGGTACCCATAAAATAGATTCATTTTATTCGATAATAAATATACCGCAGGCCAGTATATTATCGATTGGTCCAGCCATTAAGACTCCGGTCTTTGATACTAACGATGAGATCAGGAAGGCCATGATCATGAAGATAGGATACGCCATCGATCATAGGGTCATCGACGGACAAGACGCCGCTAAATTCCTTGGGAAAATCACTGAATTTCTGAATAATCCAATGGCACTGATGATTTTGTGATGATTGTATTTTAACGCGTGCTCCCAGTGCACGCCGCTATGATTGTATTCTGTTTGTCTGGAGATGTATTTTTTAGATAATAATCCAATTCTTGGAGAAACAGTAATTTATCAGCGGCTAATATATCATGTTTACTGGATGCAACATAAAAATAGTAGGCGCTCATAATTTCAAGGAAGTCTTCGGCGATATCAGCATTCTGCTTGGCGAATGCCGTGAGATTCTTACATCCAGATTCTATGAATTTAATACTTTGGTTCACGTATTCTATATCGATCTCCGGTAATTTACTCTTCACATATTCAACGGCATCGTTGTATTCCGAAACTGCTGGCCCCTGAGTTTTTGAATATATCTTGAGGCAACGGGAACGAATCGTTGGAAGTATTGTAGACAAGCTCGTAGTAGTCATTAAGAATATGGAATCGGGTGGCATTTCCTCGACTACCTTCAGAATCGAGTTTGCCGCATTCCTAGACATAACCTCTGCATCCTCAATGAGGACGGCTCGTCTCCCATTAAGCGTCGGCTTCTGCGATAAGAACCTTATGATCTCTCTAGTATTATCAATCGAAATATCTCTGCCCTCATCCTCCAATCCAATCTTCATAAAGTTGGGGTAAGTATTACTCATAACATGCTTTTTAATTAAGTTCATGGTTTCATCTGAGTTATTATTATGCAGATAATCTATGATCATAGAATATGCCAATTCTGTATTATTGGCTCTACTAGCGCCGTAAATTATAATACCCTGGTTCTTCATCGGAAATATTAAGAATAAAATTACATATAGATGAAAATTTCGCTTAGCGGAAACATCATATGTACGTCTTTTGGGTTAACTTCATACGTATTATACATATTCTGCTATCATTTTCCTTGAATTGTTTTCGTTTCAACTTATACAAAACTGAGATTAGATAGATATAAAGGGAAATCAAAGAGAAATCACACGATCAAGACGTGTGGCGAGGTCTAGATTATGTGTTGCCATAAAAACGGAGATCTTCATATCCAATGATAAATGCAAAAATAATTCAAAGATTGATTCAGCTGTTTTTGGATCTAAATTACCGGTTGGTTCATCGGCCATGATCATCAAGGGATCATTGATCAAACAGCGAGCTATGGCCACTCTTTGCTGCTCTCCACCAGAAAGTTGTTTTGGCCGATGATTTAATCTATGTGACAGTCCCACTTTCTCAAGTAAATCTAGAGCTTTCTCTTTGGCCGAAGTCATCGTAATTTTCTTAATGAGTTGAGGAATAATCACATTTTCCAGAGCACTGAATTCAGGAAGTAAATTATGGGATTGATAAACAAATCCGAGGCAATTTCGTCTGATCTCTGACTTTTCATCATCATTTAAACTGTCAGAATGTATATCATTGATCAGCACATCACCGCGAGTCGGTTTTTCTAAGAGCGCTGCAATTTGCAGAAGTGTTGATTTACCGGTACCACTGGCCCCAACTAACGCCACACTTTCTCCACGTTTGATTTCAAGACTAATACTATCTAAAACCTTTATCGACGAGTCTCCCGTCTTAAAATTCATGTGAATATCATTTAGTACTAAGATTCTATTTTGGCTAGTCATCGAGCGTTTCTACTATCTCAACGAAAGTATTCCCTCTATGCTCGAAACTATCGAATTGGTCAAAGCTGGCACACATTGGTGATAAAAGGATAACTGTCGGTCCATCTTCTTTACTTGCATCATTATACGCTGCATGCAGTGCGTTAGCCATGGTCTGGCAGTCTACTGTCTTTTTAATTCCATCGAACATATCTCGAAATTCAGCGGCAGCTTCTCCGAACAGGAAGATCTTCTGTACACTTCCCAGATATCGTTCAATCGCCGAAAGCGCGTCCGTCTTTTTACTTCTTCCCCCTACGAGCCAGTATATTTTATACCCAATAAACGTGGCAAGAGCACGAGCCGCTGATTCTGGATTCGTCGCCTTACTATCATTTACAAATAAAATATCATCAATTTTCTTGACGATGTTAAGGCGATGGGGCAGTGGTTGAAAAGTCCTGATTCCTTTCGAGATGATATGATTTGGAATACCGAAGTGTCTACAAATTGCATAAGCAAAGCCAATGTTTTGGTAGTTATGCTGCCCCATCAAATTTATTAACCCCGATAAATCTAGGACCAGAGTCTTTGCCCCAACCATCAATGAGTGTTCACAAACGTAGACATCTGCCTGAGGCCGATACTCCGATGATACGGTCAAGATGTTATCCATACCCCCGTAATTGCCAGTAGACCATTTATCTTCAAAGGAAATGATCTTAGTCTGCGAAGCATCCAACATTTTACGTTTCGCGCTTCTGTAATTTTCGAAATTATTATGAAATGCCAGATGATCTGGCTCTACATTAAGGAGACATCCAATCTCCAATTTTAGATGCTTTGAGCTGGCTAATTCATAGGATGACAACTCAAAGACGTATAAATACGCCTTTGGAAGAGTAAAATACGGAATCCCAATATTCCCGCCCATCTGAACATCGATTCCAGCATCCTTCATGATGTGGTAAGTCAAAGCCGTGGTCGTGGACTTCCCATTGGTGCCAGTGATTCCGATTATACGAGCATCGGGATTATGTAGCACGAACGCGTCGAAGGTAGAGATAACGGGTATATTAGATAGGACGGCACGTCTTATAACTGGATGGCAATTATGAGACATAAATGGAATCGACGGACTTTTGATTATAAGATCAAATTCATTCAGGTTATCTAGATTTGTTCTATCAGGAATATCATGGATATTATCATCGTATACACTTACGTTGTGTCCCTCGGTCTTGAGGAAAGTATGCAGAGATCTCCCTGAGATACCATAGCCTAAAACCAGGATATTCCTACGAGAGAAAAAGAAAGCCTTGTCTACCACCGCATAACCCAAAAACTAACGTGGAGTAAATCATAGAAATACATATACACCCTATATCAGCGAAGGGCAAGGAATATGCTTACTCATTCCGTGGATTTTAAGATCAGATATCTTTTCTAGCTTTCCAGCCTCAGAATAATTGGAAAGAAATCAGAATTTGTTGACAAAAGATTAGGTGAAATTCCTTCATTCAACGTATTCCATTTATTTATCTTTAAGCTTAAAAACTCTTAAAAAATCCTTTACTTCTCTTATAAATTGGAAGTAAATAAATATGGTATGTACATGGCGTTTTCTATTCAGAATGGTTGTGAAAAAGTTTTTTGAAGTACCAACAGCGCATCTGATATTATTACTATCTTCGATACTCGGTGCTGGAACATCTATAACCTCCCAATATATTTTCGATAAACAGCCATGTGAGCTATGCCTTATTTCTAGATATATTTACGTAATGATTATAATTATTTCGACATTGACCCTTAAATATAATAATACTTCCTTTTTAAGAAAAGTATTATTTATGACAGTTTTTTGTTCCTTTTTAGCTGGAACATACCATTTGGGCGTAGAAAATCGTTGGTGGGCTGCACCCAAGTTTTGTACAATCACTATCCCAGATCAGGAGGAGCTTGACAAGGCAGTTCCATCGAATTTTCTAGAAGGGAACAGTGCTAAGTGCGACGTCGTTAACTTAGAAATATTCGGATTATCAGCTACATTACTCAATATTCTCTTATCATCATCTTTGTTCTGGTTCATTAGCGTATGCTATGCAATAGACTACGGGCGCAGAAACTTTAAACATATGTAATGAATTGCATCGATTACAATATATTTCAGGCCGATCATTATATCAGGATGAATAGTCAATTCTGAGATCAAAGATTTTCATCAAAGTATATGATCGTGCACAAGTTAAATATGCTATAATTCGTCCCGTGTGAATCTGGTGATTGATCGCTGCGGTTTCATTATCGTAGAGGAAAGTCCGGGCTTCGTGTGGGCAAGGTGCCGGATAACGTCCGGCGTCGAGAGCCGAAAGACTCTCGGTAGGGAAAGTGCAACAGAAAATATACCGCCTCAATTCCTAGGGACGGAGGCAAGGGTGAAAAGGCGACGGTAAGAGCGCACCGCATGTTTGGCAACAAAGATGGCATTGCAAACCCCACCTGAAGCAAGACCAAATAGAGGTGGCATGAATTTTATTCGTGGCGCGCCCATGGCCATCGTCACCTGGGTAGGTCGCTCGAGCTTATCGGTAACGGTAAGCCTAGATGAATGATCAATCAGGAGGTAATCCTCCGGACAGAACCCGGCTTATAGCCAGTTTCACACGACGTTTTTGTGATGCTTATTTTGAAGGATTTTATGATTACCATTATCTTGGCCGTCCTATCACTCTTAATTTTTTTTTATTTATTCCAAAGATTAGGCAAAACGAAAAACGTTCCTTATATTGAGCTGGTAATTAAGGAGCATATTATTAAACGCTTTGAAAGCGTCGATTCATCGTCTGATCTTAATGATACACATTCGTCCGATGAAATCCTTTTGAAGCAAAAATTTCCGGACTTTGTTCTTGCTGATTTTTTAAATGAATCTGAGATTGTTTTTGATTCGATTTTCCAGGCATTTGCTGCTGCTGATTGTGATGTCCTAAAGATCAACCTATCTTCCCCTCTGTATAATGGCTTCATCGAGCAAATACAAAAGAGAAATGACCTCAATTTAAAACAGGAAATATTGATCAAACATATTAAGACAACCTTAAATAAGGCACAAATGTTGGTAACCAAAGCAAAGTTATTCGTTTCATTTGAGGTTTCTCAGATGAGCGCCATCCTCAATTCCGACAACGTCTCCTTCGATAATCCAAAAAAGATCTACAGAAGCGTAGTTCATTCTTGGATTTTTGAAAGAAAATATGAGGCCGAAAAGTGGATCCTTGCCAAAACTTCTTGCGTGGAGCTTTAAAATGATGATGGATGTTGATCAATTAAATGAGGCCGTAGAACTTCTGAAGTCTGGGGATGTCGTCGCGGCTCCAACAGAGACGGTGTACGGTCTCTTTGCAGATGCAACCAACGACTATGCGGTTCAGAAGATATACCAGGTTAAGGGTAGGCCATCGGGTAATCCCCTAATCATTCACGTATCCGGAATAGAGATGGCGCAGGGTATCGCCGTATTTTCCGAAGAATTGCTGGGCCTAGTGAATTATTTTTGGCATAAAGCGAAGTTGCCATTGACGGTCATACTCCCACTGAAAAGTAGTGATATATCCCGATTTGCTACGGCGGATCTCGATACCGTGGCCATACGATGCCCATCCCATGAATTATCTCGGAATTTAATCGAGATGTTTGGGGGGCCATTGGCGGCCCCCAGTGCCAATACTTCGAATTCTATTAGCCCAACATCATACTTCATGGTGAAGGCCGATATCGGCCATAAGATTCCGCTCATTTTGGATGGTGGGCAATGCTACGTCGGGATCGAATCGACGATCCTGGATACTACGGTTGAGCCATACGTGATATTGAGGCATGGTAGAGTTACGCAATCGGCCCTGGAAAATTATTTGGGACGACGTATTCAGAGTGCCCCAAACGCGTATGATACCACAGTAATTAAAGCACCCGGGATGATGGAACGACATTATTCTCCAAAATTACCATTGCGAATTAATGCTGAATACCCCGTAGAAAACGAGGCATTTATAGCTTTTGGTAACTCAACTCATCCGTATCATTTTAATCTAAGTACTACGGGGAATCTCAATGAAGCTGCTCGAAACCTGTATTACGCGCTGAAGATTCTGGATAATCCAAGGAGGTACAGCGGGATAGCCGTTATGCCGATTCCAAACCAAGACGTAGGAGTCGGAATAAACGATAGGCTATCAAGGGCATCGTGTGTCCCTCCCTATAACATCTGATTCCGTAATGTTTCGTCAGTCATCGCGTTAGTGGTCTAACGAAAAACCGCTATATTACAAACCATGTTAGTGGAGCACGCTAGTTTACGCAGATTATCTTCGGCTCGGAAAAATTTGGTCATTACAAATTTATCAAAAAAGTTGCGCGCATTTTGGTCCGTACAAGCTGACACCATCGGCTCTGTTTCTTTAACATGGGCGCGAATAGCATTAAATTCTGCGTTGAGATCCCGGATTTGACTTGGATAAACTGATTTTCTCCCGTGAAGTAAGCTGAAAATAGTATCATCCAGCCGTGTTAAAGGATCCATAATATCTGGAACCCTACTACCAGATGCCCACCATAATACGCCCAAGGCATGTCTGCTTTGAAACGATTCTATGCGCTTATGTAACGATCTATACTTCGAAACAACATTGGCAGCAAATTGGTCAACATGACTGGTACAGCTGAGCGCAGAAATAGCCGGAGTTAAGCTGTTAACTTTTATTCGCATATCTTCTGCTTTGCTCAGATACGAAACGTGATCACCATAATCAATTGAATATTCTCTTCTGTCAGTTAATTCAATTTCAAAACTTCGCAGTAGAACATCGACTTCATGACACGCATCACTAACATAGTCAGCCAAAAAAGGGTTATTAGAAGCCCCATGAGCAGATCCAATCAGCAAAAATGAGCTTGTAACTCCAATACCCACTGCTATCGTCACTATAAGCAAATTTTTATTGAGCATAATTGCATTCCCCAAGCAATATTACGTCTTTCTAGACTAAATCAATTAAATCAAATAGTCAAGAAATAGCCGCCTGCATCAATATTAAGCCTGTTGCATAAGCATCGTATCAAAATTCTGCGGTATAATTGGAGGCTAAATCTCCGCATATATGTACCACAATGCCTATGCAGGATGTCTATCTAATATAATCCCTCGATTCCTTTTTTCTAACAGGTGAAGCACGAGTTTATTGTAACATAGCAGCGTAAATTAGTTTGATATGCGAGCATGTAATAGTATGTTCAGATCCGTTCGTGGTATGAAGGATCTATATGGTTCTGACGCCGAGAAATACCACTTTATATTCACTAGGATTAAGTCTATTGGAGAAAGATATGGTTTCAGCATGATCCATACGCCCCTCCTGGAAAATACGGATGTATTCCAGAGATCCATAGGTGATGAAACGGATGTCGTATCGAAGGAGATGTATACCTTCCTGGATAAAGGGGGAGAATCCATGACGCTACGCCCCGAGGGAACGGCGGGCGTCATCCGGGCCATCGTCAGTGAAAATCTAACTCAAAGATTCCCGGTGAAGTACATGTATTGTGGTGAGATGTTTCGGTATGACAGACCCCAAAAAGGACGATTCCGTCAATTCCGGCAAATTGGCTTTGAATATATAGGGGATAAAAGTCCGTATACTGATGTGATGCTAATCATGATCGCGTCCGAATCTCTCCATTCTATTGGGATCTTCGATTTTAATATTATGGTTAATACTTTGGGCGATGAAGAGACTCGAGAAAATTATACGAAGGCCATCGTTAAATACCTATCGCGGCATGAGGAGAGCCTATCGGACGACTCGAAGCTGCGCCTCAAGAAGAATCCATTGAGGATCCTGGATTCTAAGGATAAACAAGACGTCGATATATGTTCCATGGCACCCAGTATCCTGGATTACCTCAATAAAGAATCACGGCAATACTTTGAGAAAGTATGTACATTATTGGAATCCTGTAAAATCAAGTATGAGATCAACAATTTCTTGGTGAGGGGATTGGATTACTATAGCCACACGGCATTCGAAATACAGGCGACCGGTGCTGGATATAGAGAGGCTCTAGGAGGAGGGGGACGCTACGATAAATTACTGCCCATCTTCGGGGGGCCTGACGTATCGGGCGTCGGGTTTGCCATCGGTATCGAGAGGCTGATGTTGATCATCAAGAATGGGATGGCATTCAGGGAGCCCGTTAGAATCGCCGTAATTCCAGTCAATGAATCTGAAAATGACTTCGCCTTTAAGGTTTATAGGGAGTTGCAAGAATGTGGTATTGGAACAGACTTTATTCAGACAGGGAATTTAAGTAAAAAGATGAAGACGGCCGATAGACTTGGTAGTAAAATCGCGGTCATCCTTGGAGAGACCGAAATAGAGAGTGGAATTGCCACCATAAAAATCATGGATTCACCCGAAACAGCATCGAAGAATAAATCCGTTAGTATAAGTAAGCTTGCGGCATTCTTGAAATGGAATATAGAGGAAAGGACCAGATCATGCTAACGAAGTCGAAATCTATTTTTACATCAATGCTAGATAAACTCAGCCGCTGGGCTACGGCCGAATCTCTGTGGCCGCTATCTTGTGGGCTTTCGTGTTGCGCCATCGAGATGATGCATGCCGCGGGGAGCAGGGTCGATCTCGATAGGTTCGGCTGTTTATTTAGGGCGAGCCCCAAGCAGGCGGACCTCCTGATCATCGCCGGAACCGTGACGAAAAAGATGCTCCCTCAGATCCTGACTCTTTATGAACAGATGTTATTTCCGAAGTATGTAATAGCGATGGGGAGTTGCGCCATAAGCGGAGGTCTGTACGCCGAATCTGATACGGTCGTTCCAGGGATATCGGAGTTCATCCCTGTCGATATCAATGTGTATGGCTGTCCTCCAAGGCCAGAAGATCTGGCGAAAGCAATCGTCACATTGCAGAAACAGATTAAAAAAGGGGAACTGATACGTGCTTAGGCTCGTTTAAAAAAATCAGCGTGAGTTGAACCACTTCTCTCAGGTTCTTCATTCTTCCTCGAATTCGATATTCCATGTAGATTTACCGAAATTACCTGCAATGCATCTAAAGTTGATTAGAAACATTTTCAATATTGGTCGAAAAGTAATAAATCCTTCTCCTCTCTCTATAGAATCCTTCACATAATCAACGGTGGGTACATGGATCCCATCTTCCCTGATCTTGATCAATGAATAAATAGCGAATACTTTGTTGCTTTTTAAGAGCGTTATATTCGGTGTATCTTTCGTTTCAATTAAACATTTTTGTTTTATATTGCCTTCTACTGGCACTGTAATTATGCCAAAACTTATATTCCTCATAATTTTTCTTGGGATTAATTGCGATAGCTCTTGAGTAGCATTATTTGAAATTAGAACTACTTTATCTTCAGATTCTATTTTAAGAATACTTGTATTATTCATAATTATTCTCCTTTTTTAATGTTAGATTAATTATTTTTTAATATTCTGTACTTTACAATACTTTGAAGAGACATTGAAATATATGAGTGTATAATGAACATCAATATTTTGCAAAAGTGCTGTATTACGTTATTAAGTAGCGCAGTTGTTTCATTCTCAGCCATATCCGCTGATATAATGACAAGACGGTCAATTGCACATCAATTCAGAGATGAGCTTGCGAAATTCCCTCCTGCCATAACAAAAATATGCTGCGCTTTTGATGCAGATGGTAAGACGCAAACGTTTGGGATAATGAAAATGGCTGAAGCTCTGGAAGAAAGGCTTAATCATCCGTTACATAGTTACATTAACGGAACCCTTTCTACATCCGCTGGAACTCTCGTTGGAGCTTCTTTAGTAACTTTAGCGAATCCGCAAGATTTAATGCAATTTATTTGCAGTAGTAAAAGTAAGGTAATAACACCTCAAGCAGTATTCTCAGGTTGCGGATGTTTTTTTAAGGTCAAAAATGTAATATCTGCCTACACACTCGGCGCTACCCAAGATTTGGATGGTGCAGTTATTCAGGATCAATACGATGCATTTCAAATTGATGCAAAGTTTGCGCAATCATTATCATCCTTCCTATGTGGATCTGTCGGTGATCTGTGTATTCCTTTTGTCGATTACACACTATCGACCAGTCTAGAGCTTCCAGATAGAGTTATTGCTTCTATCACAGAACGAGATCAAGCCGCCAAAAGTAATTTTAGAAAAATGTGTTTTCAAGAAACGGTTAGTGCTGCCAAGACGGTGGCAGAAATTGTTACGGCAGATGATGATGATGAACCAAAAGAAGAAGGTAAAAGTATCAGAGACCTCACAAGCTTCCATGATCTTATATCAGAAGGTACAAACCTAAAAGAGTTCGAAGAGCTCAAAGATCTTGCATTGGAAGGCAAAGATCTCATGTTCGGAGATGACGATGCAGACATGCCGCATGAACAAAGTACAATCGATCAATTTGCATCTAAGTGTCAAACGATGCTAGAGATGCTGAAAGGGCCAGATCAGCATAATCCAGTATTCGTTTTGAGATTTAACGCAGATTCAACGGAAGCTGAATCCGCTCAAGTCGTGCCAGAGATCGTATCTAGGCCGTATTACTTAGAGTTATCCTACAACTTAAAAGTGCCGATTTCAACGTATCCCACTAAAAAAATGCCATTTGAAAGGATATCATCGTATATAGCAGAGTGTGCAACAAGCTCCATTCTTGATCCACACGCAAGGACTGCTCCAATCACAGAGCTGCTAATTGAATTTCTGAATGATTCGTATAGAGCTCATCATACACCACCGCACGTCTCTCCTGTAAATTCTACAGAACTGCAGGTCGATATAGCCTGAAGAATATGTGATTCCCCACTGAATAGACAGGGTTCTTCCCTTCTGCCCAGTGTGGGATCTTCTTTATGTTTTTACTGTGATAATGGTTTGCACCATTCGTTATATCCTTGATCTTTCCGTCGATTAAATTTTGAGCTACCGACAGACAGAGAATGTATATCACATCTCCGATCGGTGGATTTAGAACGAGTTGTCTATTGATATCACCGTCATTCCAGCACGAGAATTGCCGTGGCTTTAGGCAGACCTTTTCGATGGACTCTCCGGACTCCCCATGCCGATTCATGATGACATTCCCGACGGCGATCAGAGAGTTTATGCCACAATTCGGCTTTTTGTATTCTCCTCTGGCCTCACCATAGATAGTCTTCGCCATTATTTCTGTATCGTTATTCATGACTTATGTCCTCCTTTTTGAGTATGATTTGAGCGATATCTGAAACGATCGTAGTCTTTGTGATCGAGATCGATGTATACGTCACTCCATCTTGCGCTCCATCCGGAAATGTGATCCTAATCTTTCCATCGCATACATCGTCCTCCAGGGTGGATAGAGTCTGGAGAGTGACATCCTGGGCCGGTAAAACATTATTCGTGGATATGATGTCTCGTGCCGATATAATGTTGATGTAATTTTCTGCTTGTAATCCAGTGCCCATATAGAAGAAGTACTGCTGAATGTCGGATAGTTTTATACCGGGATAATAACTACCAGCGAAGAAGTGTCCGCGTGTCTTTACATGCAAGACATCACTATCGTCGAACGCATTATCAACAGCATTCTCGATTTGTATATCGTGGGTTTGCGTATGAAATACTTTGGTATAGACATTTGGATTTAGCTTGAGGAAGTCTATCCATTCGTTTTTAATGGATGATGTATCCGATGATAAAAGTCCACGGGATTGAAAAGCCAATTCGGAGACGAACCCCTTCATCCTGATGGGTTGCCCCGAATATATTCCGTACGTCATTGTGGATTTTGCCGCATCATCATCTATCGATGTCGCATAACTCGTCGACACATTGATTTTTGGAAATTCGGACTTCGGAATAATCGAGCAGAAGAGCGTCATATACTTCGGATTATCATCGGGCTCGTTCAGCAGGTATTCTTGCTTCTCGCTATTCCCTATCAGTATTTCAGTATTATCATTATCGATCCCAGTAAATCCATCGATAAATGGTGTGTTACTAAAGCGTGATCTTGGGATTTGCTTTTTCATGCTATTTTTTACTCCATAAAAAAATTGATTGTATGCTTTACACTAGGTTAGGTATTTTTAAAGGATTAATGATAGATACTCTCTCTACTTTGTGACCGCGTAAAATTAAGCACGATGAATGCTTGAAATTCAGCATTATTAAGCCAAAAAAACCTTACGCTTCTGAAGTGAAACGAGTATATTTATCGGCGAATATTATTTTTCCCAGATGAAAATATTTTTTGCAATTTAACGAATTTTTAATGTTTTTATGCTATTTTCTTATACACCATCCCGAACCCCCACCCACCCGGGGCCGTCCGGGTCTCTCTGCCTGTATCTTGTATTCATTCAAGATACACTTTAGTGTATCATAAATTGTTTAATAAAACGTTAATAGAGCATAATAATTTCAAGAAAGTGGAATGTCAATTATATTTAAAAGAACTGAAGGGGCTCCTGTATTTCGATCAATCTCTTTTCGCAGTGTTTAGTTTTCAGGGGCTTTACGATGATCATAATTTTTGTTTGGTTTTCACTAAGGAAATTAAGGATTAATTTTTTGTAATTATCTTTGTTTATTTTGTTGGTTCGTTTGAGGTCATCGATGTATCCCTTTAATTTCGTGAATTGAGATTCGGCCTCATTTTGAACGACGATATCGTGCAGGATATCCGAGGCACAGAACTCAGCGTCTTCCTTGGGAGGTATGGCCGGTGGCTTCAGCGATGGAGATGAGGCCTGGAGTTTTGCGATGATCGATGGATGACCCTCGAAGGCCATGGCCGTAATCTTTACGATCCGTTTTTGTGTATTTATTTCGAATTCTATGTTCGTAATCTTGGCCACATAATCGTCTATTTTAATCCACGTATCACATCCGAGATTCAACGTTTCATCGGTAAACGGAATCGTGAATGATATCTCGATATTCCGCATGGATAGAGCGATATAATTGCCGATCCCCTCGAAAATATTCTCCAGAATTAATTGACCAGAGGTACTCGTGAAAAAACTTCGCATTTCTGTAGACTTCTCCCCAAGCTCTCCATAATCAGTCTTCCGCTGCGTCGAGCCGGTACTTAAATCCTCACACGCCCTTAAGTAAGTTGCTGTAAGATCTGATTCTGTAGGTTTCGAAAGATGTCTAGAATCTTCAACGAATTCCTGTACGTTGTGGAGATTGATCTTGAGTTTCTCAACTTTACGATCAGTATTTTCGCCGACCTTTATGCGGGTACTCAAAGTTTCGGTCATGAACTGATCGAAACCCCAGGATATCGTCAGTTTACCGTCGAAGAATCCTCGTCGCAGTTTGATGCCCGGAATATCGTCGGCAATCTGGATGATCGGAGTCGTTGCTCCGATCGATGGGTCTTCCTCCAATCTGGAATGACTGACGTAGTACTTCGTGGCCTTTGCATTCTGGTGATGAGAAATACGTGCCCCAAACCCGGGCCAAGAATGCATGAGCTTCTTGGGGGTTAGGGTGTTGATTCGACCCGCCTTGAACCTATTCGCAATCCTCGCGGCCAGATCGATGTCGCCCTCGAAATGCGCGATCCAGGAAGCCGTAATTTCAGCGGAAATTTCAGAAATTGCGGCCTGTTTGTTGTGCTTGATTTTGAGGGAATCAAACAGGATGCTGTTCTGAATATCGATTGGCTCAGTATCGGGTATGATGAGCGAAATACGCATCCGCTCCCCAACCCTCAATAACTGGTCGCGTATTATGGGGATCGATATATCAGGATTCTCCAGGCGGAATTTCTCGAGGATTTCATGGGGGGAATCTTCGGGGTCTGGAGGTTCTGGGATGGGACTATCTGGAATCAGCGCCCTGAGCTCGATCTTGAGATTCATGCCGTCGATTAGGAGCGATGCTATACGCCCCATAAACATTAACTTTTTATTATGCACTACGTCACAAGTATCGAATTTCCTGATCTTATCGTGGAGAGCCTTCGGCACATCTACTATGCACCTTGGAACCTCACCCTCAGCTTCGAGGATATTGATCGCGTATATTTCAGAAGTCTTGAATGTTTTACCTGTATCTTTAAATATGAGCTGTGTTTTCATAGTATTATTACTCCTTGTTTTGCTGGGATTATTTGATAGAGAATGATTGGATTTGTAGCGGTGATAAGAGGATTACCTCAGCCACGGAAACAGGATATATAATCGTCCTACATAAATGCAAACTAATTTATAGCCCAAAAAATTTTAGATAATTCTAACAATAGGCAAATAGTGATTGCGGAAAGATAGAAGAGATGTTACACTTCTCCCCTATAATCCTGATGGGCTGTCTCTGTTCATTGGGAACCAACATAAACAAGGAGAAATATTATGAATAGTGAGGGAAATTTATACAAACTTGCTCTAACTCTGCTAGCGGGAACCCTTGGATTAAATGTGGCTCAGGGCAGCATGACAGCCACAGATCTGGGTTTAGGCATATCAGAGGACAAGTCTGCTAACGTGCATGGGTCTTGGGATAGAGAGGAAGACTCCGCAGCACAGAAGACTCCCGACATCACGCAGTTCTATGAACAGATTAATTTACTGATTGCTGAAAACGCAGCCCTACGCAGAATCATTGTCGAAGCTGTCCGAAAGCAGTACTACGATGAACAAAAGATACAGGATCAAAATAGAGTGAACCAGGCCTTAGAATTAAGAATTCAAAGCAATGAAGCCGAGATAATTAATGCAATGGAAATTATACAAATGCAATTATTGATCATACAGCACCTAGAGGACATTACAGACCTCAAAGGAGCACAAATTGAAAGGTATGAAGGACAAAGAACCTACGTTGAAAGGATCTGTAATTGGATAAAGAGTTGGTTGGAATAATAAAATTCGTTGACTCTGGAGGTCGTCAGCGCTGCCAAACAAGAGGCGGTTAAGAGTTTCGCCATTCGAGGTCGGAAACTACCGAGCTGCATTACTAATCTTCCAGTAAATTTGAGAAAATATGGTGATTGTTAATAGCTAATAGATGTAATACAATCCCGAAAGCTTGGTGAGAAAATTCAGATAAAAGTAAGGAGAAAAGCCAATGAATAACAGAAATAGAACCAACAAGATAGCAATAGCAACAATGGTAGGAATACTTTCGAGTGGAGCACCTAGCGCTTCAGACCCGATACCAGCCCTCCCCCCCCCCCCCCCAGTGGGTCCCACACGCAGATAATGACGCTATTAAGCAGATAGTAGAAGGAAGAACTCCAGGCTTCACTACACTCCCAATTGTCGTCGATGAAAAGATTCAAGGCCAATTCGCAGCACCGTCAGGTAATCTGACGGAACTGACAGTCACATATATCTTATCTCTGGAGATTGCCTTCTCCCAATTAAGGCAGGCGGTGGTCAATCTCGAAGATCTGACGGGTGCCACCAGTGTTGACCCCCAAGGACGATCCGTATTATGGACCCCAAACACCAAGACGGACATCGAGAAATACGTAAATGGCGATCCGTCAGTTACCATAAGAATGCCAATGGTTGATTCGCCCCAGCTTCCAACTCCCGCTGACCAACAACACAGAGTAGGAATCCTAGCAGCCACAATCCGATACTGGGAAGGGATGCTCAAAACCGATGAGCAGGAGTGTCTAGACTTACGAAGAAATCTTGCCTCACGGAGCACTGCAGCGCGATAGTAGATCTCACATAGCAAACAGATGAATAGTTCGCAGTAACTTCCAGAATGACAAAGAAGGAGCGATATTCGTTCCTCCTTACTCTGTTATACACAATTGACTAATATATTCCGCTATAGTAATCTTTGATGGAATATATTAGAGCCTAGTCTTGAACAGTTTTTAATACGGAAAGATCAGGCGGCAGGATTTGGCAGACCGCTATTTGGATACTTCAGGAGATTGCTCTAATAATTGACGGCATCTAAGAACAAGGCTTCGTGCAGGATATTGACTATCTGCTCCGTATTTTGCAATGGAGCCACGATTGATATTTCGTTTTCCGCGACTACGATGTGTTTAATACTATCATCTATGCTTTCCGTTATTTGAATCAATCTAGATGGATCGGCTTTGAATCCATGTCCAGATACCGTGATGAGCCCTACATCCTCCTCTATGTCATACCCTTCGCGTAGTATTTCCTTGACGGTGGATATCGATGTCTTCGGGACGAGGGCGTGTAGATCTCCACCATCTATCTGTATCAGATTGACCTGCTCTATTTTATTTAATACATCCTTCCATTCCGTCGTGCCGTAATTATGGATTATTAGTTTCGCAAGGGTTGTGTTGTGGGCTATTCCCGCCACCATATTACCCTGGTTAATATACGTTGTTTTGTCTGTCATAATCGTTCCTTCCGATTCAATAAAACTAGATAATATTCTTACCTTCAATTTATATTGCTTAGCTATTAATACTGATTTTGCCTGCATTACTTTGGCACCACCGTACGACAATGCCAGCATCTCGTCGTATGATATTTCCTTTATCCATTTTGGATTTAGGACTATCCTGGGATCTGCAGTATACACTCCATCAACATCCGTATATATCAGGCATTCGTCGGCGTTCACGGCATGGGCCACGATGCACGCAGTGGTGTCGGAGCCTCCTCGGCCGATCGTCATTACGTCGTCTTCCCTAGATACGCCCTGAAAACCAGTGATGACTGGAACTATTCCATCCTGCACACGTGAAAGTACAGCTTCTGCATTAATCTCATTTATATTTGCATTCGAAAAATTACCTGTCACACGGATTGGTATCTGCCAACAATTCATGGAGACCGATGGGATATTCATGGAGCATAGACAGAGGGCCAGGAGTCCTGCGGCTATCTGTTCCCCCGTACTGATGACGGTATCATACTCTCTATGAGCCATTAAATCCGAGAAAGACTTCGTGAGCTCGATGAGCTGGTTCGTGACTCCCTGCATGGCCGACGTGACGACGATTACCCCGTCTCCGGCTTCGACGAACTTAGAGACAATAGATGCGGCATGCCTTATCCTCGATGTTGTGCCGACGGATGACCCTCCAAATTTCAAGACATATAAACCCATTTATTCTGTGTAATCAATCCATCCGATGTGCCCATCCGATCTCTTGTATACTACATTTATTCTCCCATTTTCAGAGTTCTTGAACATGGTGACTGGGAGGCGCGTTAAGTCCATCTTCATCACGGCTTCGCTGACACTCATATCCAGGATCAACCGTTCCTGTTCGGCTATTATTAAATGCTCCTCCTCCCCCTGTTGCGAGTTTTCCCGCTTGATGACGTATCCGGTGGCACTGATTGATTCCGCCTCCCAGTGCGTTCTCCGCTTTTGATCTTTGAGTCTCCTCTTATGCCGTCTGACGCGTTCCTCTAGCCTCGATACAGCATCCGACACGGCCTTGTATGGATCATTGGAAACACCGTCCGTCCTGACGACGAATCCAGAGGCAATTCGCAATCGGATCTCTACGTTGAATAATTTATGGTCCTTCTCGACGGAAACGTGAGCATCCAAGTCAGTCCCAATATACTTATTTATTAAATTCGTGACTTCTTTTGTGACGCTAGTCTTAAATGCATCCCCAACATCTATATTCTTTCCAGAAACGTTGACACTCATTTTAACTTCTTGCACGCAGAACAGAGGAAATCTTGCGAGATAGTAGCAACTTTAGCGAACCTAAACAAATGGTCTTTTATGTTTGTGCACGAACACTCGCTTTAAGGCAAAGCTAATGATAATCTCCATGAATATTCCATTCAATTTACTAGATCTCCTTATATCTCCTGCATAAGCATTGTGGGGCATTTATCTAAAATGACATCAAATTCTCTGAAATTTCCCTCCATATAATGATCGAACGGCAAGAGATATTTTTTTTATGGGCTAAAATTTTTGTTGCAGACATTGTATGGCGATGCTACCCTGAACAAAGCGGACTTGCGATTCACCCAAATCCGTGTCCCTACAATAAATCCAAAACATTTCAAATCGTTTACCATTTTTAGGAGGAATAATCATGCTCTCTACTTTTTTCAAAAACTACATCAACGGCAGGATAGGTAACTCGAAATCTGCACTCGTATCGTATAGGACGGCCCGGACGGAGACCTCAACTGATTATGAGGATATCTCCGATGTTGGGTATAAAAAGAACGTCGTCGTATACCGCTGTATCCACATGATTTCGCGGACGATCGCGTCGGTCAACTGGATCATGCGTAAAATGAATGACTCCCACGAGATAGATGAGATCATTTATAAACACGACATCCTGGACATCATAGAAAAACCGAATTTTAACCAATATAAGACGACGTTCATGGAGGCGGCCGCGTCTTACCTCCTCCTCTCCGGCAATTGTTATATCATGTGTATTCGAGGTGAAGATAATAGGCCCGTTGAGTTGCATCTGTTGCGTCCGGATAGGGTGAAGGTCATCCCCGGTAAAAATTCTGTACCGGAAGGGTATGAATATACCGTGGGCGCCATCCGGAAGATCTTCAGAGTTGATCCCGAGACTGGATTCTCAAACATTCTTCACATTAAGTTGTTTAATCCGTTGGATGATTGGTATGGGATGAGCCCCGTCGAATCGATCCTCGGATCGATAAGTCAGCACAACGCCATAGCACAGCAGAATATATCGTTCCTGCAGAATGGGGGCAGGCCATCCGGAGCATTGATGTATAACTCATCACTCGATCAAAATAAACGCAATGACCTCAAAAATAATCTGAAGAATCTATATGAGGGTGGACGAAACGCGGGGAAAATCTTGCTCTTAGAGGGTAATTTTGAATGGAAGGAGATGGGGCTGTCTCCGAAGGATCTCGACTTCATATCGGGAAAAGAGGTCGCCGCCAATGAGATTGCCCTGGCCTTCGGGATTCCACCGATCCTGATAGGATCCATGTCGTCGGCAACCTTCGCCAACTATAAGGAGGCACGCTATAACTTCTGGGAAGAAACCATAATCCCGATCCTAAATATCATGTCCGGGGAATTATCGAATTGGTTTAAGGCACTCTTTGATACGGATCTGACGTTTTGGTATGACCTAGATTCAATTCCCGCCCTATCGAAGCGTCGCGAATCTGAATGGAATAAAATAAGTGGCGCCGATTTCTTGACGACCAACGAAAAACGTGAGGCGTTTGGATATGCACCACTCACAGATGATAAAGAATCGGTAAACTAAACGCCGAAGAGATCTCTCAAGCACAGACCAACCTCTTGCCTAAAGCGAATGCCTAAAAGAGAAGCGATAACTCCAGATGTGGATCCAATCATTCCTCCAATTGCTTTATTCTTCTGGCTCTGATCCAATGCAGTCCTATATTTGTAACCCGAATACCCTCCAGCAACGAGACTTATAACGCCGAGAGATGCCGATAACCCGATTCCAAGCATCTGTGCCATTGGATCTGGTATCCAAGAAGGATAACTCCGCCAATCGACAGGCTCAGGATGGCCAAAGTTGGTATCAGCCTCAGCGTTTGATAAAGCAGCTACACACACAAAAAAGGGGAGAGAAACTGCCTCCTTGTTTATAAGTGCTCCAGTTTCTACCTCAGCTATTCTTAGATCCCCACCATCGTTACAGTATAATAATAGATAGCAGAGAGGGAAGTTGCTCCCGTAGGACGCTCCCAATCTGCATTTATTCATGTCTGGACGGCTCCAGAGCTGATCCACGATCTCCCAAACGATGCTGTTTGTAATGCCTGTTGCACATTTCTTTTCCTGTTCTATTGCTCTTTCGGCATCTTGCAGAGTAAAGTGCAACGCCGGGCCAGTAATATTTCCCTGATGTTTATCACGTTGGACTAAACCTAACAGTTCCTCGGCGCTATAAGATTCAAACGCTGCCTGCGCTCCGTTCTCAGGGATTGTCGGATGAGGGGCCGCTCCCATGGAAGTACTTACGCTTGCTAACATTAAAATGCATGATATACATACGTTAGTTCTTCTGCTATAAGATTTGACGCGGGGGGGGGTACACGAATTCGAGTTTTTCTTAACCATTTCTATACATCTCATTAATATATGTTATACTCGTATTAGGTTAATAAATCTTTATTAAAGAAAGATTAAATTCAGTGATCTGAAAATTATTTCTTTGAATATTATGATTGTTAATCTAGTATTCCATTAATAATACGTAACTACCGCTAATTATATTGACATGGAATATATTAGAGAGCTATTATCCCGGCTCCGATCACCTGATTATTTGCGTTATACATGGCGCAGACTTGGCCTTGGGTAACGGGTGTCCGGCATTCTTCCTGTAAGTTAATCGTTATATCTCCATTCGTATTCCTCTTTATTTTGGCTCTAGTTTTCTGACTGAATGACCGTATCTTGACGAACGCCTCGAACTCCTCACCCATATCGATGAGCCAGTTCACGGCCCATACAGTAAATTCCGATACAGTTAAATCACCGCGGTTTCCTACGATGACTTCGCGGTGCTCGGGATCCAGCCCCACGACGTATAGTGGATCACTGTGAGAGACGCCGAGGCCCTTCCTCTGGCCGATGGTATAATTAGCGAGTCCGTCGTGTTCTCCGATGATCTGGCCACTGTCCTGTAACTTTATATGCCCCGGAGCGAACAGATTCAAATTGGTCTTAAGATTTCGCAGAAACTCCTTATAATTGCCCTGTCTGATGAAGCATATATCCTGGCTGTCCTTCTTCCTAAAATTTGGCAGACCAAATTCTTGGGCCATGGCACGGGTTTGATCTTTATTGGGCATATTACCCAGCGGAAATCTCGTGGAAAGGAGCTTCGTCCTCGGAGCCAGTGATACGAAATAGCTCTGATCCTTGCCGATGTTCGTGGCTTCCGCCAAGAAAACATGGTCCGCATCAATCGTGAGGTTGGCGTAGTGTCCCGTCGCCATGAGATCCGCTCCCATCTCCCTGGCATAATCCACCAATATGTTTAGCTTTAGATCCCGATTACAGAAGGCGCATGGATTCGGTGTGAGGCCCCTGGAATAATAATCCACAAAGAGGTCGATGACTTTCCGTTGATACTCTGCCCGTACATCGAAGACGTGATGCTGAATCCCGAGTTTGTGACACACAATTTGGGCGTCCGTAATATCCTCGAGGCAATTCTCATGAATATCCATGGTGATCCCAAAGACATCATGACCATCCCTTTGGAGCATCGTCGCCACGACCGATGAATCGACTCCACCGGACATGGCGACGGCGTATACAGCCTTACTTCTGCTTGTTGATGACTGCATAGTAATAGATTATTCTGCATCCAATGAATACCATGAGCGCTGGATAGACCTTCTCGAGGATCGCCCCCAGAATCTGGCAGATTTGCCCGAATCCTAGGAGGGACATTAAGAACGTCGTCATCCCGACGATGATCAATATTGGAGTCCGTTTGAATTTGTCCTTCAATATGTCCTGACGGATGTAATCGGTAAATACTGAGCAGAGGAAAGTGGCGGTGGCCAAACAACTGACAGCGATTACGATCGAAACGAACCAGGATGCGGAGTACCCCATCGATAATTCGGCGATTTTGCTGAAGATCTCTTCGGATGGAGTATCGGTTAGCTGGTCCGAATATTGGACTCCGATCAATAACAGACCCAAATACGCGATGGCAAGGATGACGCCGCCTATCACGCACGCCGCTCCCGTCAGCTTCAGTATCTTCTTCTTGTCGTCCTGATCGGATTTGGGAAGTGCGTTTTTGATGTAATAATACACACTTCCCACCGCGAAGAGGGACGCCGTTAGATCCATCGTCTGATACCCCATGTTAAATCCATTTAGCAGTGCCGCGGCGTTCGAGGTATCACCGACGTGCTCCAATGGGCCACCCAGATATAGGGCTCCCAATACGATCACAGCTACCCCTCCAAATTTTAGGGGAGTAAATACAACGCCTATTATCTGGATGATCTTCCCGGGATTATAGGCGATCAAAACGGTGAGTAATGTATAGATTCCACTGAATAGAACCAATGGCATTGATGGGACTAAATTATGAATACCACCGAATGCGACGTTGACGATTCTGGCGCCCACGCCGAGAGGGCCCACCATCATCATAATCAAAAACATTAGGGCGAAGGTCAGGTGTTTCCCGATGGGGGCTAGGAGCTTCTTATTATCCGCATCGAATAACATGGCGCCATAATATCCGGTCATCGGAATGACGACAGCTGCTACGAGCCATCCAAAAAGCGCTAGGATCCAATTGTCGGCACATGCTTTGCCCAAGACCAATGGGAAAACTATATTCCCAGATCCAAACAACATCGAAAATATTGCACAACCAGAAACAATACTTTTCGAAAACATGTTACTCATACGACGACTCCCAGGCAACAGCTCTACGCACTACTAACGAAACCAACCGATGCCAAAAAAAAGAAATGGCGCGCCCTGGAAGATTCGAACTCCCGACCCACAGCTTAGAAGGCTGTTGCTCTATCCAACTGAGCTAAGAGCGCCACGATAATCCCATGATACAATGGAACACAAGGCGGGACAAGATCCTTTTCCAATAGACCTTAGCTTCCTACGTGCATTTTGCGATCACTGATAACGTATACATATTGTCATTAGAATTGTCTCAAAGTAATAGAACGTGTACAATAACCACGATAAAAGATTCCGGGAAATAGCGCAGCCTGGTAGCGCACTTGCTTCGGGAGCAAGGGGTCGGCGGTTCGAATCCGCTTTTCCCGATCATAATTTGTCACAGTACAGCAAAAAAAAATCTAGGTCGCACAGGATATTGTTACCTCAACAAGACGGCAGCCTAGACTCCTGACCGTAGGCCGTGCAATATGGAAACCTACCTTTTGAGCTTCTCGTACAACTGGTCTAGCCAAGTCGCGGGAAGGGATCCAGGTTCCATCACAGCCCTCGTTAGCCAATAGATCGTCATCCGTGACGCTCTACAGTGTAGATCTTTGAGTAATATACGGACACATAGATTCAAACTTTCGTCCGACAGCAAATTCTCCCGTCCCCCAGGCAGGAATTCCCACATCACTGATATATTTTCGAAAACCCGGAAGACAGCAGTTGCTACTTCAGGCCTACTCCACTCTGCCGGCAGCAGAGGATACACATCCATTTCGCTGGTGATTATCGGCGTAGAAGAAGGGAGAGGCAGTCCTTGATCCCGGAGTATTCGGAACATTCGGTAGTGCCCGATGAGATCCAAGACGTCCCAAAGGGGAGCCGGAGGTCGTTTGCTCCATGATACCCAGTCTCTTATACCAAAGGGTAAATCGGGAACAGACCACGCTAGATTCAATAGGGTCTCAGCGGTGTGAGCGTCGGCCCACGTTCCGACCAACGACCGAAATGATCCTGGATCGCTGTTGATGAATCCGTGCTCCCCTGGATAATATTTGGAAACGACTGAAACGTATGCCGACAGGAATCCACTCGCGATTGCTGTTGGCGCGGCCGCGCTTCGAAGGATTTGTGCCACCTCTTCGGGGCAGTTCTCTGGATACACTGAGTACCACAGCTCTCTATAAAATTGTTCCGATCCACTAGTGGGGGCTGCGAGGTCCAAGGTTTTCACGAATTCAACGAACTCCGGAGCCGGCTTGAAGGGACTGGTGGACCGATGCGCGGAGGCCTGGCAGATGGGGGTGACGGATACTATGAGAAGAACGATAAGTCTTAGCTTCTGCGTGAATCCAACTAGCATCATGAAAAAAACTGCTTCTTCTGGTTAACCTGGATACTATATTCGAAACCTTAATTTGTCAAGGGGGAATAGGCAGATTCGCGGATTGGGTTGTGCTCCTTAAGCAATTTATTTAGCTGGAGATTTATTACTTACCTTAATTTCCCTGGTGAATTAGCATTTTTTTGTGCTACAATCAACAGTCGTGTCCTAGGAGTGTAGCTCAATTGGTAGAGTTCCGGTCTCCAAAACCGGCGGTTGTGGGTTCGAGTCCCTCCGCTCCTGCCAATGATCTGCCACTTATGTTTTGTTGTTTTTTAGGGTAATCAGGTGAAATCCAAATCCGCCATTTCTAGATTTTTTACTTTCGTTAGGGATGTTCGTCAGGAGATCGATAAGGTGACGTGGCCGTCGAGGAAAGAGGTCACCATCACGTCCATCGTCGTCGTTGTCATGGCCATAATAGCAGCTCTATTTTTTAGTGTAGTCGATACGGCGTCTTATAAAGTGGTTCATTCCATTATAGGAAGGTAAACAATAGATGATGGAACAAAATGCGAGGTGGTACATAGTTCACGTGCACTCCGGATCTGAGAAACGGGTCGTCGCCCTCATCAATGAGCAGATCGAAAAGAAGGGGATGCATGACAGATTTGAAGAATTATTAATACCGACGGAAGAGGTCATCGAGGTCAAGGGAGGTAAGAAGGTCAAGGTCGATAAGAAATACTTTCCGGGTTATGTGCTGGTAAAAATGAAGCTCGATGATGATGCCATGCATTTGGTACGCAGTATCCCGAAGGTTTCTGGATTCTTGGGGGCAAAGGGGAAGCCATCACCCGTCAGCGAAGGTGAGATAAAACGGATATTGAATCAGGTTAAGGAGGCGATGGAGAGTCCTCGGAACACCATAACATACGAAATGGGTGATCAGGTCAAGGTTCTCGAAGGACCATTCGCGTCTTTCACAGGATTTGTGGAGGAGGTAGAGGAAGATAAGCAGAAGCTCAAGGTTTCGATCATGATCTTTGGGAGGCCAACACCGATAGCATTGGAATACACTCAGGTCGTTAAGATTTAGCCTCTGTGGGAGATTTCGTCATTTGATTGATTGTACCACGGGGAAGTTTTTTGGAGATTTAAAATGGCAAAAAAGATAGTGGGATATATTAAGTTGCAGATCCCGGCGGGGAAGGCCAATCCTTCGCCACCGATCGGTCCGGCGTTGGCCCAAAAGGGATTGAACATCATGGAATTCTGTAAGGCATTCAACGCCAAGACCCAGACTATGGAGCCGGGGATGCCGATTCCGGTCGTCATCACGGCGTATGCCGATAAGAGTTTTACGTACATCATGAAGACGCCTCCGGTTACGTACTTCATAAAGAAGGCCGTGGGTATTACGAGTGGGTCTCAGAAGACCGGTATCACGGCCCCCATCGCCAAGATAACGAAGTCTCAGATACTGGAGATAGCGAAGCAGAAGATTCAGGATATGAATGCAGACGATCTGGAGGCGGCCTGCAGAATGATAATAGGGTCCGCGACGTCGATGGGCGTCGAAGTGGTGGAGGGTTAGAGCGATGGCACGTCCAGGGAAAAGACTGAGAGGAATAAGGAAGGATTTAGACCTCGATAAGATCTATACATTGAAAGAAGCAGTATCGCTCATTAAAAAATCGGCGAATGCCAAGTTTGATGAAACGGTTGAGGTTTGCCTCATGTTGGGAATTGATCCCAAAAAGCCCGAGCAGAATGTTAGGAGTGTGGTGAGCTTACCGCATGGAACCGGCAAGACCTATAGGGTAGCCGTATTCGCGAAGGACCAGAAGGCCGAGGAGGCGAAGAAGGCCGGAGCGGAGGTTGTTGGAGCTGAGGATCTCGTTGAGATGATCCAGAAGGGAGACATGCCGTTTGATCGCTGTGTGGCGACTCCGGATATGATGCCCCTAGTCGGAAGGGTCGGAAAAATCCTGGGGCCAAAGGGCTTGATGCCGAATCCTAAGCTCGGTACCGTGACGGTCGACGTCGCCGCGGCCGTGCAGAACATTCGTGGAGGACAGATAGAGTATCGCTCCGAGAAATCTGGGATAGTTCACGCGGGGGTTGGTAAAGCGAGCTTCTCGGAAGGCAAGATCGTTGAGAATGTGCAGGCATTGGTCGATGCGGTGCTTAAATCGAAGCCCGCCGGCCTGAAGGGGCACTATCTCAAGAAGATGGTCCTGAGCTCGACGATGGGCTCCGGCCTAACGTTCGCGTTGGATTAGTGAGTATTATGAGAAATTTTATGAGAGGATGCGTAGAATCTTTTCGTGGAATCGGTGTGTGTTTTACATACATTTGTCGGAGACTGCAGGTCGACGATAATTTACTGTCGGTAAAGCCTGCAATAGACAGAAGAGCTACACTAATTGCTCCTTCTGTGTTTTTAAAAAGGAGATAGAGCGTATGAAAAGATCTGAAAAAGAATCTTTCGTATCTCGGATGAGGGATGAGCTATTGGGATCTTCGATCGTGGTGGCCGTCGATAGATCATCCGGAATTACAGTCGGAGAAATTACGAAGCTTCGCCGGTGTATACGGGAGTCAGAATCTAATTTCAAGGTCATGAAAAATACTCTAGCTCGTATTGCGATAAAGGGTTCAGCCCTAGAGGATATTACGGATTACTTCAACGGGCCCACGGGCCTTGCGTATTCGAATAACCCCGTTGGGCTTGCCAAGGCGATATCTGACTTCGCTAAATCGAACGATAAGTTGACGATTTTAGGCGGAGTAATGGATGGCAAGGTGATATCCAAGGAGTTCATCGGGACGCTGGCTTCATTGCCATCCCAGGATGAGCTTCGTGCTAAGATTATCGGACTTCTGACTGCCAATGCAGCGAAGATAGTCCGAATTATCAAGGAGCCATCAGGCAGAGTTGCAAGAGTTCTCGCCGCGAGAAATTAGAGGTTTTTTTTGTTCTTTTAGAAGGAGTGTGTAAAAATGGCAGATTTATCAAAGTTAGTTGAAGACCTATCGGCTTTGACGGTCATGGAGGCAGCGGAGCTCTCCAAGATGCTGGAAGAGAAGTGGGGCGTCAGTGCAGCGGCAGCAGTAGCTACAGTGGCGGGCCCTGCTGCGGGCCCAGCGGCAGCCGCGGAGGAGCAGACAGAATTCGATGTGTCTCTCGATGATGCTGGAGCCACAAAGATTAATGTCATCAAAGAGGTGAGGGCTCTCGTTCCGGAACTTGGTCTCAAGGAGGCTAAGGAATTGGTTGAGGGTGCACCGAAGGTGGTCAGGAGTGGCGTTTCAAAGGAGGAGGCTGAGAAGTTTAAGAAACAGCTTGAGGCGGCCGGAGCAAAGGTCTCGATTAAATAACGAGATGATCAACGCGGCGAACTCAAATTGGTAGAAGAAACTATCATTTGAGTTCGTCAATTTTGTTTGATTAAGAAGATTTTTTTGAGAGGATTTTTGTTATATGATCAGATCGTATACAGGTCGTAAGCGTTTTCGCAAGTCATTCGGGCGAATTAAAGAAAAGACTCCACTACCAAATCTTATAGAGCTACAAAGAGGCTCCTATAATAATTTTCTCCAATATTATGTGCCGTCAGACAAAATGGAAAATACAGGACTCTGCGGGATATTTAACTCATTTTTCCCGGTCAAAGACACCGCCGGTAAATCTCAATTAGAATTCTGTGGATATTCGTTTGAACGCCCGAAGTATACGGAGATGGAATGTCGGCATAGAGGTGGTACGTTCTCTTCGGCCCTGAAGGGTAAGTTTCGATTGGTCATATGGGATATAGACTTGGATACGGGCTCACGGACTGTCCGTGATATCAAGGAACAAGATGTTTATCTCGGTGAAATCCCACTCATGACGAATAGTGGGACGTTTATATTCAACGGGATTGAGAGGGTCGTCGTATCTCAGATGCACAGGAGCCCCGGAGTTTTTATTGATCATGATCATGGCAAAACCCATTCATCTGGGAAATACCTTTTCGCGGCGAGGGTTATACCGTACCGTGGCTCCTGGATAGATTTTGAGTTCGATCACAGGGATGTGTTGTACGTCAGGATAGACCGCAGGAAGAAGGTCTTGGCATCCACGTTCTTCATGTGTCTCAAGAGCAGTGAGACTGAGGAGTATCGTAAGAATCTCGGCAAAGGGGAGACCATGTCAGAGAATTACGTTACCGGTATGTCTAAGGAAGAGATACTGACTGCCTTTTACGATATAGCTGAATATAAAAAGGTGAAAGAAGGTTGGACGACGGTATTTAAGCCAGATTATTTCCGCGGCTCGAGATTGGGATTCGATTTAGTTGATGCAAAGACGAAGGAAGTAGTGGTCAAGGCCAACGATAAATTAACTCCGAGAATCCTTGATCAGATGGAGAAATCCGGGTTAAAAACGATTTTGGTCACCGATAAGGAGCTCCTAGGAAAATTTGTGGCGACGGAACACATCGATGAGGAAACGGGGAAGATATACCTCGAGGCCGGTGAAGAAATAACGGAAGCTACTCTATCAACAATGCAATCAATTGATCTTAAGAAGATTAATGTATTGCAGGCTCAGCGTAGCAATTCTGAACAATATATACTGAATACTTTCTCACATTCTAAATGCCTAAATCGTGAGGATGCACTGATCGAGTTTTATAGATCATTGATCCCTGGAGAGACGCCGACAGTATCCGGTGGAGAGGACCTTCTGAATGCTACGATTTTCGATTCAGATAGGTATGATTTATCCATCGTTGGACGTGCGAAATTGAATGATAGATTGGGGATCGATACGGCGGACGATGTCAGAGTCCTCCAGAAAAGAGATCTCATAGAGATTGTGAAATTACTGATATCAGTGAAGGAAGGGTATGGCGCTATAGACGATATTGATAACCTCGGGAATCGGAGGATTCGTTCTGTTGGAGAACTCGTTGAGAATCAATGTCGTATCGGTATGCTTAGGATCGAAAGAAATATCCGGGAAAAGATGGCGACGGCCGATGTCGATACGTACGTCCCGAGTGACCTGATAAATGCTAAGCCCCTCATAACGTCCATCAAGGATTTCTTCATCTCTTCACAGCTATCACAGTTCATGGATCAGACAAATCCGTTGTCTGAGGTAACTCATAAAAGGAGGTTATCTGCTCTGGGGCCGGGAGGACTCTCCAGAGAACGGGCTGGATTCGACGTTCGAGACGTGCATCCAACGCATTATGCTAGGCTGTGCCCAATCGAAACACCTGAGGGCCAGAACATTGGTCTCATAAATTCACTGGCGTCTTACGCGAAGATCAATAAGTATGGCTTCATAGAGAGCCCGTATAAGCGGGTCATCGATGGAAAGATTACTGATGAGATAGTTTATCTGACGGCGACGGAAGAAGGAAAATACTCGGTCGCTCAGGCTGGGATTGCCATCGATAATGATGGGTATATCGTCGATGACTTCGTTGTGTGCAGGCGCGCAGGAGAGGTTGGATTACGCCCGAAATCAGACGTATCGTTCGTCGATATATCACCGAAGCAGGTGGTATCCGTCGCGGCGGCTCTGATCCCGTTCCTTGAGAATGATGAGGCAACACGAGGCCTCATGGGATCAAACATGCAGCGGCAAGCGGTCCCGCTATTGAGGGCAGAAGCTCCACTCGTAGGCACCGGTATGGAGGCAGTGATTGCCAAGGATTCAGGAGCGACGGTCGTCGCCAAGAGATCCGGCATTATCGATCACGTTGATGCCAGGAGGATCGTCATCAGAGTCACGGAGGAGGATAATGAGGGAGCCGATGTATATAGTCTCTCGAAGTTTCAATGCTCAAACATGGGAACGTGTATTAATCAGAAACCTCTCGTGAAGACTGGGGATGTAATAAGTTCAGGTGATATAATAGCCGACGGTCCGGCGACGGATAACGGTGAGCTCGCTTTAGGACGGAACCTTTTGGTGGCCTTCATGTCGTGGCATGGATATAGCTTCGAGGATTCCATTATACTATCTGAGAGAGTGGTTCGAGAAGATACTTTGACCTCCATTCATATCGAAAGCTTTGAGATTGTAGCGCGAGATACGAAGCTCGGTAATGAAGAAATAACCCGTGATATTCCGAACCTGGCCGAAGAATCACTGAGGAATCTGGATGAATCCGGGATAGTATACGTAGGTGCTGAGGTCAATCCGGGAGATATATTGGTCGGGAAAGTGACACCGAAAGGTGAGACCCCCATGACTCCAGAAGAAAAGCTTCTCAGGGCAATTTTTGGCGAAAAATCTGCGGATGTGAAGGATAGCTCGTTCAGGGTACCTCCCGGTGTGTCTGGAACCGTCGTTGAAGTTAGGGTTTTAATGAGGCGCGGTGTTGAGAAGGACGATAGAGCTCTCGCGATCGAAAAGCAGATTATTGATGATCTAGTGAACGACCGTGAAACTGAGAAGAGGATTATAGAGCATGCGTATCTCAAGCATATTCATCACAGATTGATTGGGCAGAAACTGGTCTCCGGAATAGATGATAAACCAGAGGGGGCCACCCTTACTAAGGCCATGATCGACGGATTCTCATGGAATAAACTGAGGAAAATCGTCGTGAAGAACGAGAAGGCGAATAAAACCGTCGCAACATTAATAAAGCAATACGAAGAAAAGATACAAAAGATTCAGGCTACGTTCGATGAAAGTATATATAAACTCAGTAAAGGTGATGAATTACCAGCTGGAATCTTGAAGATGGTGAGGGTGTTCGTGGCCAATAAACGGAAGATTCAGCCGGGAGATAAGATGGCTGGACGCCATGGGAATAAGGGAGTTGTTTCCAGGATTTTGCCGGTAGAAGATATGCCGTATTTGGACGATGGAACACCAGTCGACATCATCTTGAATCCTCTGGGTCTCCCATCCAGAATGAACGTCGGACAAATACTGGAGACGCATCTGGGGGCGGCCGCTCGTGGCCTCGGTCTGCAGATTCAGGAGATGCTAGATAAGTATCATGAGAAAAAGGTTGGGATTAATGATGTTAAGGATAAGGTCCTGGATGTCTATACGGATAAAGAGGATCTAGACGATATCAAGGGCCTCAGTGACGGTGAATTCTTAGAGATGGCTCACAACCTGGGGAAAGGCATTCCTGTTGCGAGTCCCGTTTTCGATGGGGCTAAACTCAGTGACATCGATGCATTCCTCGAGAAAGCCGGATTCGACACGTCTGGACAAGTTGCACTCTATGATGGAAGGACCGGTGAACCGTTCGATAGAAAAGTGACGGTTGGATATAAGTATATCCTGAAGCTACACCATTTGGTTGATGATAAAATACATGCTAGATCGGTGGGGCCCTATAGCCTCATTACTCAGCAACCTCTAGGTGGGAAGGCCCAATTCGGAGGACAGAGATTCGGAGAAATGGAAGTGTGGGCATTGGAGGGGTATGGAGCGGCTCATATTTTGAGGGAACTCCTGACGGTTAAATCAGATGATGCTCAGGGAAGGACGAGGGTATACGAATCCATCGTCCGTGGTGAGAATGAGGTCGTCCCGGACATTCCAGAATCGTTCAACGTTTTAATTAAGGAACTGAAATCTCTTGCCCTAAACGTTACATTCGAAAATAGTGCGAATACCAAAACGGATAAGATATAGGAGTAATTAGTATGAGCTTGAAAAAAAGTAATATTAACTCAGATATTGATCATAAGTTCACGAAAGACTTCGATTCGATGGCGATCTCGATAGCGAGTCCCGATGAGATACGTTCCTGGTCTTACGGTGAAGTAAGAAAGCCAGAGACAATCAATTACAGGACGTTTAAGCCGGAGCGTGATGGGCTCTTTTGCGCCAGAATTTTTGGTCCAGTAAAGGATTATGAGTGCACCTGCGGCCGCTATAAGCGCATGAAATATAAGGGGACCATATGCGAGAAATGCGGCGTAGAGGTCACTCTGAGCAGGGTCAGACGCGAGAGGATGGGGCACATAGAACTGGCCGCTCCTGTTGTCCATGTTTGGTTCATGAAGTCTATCCCGAGCCGAATTTCCATGATCCTAGATCGGAGGTTGAAAGAGCTCGAGAAGATACTATATTTCGAGAAGTACGTTGTCTTGGAGCCAGGATTTAGCCATTTTGCCCAGTTCGAATCGATAACTGAGGATGAGTATCAGAATGCCCTGGATCAGTATGGAGAGGATGCATTTACCGTCAGCATCGGAGCTGAGGCCATAAGGGATATGCTGGCATCCCTCAATCTCACCGAAGAAATTGAGAAGATGAAGGAGGAGCTGGAGTCTGGAGTCGTCGACATCAGGAAGAAGAAGCTCGTTAAACGGCTAAAGATACTGTCTGCATTTTTGGAGACGGGTATCAAGCCGGAGCATTTGGTATTGACGGTTTTGCCGGTAATCCCTCCGGAGCTAAGGCCGCTGGTTCCTCTTGAGGGTGGTAGATTTGCTACGAGTGATCTAAATGACCTATACAGAAGAGTAATCAATAGAAATAATCGCCTAAGACGTCTTCTAGAACTCAGAGCACCCGATATAATCGTCAGGAATGAAAAACGGATGCTCCAAGAATCTGTCGATGCGTTATTCGATAACAAGCGGAAGGGAGCGAAGGCAATCGTCGGCGCCAATAAGCGTCCCCTAAAATCTCTGTCGGATATGCTGAAGGGGAAACAGGGTCGCTTTAGGCAGAACCTCCTGGGAAAGAGGGTTGATTATTCAGGCAGATCCGTCATCGTTGTGGGCCCCGAACTGAAGCTCCATCAGTGTGGATTGCCGAAGCAGATGGCCCTCGAGTTGTTTAGGCCTTTCGTATATGCAAAGCTAGAGAAATACGGATTGGCCAGTACTCTTAAATCCGCAAAACGCCTAATTGAGCGTGAAAGATCGGAAGTCTGGGACATCCTGGAAGAGGTCATCCGTGAGCATCCAGTATTGCTTAATCGCGCGCCTACCCTCCATAGACTAAGTATTCAGGCCTTTGAGCCGGTCTTGATTGAAGGTAAGGCCATACAGCTTCATCCCTTAGTCTGCGCTGCATTCAACGCCGACTTCGACGGAGACCAAATGGCCGTCCATATTCCATTATCCGTCGAGGCACAGCTCGAAGCAAGGATCCTGATGCTATCGACGAATAATATACTGAGCCCATCGAGCGGAAAGCCGATCGTCATTCCGTCGAAGGACATCGTCCTCGGTGTGTATTACCTGACGATGATGGTGGATGGTATGCCGAATGAAGGATGCTGTCTCGCTAATCTGACTGAGATTATGTACGCGCTAGAAGAGAAGCGTGTTACCTACCATACGAAGATTAAGACTAAGGTCACATATTATAACGAGGACGGAACATCTCAGAATAAGATGGTAGAAACAACTCCGGGGCGCGTAATATTTTCCCAGAATCTACCGCGACATCACAAGATTACATTCGATACCATCAATAAAGTCATGACTTCATCAGATATTGGTGGTCTCATAGACGAGATATACTTCTACTGTGGGCAGAAGGCGACAGCCATCTTCGTTGACCACATCATGGGAGTTGGATTTAAATACATGACTAAATCCGGCATTTCGTATGGTAAAGACGACCTCGTCATTCCATCGGCCAAGAAGGATCTGGTCGCCAAGACCGAGAAGGTTGTCGGTGAATTTGAGCAGCAATATCTGGATGGGTTCATAACTCAGGGAGAAAAATACAACAAAGTAGTCGATGCCTGGGATAAATGCGGAGATAAAATCTCTGAGGAATTGATGAAGGAGGTGGCCCACACAGAATACGGTTGCCAGCCCAATTCCGTATTCATGATGGTGCATTCCAAGGCCAGAGGATCAGTGGCTCAGCTCAAGCAATCGGCCGGTATGAGGGGATTGATGACGAAGCCAACCGGGGAGATCATAGAGACTCCAATTATTTCCAACTTCAAAGAGGGGCTATCGGTTCTGGAATACTTCCTCTCGACTCACGGTAGCCGCAAGGGACTAACCGATACGGCGTTGAAGACCGCCAGCTCTGGATACCTCACGAGGAGGTTAGTTGACGTCGCGAACGACTGCGTGGTTTTTGAGGAAGATTGCGGAACATCGAATGGACTATTGATGAAGCCAGTCTATGACGGGCTGAATGTAGTGATCTCCATTAAGGAGAGGATACTCGGTAGATTTGCCTCTAAGGATATCATTAATCCAAACAACGGCGCTCTGATCGTCGCGAAAGATAGCCTGATCGACGAGTATAAGGTCGATGAGATCGTTGCGGCCGGTATCGATGAAGTTTGGGTTAGATCGGCCGTGACGTGCGAAAGCAAACGTGGAGTATGCACGAAGTGTTATGGGCGAGACCTGGCGAGGGGGACCATAGTTAGTATTGGGGAGGCCGTCGGCGTCATCGCGGCGCAATCCATCGGAGAGCCGGGGACGCAGCTCACGATGAGGACGTTCCACATCGGTGGAGCAGCCCAAAAGAGTGCCGAGAAGTCTAGTATTGAATCCTCGATGGAAGCTCAAATCGCCTTCAAATACGTGAATGCTGCGACGAATAGTGCGGGGGATATGGTGGTGCTATCCAGGAAGGCGGAGCTCGCTCTCATCGATCTGAATGGCAGGGAGCGTATTTGTCACAAGGTTCCATATGGCGCAAAACTGAAGGTTCAGGCTGGGGATTCCGTCAAGATAGGGCAGGTCTTGGCTGAATGGGATCCGTATACCACGCCCGTTGTATGTGAAAGCAACGGGTACGCCAAGTTCGTTGATCTCGTCGATGGTCTTTCGATGAGGGAGGTCCTGGATGAGGCAACCGGCATCTCCAGCAAGGTCGTCGTGGATTGGAAGCAATCTTCCAGTACCGCCGATTTCAGACCGATGATATTACTCGTGGACGAGGCGGGGAAGCCGATTATTCTGCCGAATCAGAGCGAGGCCAGATACTTTTTATCGATCGATTCGGTTATCAACGTAAATGATGGTGACAAAGTTTCTGCTGGGGATATTATCGCGAGATTGCAGAAGGACGTCATAAAGACTCGAGATATTACGGGAGGTCTTCCCAGGATTTCAGAATTATTTGAGGCTCGTATCTCGAAGGATCCAGCGATCATCGCCGATATAGACGGAAGAATTGAGTTCGGCAAGGAATATAAAACGAAACGGCGGATCGTTATAATTCCGGATGATGAATTCGGAAAACCGGTCGAATACCTAGCGGCGAAGGGGCGTTCGGTCCTGGTCCACGAAGGTGATTACGTCAAGACGGGGGATGTCATTGTCGACGGCAATATAGTCCTCCAGGATCTATTGCGTATATTGGGCGTCGAGGAGATGACGATTCACATCGTCAATGAGGTACAGAAGGTCTATAGGCTACAGGGTGTTCCCATCAACGATAAGCACGTCGAAATAATCGTGAGGCAGATGTTGCAGAAACGAGAAATAAAAGATGCGGGAGATTCGACGTATATCGTAGGCGATGAAATAGATAAGGAGGAATTGGCGGAGGTTAATGCCGAACTACTAAGACAGGGGAAGAAACCCATCGTGGCATCATTTGTGCTGCAGGGGATCACACGCGCCTCCCTCCATACAAAGTCGTTTATATCGGCGGCTTCGTTCCAGGAGACGACGCGAGTCCTCACGGAGGCCGCCATATACGGGAAGGTGGATTACCTCGTCGGCCTCAAGGAGAACGTAATCGTTGGCCGACTGATGCCGGCCGGCACTGGGGGAGTCGTCAGGCAGTGGAAAGCGGAGAATGAGCAGGTCCAGAATATCGACACCGAACCCGAGATGCTGGCCGCTTCATGATGCAGAATTACGAGGATGGGAGATCTTGAGGAGACTCTCCATCTTCCGGGACCTCAGATAATGCTGGCGTTCTAAACAATCCTAACTCTCCCAATTCAATGGGTATTGCAAGTAGATCCATGCGTGGTTGTGAAGGAAGGTGTCCAAGAACTAATACTTTGTTAGCCAAGTAGAGCATTTGTTGAGATGGCCATTTCCTTCCGTTCCATGTAACCATTTCCCATAAATATCCTCTGGTCTGTTCGGCAGATGCATAGCGGAATTCTTCCAGAATCCTATACGCATCTTTTGAGTTTGCATCTGTACTGGTCCTTGTCAAATCTTCTTCAATTGCCGCTAGTAACCTGTCTCCAAATTTAACATCCGCCCCCCTTCCCCTAAAACGGTTAACTATATGTTCAACCTGTTTAAATTTGGGAAGTCCTCGCAGCGCTTCATCCTTCAAATTAACTAAATCATTAGCTGCTTGGTCAATCTGTTCTTGAGTTTTTCCCTCTAGAAATCTCATATGATTGCTATTAACTCTAATGTAAAACGGTGAACTTATATCATCCATCGCAATAGCATCAGCCAACATCTGCCCCATCACTAATAACGTCCCGTATTTCATAATTCTATTCATAATATTCCTCTCCTTGATTAGCAAAGGTCATAATAATCGTATTGTATCTATTTTGAGTACTTAATGTCAATTTCTAAACACGGTTCGGAATCAGGTCTTCGACTTAATAATTGAACACACTGCATAACGTACGAAGCATTTCTACTAAAATATCCAATGATAAAACAAAACATTAGACTTCTTTCGCAATCTTCAGAATCAGTCATTATGGAAGGAGATCCGGCATACAGAACCGCAGTGTACTCAGATGTACATGAGGATTCGCGTACCAGTTCGACGAAGCAGAAGAATGATTGTGGAGGTGTTGTGACGAGAGGTCTATTATGAATCGGTCTTAGTATGTGTGCGTGTACACATACGTTTATAAAATCTACTGTATAATTCTTCTTACATTAATTGTCCTTTTGTGTTAACATAATAACACAGTGAGACTTTTTGAGTGAATATCAGATGATATTCGGAAACGGTAATGGATGATGATCTAATCGACCTATTCGAGGCGATGACGAAGCTTGAGACTCGTGATGAAATCGAAAGATTCCTGACGGATCTGTGTACTCCTCAGGAACTCAAATCCCTCAAAGAACGGTGGAAGGTATGTCAATTGATCGATTCCGGACAAATGTCATATCGAGAAATAGGTACGAAACTGGGGGTTAGTACGACGACGGTCACCAGGGTCGCCCGGTTTCTTCGGGATGAGCCTTATCTTGGATATGCAACATTACTCTATAAAATTAAAGGAGAGAAAGTAAAATGAAATTAAGTAAATCGGGATTTATTACGCTGATCCTCAGTATATCGGCGATTGTCATGTTAATAATATCCAACGCCCCAAAATATTCTGCGGAAAAGATGAGGGTAGGGATCTGTAAGGCGGCCGATCATATTGCCCTCGATCAAGTTGTCGCCGGTATTGAGTCGCGGCTCAGTCAGAACAAGGATATAGAGGTTAGTGTTACGTCCTGCCAGGGGAATACCGTCACCGCAGAACAGATCATCAGTAAGTTATCGACGGATTGTAGGGTCATCATAACGATCGGGACGATGCCTTCCATCATAGCGAGCAACATGTCCCGCCACAAGGATTATGAATGTGCGAAGGTAGTATTTAGCTCCGTCACGAATCCAGATGATATTCCGAATAAAGATAAGGTTACTGGGGTATCCAATTTTATTGCCCTTGATCCACAGATTGCTTTCTTCAAAAAGCTGCAACCAAAGCTACAGAAACTGGGGATCATCTACAATGCGGCGGAACAGAACTCCGTGGCCATAGTCCATAAAATCGATACATACTGCAAAAAAGAGTCTAACATTACGCTCATCGCGAAATGCGCATCTAATGTGCAGGAAATACAGCAGGTAACGAATTCGTTGATCCAAGATGGGGTCGATGCCGTCTTTATAAGTAATGACAATACGGCCCTCTCTTCTCTGCCACTCATCACTAGCCTCTGCAAGAAGTATAAGATCCCGGTCTATGTTAGTGACACGGATCAGGTGGAGCCATCGGGGTGTCTCGCATCATTGGGCCCCAATCAATATGACATAGGTGTTCAGACGGCTGAGATAGCAGTGGGCCTTATTGATGGTAAGCCTCCACCGATCGAATATCCACAGAGTCAAAAGACTGTCATCAACGTATCTGTGGCAAAGGAATTAGGCATCGAAATACCTGAAGAATTGCGTGGAGCAGAATTAGTGGGAGACAATGAATGATCTCTTTACAGGAAATACTAACAAGTATCGAAATCGGATTAATATTCGGAGTAGTTGCAATCGGTATCTACATGACCTTCAGGATAATCAATTTCGCGGATCTGACGTGTGATGGGAGTTTCGTATTGGGGGCCGCCGTCACGGGCGTCCTCATAAAGGGCGGCTGCAACCCGTACGTTGCATTGATGGCTTCGTGCTGCGCTGGTGGTATCGCCGGATTATGCACTGGGATTTTAAATATTAAGTGCAAGATCGCCGATTTATTGGCCGGGATTATCGTTGCATTCATAATGTATTCGATAAATCTCAGGATCATGGGGTATATCCCAAATATAACCATTATAAATGACATCACAATTTTTTCATCCCAAAACAATATGGCGATTCTCGCGGTGTTCATTGCGATTATAGTCGGAGGCCTAATATACCTCCTATCCAGCGATATCGGATTGCGTTTAAGGGCCATCGGATACAATAAACACTATGCAGCTGTTTCTGGAATAAGCATAGATCTCTTTACTGTCGCTGGACTCATCCTGAGCAATGCACTGATTGCATGTGGAGGCGGGTTATTCAGCCAATACCAGGGATTCTGCGATATATCATCTGGAATAGGTACTTTGGTCACCGGACTCGCTTCGGTCGTCATCGGTGAGAAGGTATTGCCCATCAAGAAAGAGGCCTGGCTCGTTATGTCGTGCATTTTTGGATCGATAATATACAGGATATTCATCAGCGTGGCACTACACAGCAATTCCCTAGGCATCAAACCCCAGGACCTCAATCTAGTGACCGGATGCCTGATCGTCATCATAATGATTATAAAGAGAAGGGAGAAAGTTCGTGCCCAATAAATTGATATTAGAAATGCATAATATACATGTCCGAGATACACTTAAAAATCTCAATTTAGATGTGGCGCTCGGAGAGTTCGTCTTGATAGTAGGGGCAAATGGAACCGGGAAAACGACGTTGTTTAACGTGATTTCTGGAGCTCTTCCCGTTGAAAACGGAACCATAATTTTGAATGGCGTTGATATCACGAATACCCCGCGTCATATTAGGGCACGGCGCATTTCGAATGTTCTCCAGGATCCAAGGCGAGGGACAATCGGGGAAATGAGTATCCTGGAAAATTTACGACTGGCCTATAATAGAAGTGAGAATGATATACCGATAGAAAGTAAAATCAATTACTTTAAAGAGAAACTTAGTACAGTCAACATGGGCCTAGAAGACAGACTCGATGATTATGTCGGTAATCTATCGGGGGGGCAACGCCAGGCCCTAAGTTTAGTCATGGCGACGATCACGGATTACGATATCCTACTTTTGGACGAGATAACGGCATCCCTTGATCCTAGGATGGCCGATACCGTCATGACGATCACGAATGACATTGTCAAACAGGAGCAGAAAACCTGCCTCCTCATTACACACAATACCAAACACATCGATATGTATGGAACACGTATCCTCAAGATGAAGGATGGTCAATTGATGTCATGAAGAACCGATAGATAGTGCGTCAAAGATCTACCGTGATTATCTACTGCAGAATTGAATTCAGATCTGCTCTTGCCATCTACGTTAAGTCCCTATGATTAATCCATTCCTATTTGAGAATTGACTTTTATCAGTAATTATGTTAACTAGTTTTAATTAGAAATTCACACGGAGATGTTTATGAGCTCTGAAATTGCTATTGATTGACTTGTCTAATGCGTAAAAGGATTCTTCTCACGTTTATTACAGCCATATTTTTGGTTGGCTGTAACGAGAAAGATAATTGTCAACTCATTCCGAGAGACATTTTATTCGCAAGGCCGGAGCGATATGATGTGTCGATGAGTCCAGATGGCGAGAAGATTGCCTATTTCGGAAAGGACGGGCTTTATGTTGAAGATTTATCCGGAAAACTCCTCAGGAAATTCGATGTAGAACCCGGATTTTACGCTTGGGCGCAGACCGGAGAACACCTCCTTATCGCGCAAAATCAAGCTGGCAACGATAATAGTCATGTATTTTGTCTGGATATAAAGACAGGTACTTCCATGAATTTAACTCCATTTCCTAATACTAAATCTGAGGTCACCAAGATTAGTGATAAACATCCTGAAGAAATAGCGATCCTTTTAAATATGGACGATCCGAATTGGCTCAGTGCCTACAGGGTCAATATCATCACCGGGAAAATGGAGTTGATCTTCAAGAGCACCGAATACCTAAACTTTTCTTTCGATAATTCCCTGAAGCCGAGGATAGGATTTAAAATTACGAAGGACGGCAACTGTGGAGCTTATCTTCTGGATGGTAAAAAGCCAAAATTCCTGCAATTTGTAGCGCTTGAAAGCTCCAACAAAACGAAGGCATTTTCATATTTCGCTCCTGATGACAATACGGTATAATGAGCCCTACGCAATTGCTGAAGAGCTCATTCCTTATCAAAATTTTATGCCGCTGGCTTCTGGGTAGTCTTTGCGTCTAATTCTCTTGGCGCTTCTTCAGGAGCACCGCTAGTTACCTGTAAGATTTGATCAACATTTGTGCTTTGTATCATTTTAATCTCTAAGCCATGAATATAGAATATTGCAGGCACTACAGGAATCTTCAAACTCTCAGCAGCTCTGCCGTTTGCAATCAACTTAGCATCTGCCTCTGTCATCAATCCCTCTATATCCTTTAGACTAATTCCGACTGCTTTCAACGCTTTCTCTATGCCATCCTTGTCCATCGTACCATCATCTGCCGTGATAGCTTCTATAAATGCTTTGGCTTTTTCAGAACTCCTTGAATAAACAGCGAAATATACTTTAGCGACCGTTACTGAATCTTCTCCTAAGACTGATACTGGAAGCAACTTAAAACAGATATCTGCGCCAGATTGAATAAGCGCCAACATGCTTTTCTGAAACGCTATACAGTGTTTACACAGCGGGTCAAAAAAGCACAATATTACATTCTTTGAATCTAATTTACCAAACTTCATACTTAACTTATCAAGCTCATCCCTTTTGGCAAATGTATCCACTGATAATTGTTTTAACGAATCTTCTCTTTTTTTAGCGATTCCCTCGCCCATAGCATCCATCAATAACTGAGGGTTCTGTTTAACTATATCGATGACAACATTTCTGACTCTTTCCTCGAAAATCGAATCTTCTTGAGGAGCAGTAGTAACTTTTTTCTGTGAGAAATAGTACGAAGCAGCCGCGACCATCAGCGCCAATACAGATAAAACAGCGCTAAACTTGCCACAACCACACCCTGGCCCTTTATTTTCCATAATTTACTCTAAAAAAACATACGCTCTATCACGATAACAATTTAATGCCATATAGCTGGGAAAGGCAATAGAGAAAAGCTATGACTATTACCAAAATATAGCTAATGTGATAAAAATTCACTGACATACGAGCTATTGTTTGTATAGATTTGTGACGAAATGTTGCATATCTCAGGCAGGATCTACTTTATGGTAATCCTAAAGTACTCTAGATGTGCAGTTCTGTGCTTCGTATTTCTTTTCGAAATGCATGATTCTGGATGTTTTGAAAGCGATTTAACATTTGTTCTAAGGCGAACATTTATCTATTTCAACTTGCAAAGCCGGTTTTGGAGAGTAGAGTGACCAAGGGTGTATAAACCAGGATAGAAAACTAGGTTTCTTAGGTTTCCACACTCCAGTGCTTTTCAAACTCTGAGTGGCAATCATGCCCATAAAGAGTGTCGCATATGGCGTTTGTATAACGATGATATGCTCGTTCCAGCTTTCTAAATCTATCCGATAACCCTGAATCTGATTAAAAATCAAGAAAATTGGAACATATCCAGGATTTGGCGGAGCTACCTGCACAATACCATTGTTCTGTAACCATTCCAAGGTATTATTGCCCCATTCGATTTGTATGCTATCTGGGACTCCTGTAGTTTCGCCACTGTAGTGCATTTCTATGTCGTATTCTTCTCCAGCACATGTTACGAGCTTGATCTCAGGACATGATAATTTGACATTTATCGTCGTGATGGAAGCGGAGAGTTCAGGTACCAATCCAAACACAGCAACCTGGACAAGATTAGCTATTTTCACCATTATGTACCTTACCTTAGGTAATAAAAAATCTTGATCTAGTGCTTTAACGTTACCAATATTCGCTTCCAATGTATATAAATATCTTAGATCCTGGATGCCCATGCATATGAATTTAATGGCACTCTTGCCTCTTTGGTATGCCGTCATATAAAATTACTTTGAAGTCCATTTAGTTCCGCACAAATACTTTGCTCTCAATAACCCCAATACAGAAGTTCATAAAAGTATGGCTTATTATTTACTTACACACATCTATTTTATCGGCTCATTCAGTTGTAATTGAAGGTATTTCTGATCCTCAGATTAGGCGATTAGTGCGTTCACAGGTCGTATCCCCGTGGGAGCAAAACAGATTTTCTGGGGATGAGGTAACCGATCATTTTAGATTGAATAATGATATTTCAGAAATTAAACTCATTTTACACTCCTTCGGATACTTCGACGCCGAAGTTTCCGCTGATTTCGATCATGATAAGGTAACCTTCAAGATCAAGCTTAACGAGCGCTACAGGATCAATAATATTACTCTCATCTATGAGGATAATATGGACTATGACATAGGCCTTACTGTGGATCAATTATTCGATTTAGTGGATATTAAAAGGAGCTCCTACACCGATACGCAACACCTAGCCGAGGCCGCAGAAAAAATAGATAAATACCTTGGACAACAGGGATTCGCGTTTGTCCATATGCATCAACCAGAATTGAAGATAGATAAAGCAGAGAAGAAAATCAGCGTAACGTATCCCATAAAATTAAATGGTAAAACTATTATCGATAAAACAATCCTCAAAATAAAAAGTAAAAAAGATCCGGAATTATTAAAGCCATTTATTCGTAACAGAATAACGTGGCGTGATAATGAGACTTACGATTCCAAGAAAATTGAAGAAACTAAAACGGGCCTGATGGATACGGGCATCTTCGCTCTGGTAGATGTGTTTTTAACGGATCATAAAATCGATCCGGAAACACCGAATATATCCCATGCGAATATTGCATTGAGTATAGAGGAGGCTCCATTAAGAGACGCATCCATCGGTCTAAAATACGGGAACTCTGAGAAGATAGGAGTAATGGCTTCATGGACACACTACAACGTCGATGGTAAGGGATCTAGATTCGGTACATTATTCGATATTTCAGGCCACACTAAAATTGGCCGAGTAAAATACAGTAACTTCGACGTATTTAGGAAGGCGCAAGAACTGGCATCTCAGGTCTTCTATTTGAAGGAGAATGTAGCGACGTATGATGTGTCCAAGGTGGGCGCTGAGAGTATACTATGGCAGAATTTTGGAACACATTTTAAGGTCGGTGCTGGGATTTGTGGTGAGCAGTCAAGGACCCTCGATAAAGTCAATTTCGATGAAAAGAGTACAAGTAATCCACCGACAGAAAAGGTTAAGTTTAAAGCTATAGGAATCCCATTTGGAATTAATTTTGATTCGACGGATACGTTCCTGGATCCACAGAGTGGAGTCCGCGGATCAAGTATGGTGACTCCATATTTCGGTAATCTAAAGAATATTACGATTCTAAGTGGGAAAGTGGCAGCGTATTTTCCCCTAAAACAGAATACATTTAAGAATTCAGTGGTGATAGCAGTGTATTCGAAGATTGGCTCCATCATCAGGAATACGAACAATGTGATTCCACGCGATAAATTGTTCTTTGCTGGCGGAGCGAATTCTGTCCGTGGATATGGCAACCAGAAACTCGGCCAATTCAATAAGAACAAGAAGCCACTGGGAGGTGAATCGGTCTTCGAGATAGGGATCGAGCCTCGTTATAGATTAACGGAAAATGTGGGGATCGTGGTTTTCCTCGAGGGAGGAAATGTCTATTCATCGAAAATGCCGAAACCGTTCCATGATATGTTGTTTGGATATGGATTCGGCGTGAGATACTACACGCCACTCGGCCCATTGAGGTTCGATCTGGCATTCCCGATGAAGAGGAGGAAGCTTCCAGACGGCAAGCACATGGACTCCAGATTTAATATTTATATCAGTGTAGGACAGGCTTTTTAAGTACGTTTTTGTAAAAATATGCACAACTTTCAGATCAAACAGTACAAACTTAGGCATAAAAAAATTTTTTCATACGTATGCCGCAAAATACTAAAAACGCCCTGGATTTCTCGCATTTTCGAGGATGCTCAAAAACTGAGCAAACACGTCTCAAAGCCTGATTTCAGAGTCGAAAATATAGCAAAAAAATAATTATACACAGAGTTTTCCACAGAATCGGTGGATAAGCAATATAGAGACAGATGCATAATAGACGACGGACGAAGATTAAGCATTAATAACATGTCCTTTTGAAGGCAGAAAAACAGACTAGAGTATAAAGAAAATAAGTTATAGCTTCAGTGATAGGCCAACGATCGCTACCTTATTCCTTTAAACGAGATTATTCCTAGACTATATCAGAAATTATTCCGGCAGTGAAGTGGATAGCAGATAATTTTACAAAGTCTCTCTATGCACTTCACTGCGCGCCTCCTTCTAGAGGTTTCTCAGAAATGGCCTGTCGTACAGCGTCTTTTATGTCTTTCCAGTGCTCTCCATGAGATGTAATAAAAGGCAGGTCTACGGCTTTAGATCCTGTCTTTTGCACGATAAGTTTTATAGCCTCTTTATACACCTGTATTGCGGATTGTTCCCATCCTTGTTCTAGAATTGGAATAGCCGCTTTGACCTGCTTGAGTGGATATTTTAGCCTCAATATCCATAACATAATATCGGCTGTCTCGGTACTTATTTCCTTTTTCTTAATTAACTTCGATATGTGCTTTTGCACCTTTTTATCGATTTTGGCATCGGATTTCGCCGTTTGCATTCTTTTTACAAATTCGATGAATGAAATTTTGCCTTTTTTTAATAATTTTAAGACAAAAATATCTTTAAGATTTGTTGGAAGAATATGTAATACAATCTTAATGTTTTTATTTACCAATATAATATCCTCAATAATAGATATGATCTCTAAACAGTGTGGACATGTCGGAGAAATATATACATCAACAATATGTTTACCACTCTTATTTCCAAAGGTTACTGTTAATTGTGGATTAATAACTGCATCCTGTTGGCTACTTTTTTGAGAATCAGAAAGTGCGAACAAACACGTCGGAAAAATATACGTAAAGTGAAGCAATACAAGGAATATACACGGAGAAACTTTTCTCATATGCACCTCACTTTATCTAAACCTTTTCATAAAGAATAAATTAAAAGCGTTAACTTTATGTTAACATGATATATAAAAATAAACAATTTTAAATAAAAAATACCTCCAAACATATAACAAATGTTAATTCACTTTAGACGTTGAGTATACCATTTCTTTTTGTGTGAAGGAGATAAGATAATGAGACAACTGCATAATGGTTTAATGCCATATCAAATCTGTTTTGCTTTTCGAGATTGATGGCTTTATTGTATAATCTGGCGATGATGTACCACACGCATTACATGTTTATTTAGAGATACGATGAAGTCGAAGAAGAAGATAGGAATCATGACGGTCGGAGGTGATTGCTCCGGCTTAAATTCCGTCATTAGAGCGGCCGTGATACGCTCAAAGATTATGGGCCACGATATCGTAGGCATAAGACGCGGATTCTCTGGTTTATTTCCCCATAATTCTGATCACATTTCATTGGGATTTGATCACTGTGGTGAGGAGATGCTCACCGTTTCAGGAAGCATCCTATATTCGGATACCAAATCATTTACATCGAGTTTGAAGAATGGGAAGAGTACCGATGAAGTTATGCGGATGGTATTCGAAGGGTATAACAAACTATCTCTCGACGGCCTTATTTACATCGGAGGCGATGGGAGTCTCACGATCCTAAGGGAGCTGTTATCGGTTCACCGAGATCTAAGGATCGTGGCCGTCCCCAAGACGATAGATAATGACGTTAATATCACCGATCTCTCCATCGGATTCTCGACGGCCGTTGAGGTCGTGAGCAATGCAATCAATAATATTCGAACGACGGCTAGGAGTCATGAGCGTACGATGGTGATCGAAGTCATGGGCCGTGACGCCGGATTCATCGCGATGTATGCTGGGATCGCGTCCGGAGCAGACATTATCCTAGTCCCGGAGTTTAAGTATAATTTTTCGAAGGTGGTATCGAAGGTACAGGAAGTCTATAGATCGGGGAAGGATCACTGCATCATCCTGGTGGCCGAGGCCGTCGAATCCGATGAATTGAGGCATTGTAGTGATCCAGTGTTGCCGGATACATCTATTGAATATGCCAGTATTAAATATAAAGGAATAGGGCAACATATTTCGGATCTTTTGCAGAAATCTGGCATTAGACACCTTTCAAAACCTTCAGAATCAGAATTATTGGAAGGAAAAACGGCGCGCAAATCCGCAGTGTACTCGAGTGTACATGAGGAATCGAGCACCGGATTGACGCACCAAGAAGCTGATTATGAAGAGTTAGGGAAGGGGGCTATTGAGTCTAGAGCCGTTGTTCTTGGACATATACAACGTGGTGGAAATACGGCGGTTCTCGATAGGATCGTCGGGACGGCATTCGGAGTTGAGGCCGTCAATGCTATCTCTGACGAAGATTATGGAATTATGCTATGCTACATCAATGGTAGGGTTAAAAGGGTACCCATTTCCGATATAATGAAAGATATTCATAAGAGGCTGGATCCATCGGATATTTGCGTAAAGATGGCCATGGATTTGGGAGTGTATATTGGTGAAGTGTAATTGTTCCGCTTTGCTTTTGCTGTTGTTCTTAATCAATCTAAATTTGGGTGTACCGCGTATAGTCAGTGGATTATGTACGCCGTATTACGCGTCCATTAAGAAAGGTAATACAGGGGCGTATAGAGGCCCCGGAAAGCAATATAAAGTCGTTTGTCTTTATACGAATCGCGGAGTTCCCGTTATCATTACAGCAAAATACGATCACTGGAGGAGGATTAAGGATCCAGACGGAGCAGAATGCTGGGTCCATAAGAACTATTTATCTCCCAAGAGATCTGTGATGGTAATCGAAAAGGAAGGTACAGCCTTGTTTAGCGCTCCTAAACGTGATGAGCATCCAATAGCCCACATAAAGAAAAACGTGATTATGTCACTATTATCTGTTCAGGATGAATGGTGTAAGGTGGAGGTTAAGCATAACGGTGATGTGTATACTGGATGGATTAAGGCCAAACATTTATTTGGCGCAATTAATGAGTAATTGTAAACGCTCCATAATCAGTCTTCTGCTGCGTCGAGCCGGTACTCGAATCCTCACGTACGTTAAAGTACGCTGCGGTTCTGCGTTCCGTTTCTCCTGTCATAAGATCTGATTCTGGATGTTTTGGAAAAAGGAATATATTATAGTTAGAAAGTTGAGGATTTAAGATGTTACCAAAGAAAGATGAATTACTAATTCTACCTCTCGGTGGATTAGAACAAATCGGTGCCAATTGCACGATGATCGGCACGAATAAAGAATGGATAATCGTTGATTTAGGAATAGCTTTTTACGATGCGTTGGGGATAGAGGTATTGACGCCCGACATATCGTTTCCTCTGAGCGTCCTCGATAATATCAGCGGGCTTTTCATAACGCATGCCCATGAGGATCATATAGGTGCCATCCAGCATCTATGGCCCAAATTGAAGTGTCCAATATATGTGACCGAATTCCCGGCGGCCGTCCTGAGGCAGAAGCTGAAGGAATACCCATGGAGAGACCAGGTTAAGCTCAATACAGTCTCCCTCAAGAATCCGGTACAACTCAAGAACTTCACGATAGAATACGTCTCATTATCGCACTCTATATTGGGGGCCTGCGGGTTATACATCAAAACAAAGGTCGGCAAAATATTTCATACAGGAGATTGGAAAATAGACGAATCCCCACTCCTGGGAGATAGAATCGATGAGAAGAGACTCACTGAGATCGGGCGGGAGGGCGTCGATTGCCTCCTCTGTGATTCGACGAATATTCTGGCGGATGATGACGATGCTGGCTCTGAGGCCGATGTTCGTGATGCACTCTCTAGGATTGTTTCGCAATATAAGGATAAACGGATTACGGTCACGTGTTTTGCTTCCAACATTGCCAGGATGGAGACGGTATTTCACGTCGCCAGAAAGGCGGGGCGTAAGATCGCCGTTGTCGGGAAATCAATGTTCAAGATGATTTCCGCGGTATCAGATACGTCGTATCTCTCAAAAGATTTCAAGGCCGGTATCTCGTCGGTCGTGACGGATGAAGAGGCCGTCAGCATGCCGCCATCAAAGGTCCTCTTCATATGCACGGGCTCTCAGGGTGAGGCGAGATCCGCCCTCTTTAGGTTGGCGCGCGGTGAAAACCGAGTCATCAAGCTCGGGAAGCAGGATGTCGTCCTATTTTCATCGAAGGTGATCCCTGGGAATGAACTCTACATTCGTGATATGCAGAATCTATTGACCCGTAATGGAGTCGAAATTGTGACGACCGCCACGGAGGATGATATGCACGTTTCGGGACACCCGAGCAAGGGCGATCTGGCCCAAATGTATGGTTGGCTCAACCCAAAATCGATGATTCCAGTCCATGGGGATTCAGTGATGCTGTTTGCTCACCAGAAATTCGCACGAGAAAGCGGTATCCCAGAAACATTGATCGCTGAATCGGGGGACGTTGTCAGCGTCACGGAGGGCCACCTAAAGAAGGTCAATAAAGTGGATGTGACATTTGATGCACTCGATGGGAAGAGCCTCATCCCGATCACGAGCAGGGTCATAACGGACCGTACAATTATGTCGCAGAATGGCAGTGTCAGCGTCAGCTTCGTGCTGTCCTCCGATGACAGACTGGTAAACTCCCCCGAAATACAGACGAGTGGCATATATATCGAAAACGATGCGTATCAGAAACTGAATACATTGATATATCAAATCGTCACCAACGAAATCTCAAAACATTCCGGTGATTATTATAGAATCAAAAAAGAATGCTCGATCTCTATCAAGAAACTGATGATGAGGCACTACGAAAAGAAACCGATGGTATTCATACATATACATAAGGTGTAGGTAGAGTTCTTCCTGAGAGAAGTACGAACTATATTATTCGGGTGAATTTATAGTTGAAGAAGCTGGAGGCAGCTCCTATTGCAGTGGATGCAACCAATCCGCTGATGGCGAAGCTCTTATCCTTGGTTGAATCAGACTTCATCCACTTATGGAAATACCATCCTCCAGCCAACACGGCTGCAGCAGACATGGATGATAATCCCCCGATTATTGGCCATCTTATGTTTGGATACGGACGAAGTCCATCCCACTCTTGCCACTCTCCATAGGCCTGATCGAGCTGATCGTTAACCCAAGCTGCCGCGCAAGTAGCAAATCCAACATTGCTCTGATTCTCGCAGTTCTTAGCAAACGGGGCTGAATAGATTGCAACCTCGTTATCCCGTTTCCTCCTAAGAAGAACGAGTGGCCGGGTGGCTGAATTTTCGCCAAAGACTCCCCAACGGCAATAATTATGACTCGATACATACCTGAGGAGGTCGAGCATCAAGCTTCTGTGAGTGTAATTGGAGGCGGTATTAACTCGATCGGCTCCAGATACTATGGAAGAAGGATCGAGGCTATGCATGGAAGAGAAAGCAAAGAGGTAATAGGATTGATTTTTAATTAATACTGTGAAATTTTCATCAGTATATTTGAGAAAAGACTCGGCACATTCGTTATCTCCATTTGGCAATAACTCTCCGCCAGTAGAACTCCAGATGCCTATCACAGTTAAAGTAACAGCCAAAGCTATATTTCTCACGATCATTTTGTATTTCTCTTTTTAATTTTATTCTCTGAATTATATTTTAATATTTCTTTATTAAATATTGATTAATTATAATTTTATAGAGTCAAAAAAGAATGCTCAATCTCTATCAAGAAACTGATGATGAGGCACTACGAAAAGAAACCGATGGTATTCATACATATACATAAGGTGTAGATAAATCGTCATGTCACAAATCGGTATTATTTCTCATCTAGATAATTAATGCCATTCCAATCCTCTGGAGGATTTTCCAGATACTTTAGACAGGTTCTAAGGATAGGAGTTACAGATGCTTTTAATTCCGGATAATCACGCAGCAGATGATCGTATATCCTTATTGCATCTTTGAATTGGCAATTTTGATACAACTCAAAGGCGTCTTTTGATCTGGCGCAGAGATCTATCAAGAAGTATCGTTTATCATCTCGGATGTCTTCCATCAAACACATTGGTTCATAAACTATGATCCCAGATCGTCTTCCCTTAACTAATATCTTATCTATGATCCTAAACAAGATTTCACTTTTAGCGACTGCTTCAACCGTTTCCGAAACCAGTATTTTTGTTCCGTAATATTTATTGGCTCCCTCCAGCCTAGATGCGATGTTAACGGCATCGCCGATGGCTGTGTAATTCATCCTATCCTGAGAACCTATATTGCCCACGATGGCCGAGCCCGAATGAATACCGATACGAGTTGGCAAATCAGGTTTACCCAAAGATTTCCATTGTTCCCCCAATTCTTTTAGTGTCTCCTGACACTTCATCCCAGCATAACAGGCGTTGATTACATGGTTTTCGTCTTGAAATGGAGCTCCCCACATAGCCATTACAGAGTCGCCGATGAATTTATCTATGACTCCGTTATAGGACATGATTTTCTCTGCGATTGCCTGAAAATATTCTGAAAGATGGAGAACAAGATATTCATCTGGTAAATTCTCGGCTGTCATTGAAAATTTCTCTATATCCGTGAAGAGGAGGGTGATATCTGTACTTTTCCCACCAAGAACTGGAGGTATTCCTCGTGCAATTAGCTTATTAACTAGATCTAGTGGCAAATATTTAGCAAAAGTTGAGACGTTTAATTTCAGGGAATTTATGGAATTCGATAGATGTTTAATTTCCAAGATGTTAGATGTTGGCAAAGTCGTCCAATCTTCCAGATTCATATTAGATACAGCGGCAGCTGCATCACGCAATTTTCCAATTGGCTTTGCAATTTTCCTTGTTAATACTAAACCAAGCGCTATGGAACCAAACAAAATTATGATGATCAACAGCATAATTTCTTTCGTAAAAGGACCAACTTTGTTCATAAAACTCTTATATGGAGAAATAGACAGAACAAATAAAGGCAGTTTGTTTAGTTTTTTTACAAAGACAAAATATTTACATCCATCCTGAGTAAACTGGAAGTATTTTTCATCGGATCCTCCAACGTTTTTTGTTGCTTCTTCCAGGATAGAATTGCCTGTACTACATACTTTTATTAAATCTATATTGTTAGAATATTTATCGGAATATATTTCCGTTTCTGTTGATGCCGCTACAATCTCGTTTTTTTCACTTATAAGATAAGTCTGAGAGTTGTCAATTGATTGGCAAGATTTCAGAACCTTTTTTAAATGATCAAGAATAAAATCAACGCAAATTACCCCGGTTACAGTTGAGGATTCATTATCCAAAAGAGGCATAGATAAAGTAACTCCAGATAATTTTACTGTACTAAAAACATATGGATCACTCCAAACCATGGTTTTACTAGATTCAGCGTTTATATACCAATCTCTTTTCGTCATTGAATTCTCGGTGCAAGGCAATACCTCCTTACCGACCTCTCTTAATTCATCATCAAGGTATACCCATGTTTCAGTGAAAGCCTTTCCAGAGGAGTCCTTCGTAATTTTCCTAATAGCATACTTAGCGTGAGGGGGTAATTTAGTATCTAGACTGCCGCGAAGTACTTTCAAATTCTCAGTTCGCCTAACCTGCATAAAGCTTCCGTCACTGAGAGTTACATAGAAGCTTAAAGAATTAGGAAGTAGTTTTAAGCATTCCAAAAAAAAACGATCCATTTTCAAATCAATCCCAGGAGGCTCAATACTAAAGGAGGTAGCCAGCATGGATAAAACAGATTCAGCTCGAGTCAATAAAGATTCCACATAAAAACATGCAGAAGTAGAAAAGGGCTTCGCAAACAAGGACAACACAAATGCCGATCCCCAAGCAGAAAACAAATAGTAAAAACAAAGAACAAAACCACCCGACACAAAGGCAAAAAATACAGACAGACGGGTGACAAAGAAAGAGAGGCAAGAACAAGAAAACTTAGACATAAAAGTTGGGAGCAGCAGAGGGCCCTTAGAAAAAGAATACCGTAAAAAACAAAAGGATGGATACCAAAAAGCAAAAAGAGGGCATCGGCCAAGCTCCGATATCGTCAACTAATTAAGGTGATAAATGCATTTATAAAGTAACAGTTAGTATATATGAAACTGAGATTAGTTTCGAATACGGATTGTGGGAAAATTATAAAATAATGGTGATATTGAAGACCTTGTGTAAGAAAGTTTGTAAAGAAATGGAAGTATATTTAAACCAAGTTCTTTTTTCTTGAGGTTTGGCAAAGCACCTTGGTAAAATGTACGACGTCGTGATTTTATAAGAGTTTGGGTTATGTTCAAGTGTTCGTTGTTGTCGTATTGCGCTCTCTTTGTAATCTTTTCGTGTCATGCGGAGGAACATAGCCACGCCGAAGCACAGGATGATAAAGGTGAAAAAGAAAAGGATGCTAAAGAAAAACAGGAAGGTATTGTTCTAAGGGCGGAGAAAGACGGTATGCCTGACTTTAACATATTTGGCGCTGCGACTGTGAGTCTGAATCATGTTTCCAGCAATATCACTTATTATAATGGAGAAAACAAGCCAGACCAAATAAAGACGGATCAAAAATCCACCAGTGAAACTAGTAAAGATTCCACGAAGATGAGGATAGTCGGTGGGTGTACAGACATTGGCTTCTCTGCAAAGGGTAGTTTACCGAATGGATGGGCATACGGTGCAACGATATCTCTCGATGCTGAGAGGGGCAATACAGGAGTCGATAGGATGTACCTCTCAGCCGAACGAAACAACGTCGGAACCTTTCATGTTGGTAACGTTCGAGGCGCAGATTCTGTATTCGCCTTCGATGGTCAGAGGTTGATGGGTGGATTATGTGGAGCTGACGGATCATTTCCATTCGATTTGGACTATTCAACCGGTGTTATATCTCCTTGTTATGTCATAGGCTTCACCAATAAGGCCACCAAGGCTTCGTATTTCACCCCAACGATCATGGGATTTCAAGCCGGTATATCTATTACCCCAGATACGAAGCATATAGGAACCATGGCTAAAGATTCTGGGAGTGGTGATAGTACTCCCGGCAATGATCCAGGCCTCTTCATTAAAGGCGATAACGATAAGGAGCGTCCATCTGGACGTAACAATATTGCCTTCGGATTTAGTCACGCCTGGGATTTCAATAACGGATGGAAGACTAATTTTGGTGCCATATTTGTGACCGAAGATTCAAAGCCAATCGAGACGAATTGCTATGTCGGAGAAATCGTAGGTAAAAAAGATGCTGTTGGGAAAGATGGAGATGCTAACTATCAAAAAGAAGTTGAGGCATCAGCTCCTGTGGCCCGGAAGATAAAGCTGCGTAACGCTGGCGCGTTTCACTTAAGTGGAACCGTTACATACAAAGATTGGTCATTTGGTGCTGGATTTATCAATAACGGTAAATCAAGACTCCCAACCGGCGAAATGTATACCGATGGCGGAAAAGATGTTATTCCTGGAGGCTTCTTAGTCGCTAAAGATGGAAACGCAGGACACGCTTGGAATATTGGAACGAAGTACGTGTTTGAACAGTGGACGTTCGCCGCTGTTTTCCACAAGACGAGCCGTAAGGTCACTGCGAATCAGAAGGCCAACAGTACCATCCTGTCTTTCAGTGCTGAATATCAATTTTGCCCGGGTCTTAAGGTATTTTGTGAGCTAGATAATATCGTGACGCATTCATGTGATTATGCCTGTGCTGTATATAATCTCGTTCACGCCAAGAAAGATGCCATCCAAAAACAGAGTGCGTTCTTTGTGGCCGTTGGTGCAAAGGTAACTTTCTAAGAAATGCAGTATATACACGGAGAAAACTCGCCAAAAGAAGTCAGCGTGAAGGATTTTATTGGAAGCCTTAAGAAGGGTGATAGCGTCGATGCATATACTGATGGAGCATGCAGCGGGAATCCAGGGCCAGGAGGATGGGGTGTCATCCTCATTCACGAAGGTAGGAAGGCTCTCCTGTCTGGGTACGATCCAGACACTACCAATAACCGTATGGAATTAATGTCTGTCATCAGGGCCTTACAAACCATTCCATCGAAAGCGAAGATCACCATTTTTACGGACAGTTCGTATGTTCAAAACGGAATTACTAGATGGATCAGAAAATGGGAACTAACTGGATGGAAATCAAGTTCAGGGAGTCCGGTGAAAAATCAAGATCTGTGGATCGAATTGTTAGAAGTCTCAAAAGAGAAAGAAATAACATGGACCTTGGTCAAAGGACATTCTGGCTGCATCTATAACGAGGACGCCGATACGCTGGCGAGGAGCGCAATTATTACCTCATATATGAAGAATCCATAATTTAACAAAGCGGGTACGTCTACAGATTCTCTCGGCATAAAAATTGAGTACGACAGGATCGTTTTTGGTTCTCAAACTCTGTTTCAAAAAAAGTATATGAAATTGTACAATATAAACATTGCCAATTATCCACTAAATAATACAATAGACAATAACGGGGAAATAAGGTATATACTAAATCTCACTACCAAACACATAATCCATTACTTCGTCCATTGATGTAAACTCTTTTATAATACTTCTAATCTTTCTCTTTATCCAACTCCAGTATCTTTCTATTGGATTAAGA
>JAISBP010000007.1 GCA_031266135.1 Holosporales bacterium | reverse complement strand
TATTTCAGAAGAGTATGTACTAGATATGATAAAACAGCTTCTTCTTATATTTCATGGTGGTATATAGCTTCTTTTTTCATATTATTGAGGTGACTCAATTTTCCCTAACAGGGCCTAGTTCTTAGATTTTCTGATGACAATTTTCTGTTAAATAAGATTACGCGCAAGATGCGCTCAGCTGATGGCAGAGCGATCGGCCCAGTTTCGGCATCAACTTCCTTCGTAGGAAAGTTTGGATCAGTCCTAGCACACCTCTTGATCCCAGATTCGGAATACATAAGTTCTGCTCCCTGCTCTGCTGGATCTTTGAAATTTGGTAGAGCGCACTTGAATAGAGAATAGCTCAAATCTGATTGTGGTGACATCTCTCCATCTGGCAACGATTGCAGATACCATAAGATTGGATACCAGTCCTTGCTGGCCTGTAATACGGATGACATATCCTTTAATTTACGTCCATCAGCTATCATATGTGCATACAACCAATCAATTTCAGTTACAACTGCTGCTGTAAGCTGGCCAGTCGCAGCAGAAATGTTCAGGATTGAATCCCTGCGACCTGGCTCAGTGTTGCCCCATATAGACAAAAATGCTTCCGGAACTTTGGGATACCGTGACGCCACACTCACTCCTATGCTAACTACCATCGCCAATATTGCCGCTATTTTATTCATAATCATTTCCCCCTTTGCTCTATTATTAATTCCTGATATCTGGGATAACCCTTGATCCTTCTTTGAATACCTGTATTATACTACCTTGTTTATGGTTTGTCTATTGGAGAGTAAAGTGGTATGATACTGGCATCAACTTTCTAATGATTCACCGTTTTGAGGAAGTATGTCTTTTGACGACTGCAATTCCTGGCCCTTCGAAGAGGCACGGAAGATTATATCCCGGCTCAGCACATTGAAAAAAGATGGCGTAATCCTGGAGACGGGGTACGGTCCATCCGGGCTTCCTCACATCGGGACGTTCGGAGAGGTATTGAGGACCACGTTCGTCATGAGGGCTTTCAGGAGATTGTCGGACATCCCCGCCAGACTCTTCGTATTTTCAGATGATATGGATGGTTTCAGGAAGGTCCCATCCAATGTCCCAAATCAAGAACCCTTGGGCCAATACCTAGATAGACCCCTAACATCTGTCCCAGATCCATTCGGTCAATACGAGAGCTTCGCGCATCATAATAACGCGATGCTCCGGCGATTCCTGGATTCCTTCGGATTTGAATATGAATTCAAGAGCTCGACCGAAATGTATAGATCAGGAGTTTTCAATGAGTGTCTGTCCCGGATCCTGGGAAAATATAGCGAGATCATGGACATCATGTTGCCATCACTGCGTGAGGAGCGGCAGAAGACGTATAGCCCTTTCCTACCGATTTGTAAAAGGACCGGGAAGGTCCTGCAGGTTCCCATCATCGAAACGAGGCCTACCGATAATACCATAATCTACCGGGATCCGGAGACGGGGGATCTCGGCGAAGTATCAGTCCTCGATGGGCATTGTAAGCTGCAGTGGAAGGCTGATTGGGGGATGAGATGGATGACCCTAGGCGTTGACTATGAAATGAACGGAAAGGATCTCATCGATTCATTCAAGCTATCGTCGAAGATATGCCGGACAATCGGTGGGTTACCTCCCGAGAACCTGACGTATGAGCTCTTCCTAGACGACGAAGGTAAAAAGATATCGAAATCCAAGGGGAACGGCTTATCAATGGATGAATGGCTGAAATACGCTCCATCCGAGAGCCTGGCATACTATATGTATCAATCTCCAAAACGAGCAAAACGATTATATTTTGATGTCATTCCAAATGCTATGGATGATTACCTCGATTCTCTGGAGGTATTTTATTCTGAATCTGTCGATAAGAAGCCCAGTAGTCCCGTATATCATATCCATGACGGTACACCACCGCATTACCCTGGATGTCCGAAGTTCTCGATGCTGCTTAATCTAGTCCAGGCCTGTAATACTTCCGACGAGAATATGCTAATGGAATTCGTGAAGAAATACACGGCTGCGAATGGAGAGTCAAAAGAAACTCTGATCTTCACACGGACCATGGTAAAGTTCGCGATATCATACTATAATGACTTCGTAGTTGGTACCAGGAAGTTCCTCATCCCAAATGGGGAGCAGAAAGAAGCCCTGAAGATTCTGTGTGACGAGCTAAGAGCACTGCCACAGGATTCGGGAGCCAATGATTTCCAGACAAAGGTTTTTGAGGTCGGGAAAAGGTTCTACGCCGATGGTATGAAGGAGTGGTTCAAGACACTGTATGGTGTTTTGTTTGGCTCTGAAAGTGGTCCGAAGATGGGGTCATTTATTTATCTCTACGGCGTGGATAACACAATTCATTTAATAGAAAGGTTGTACAATAATGGTAACAAATAACAATATCCAAGCAGATAAAAGTATAAAGTTCGTCATCAAAAGAGACGGCACGTTCGCACCGTTTGATATAGAGAAAATCACGCGGGCTATCGCGGGTGCCGGAAACGCAACGAAGGAGTTTGATGTCACGGAATCGAGGATCCTGGCCTTCGAAGTCGTATCCGTCCTCATAAAAAAGTATTGCAAATCTGCTCCTAATATCGAGGATATCCAGGACATCGTCGAGCAAATCCTCGTGACGCACAATTATCTCACTACCGCCAAGGAATACATCCTATACCGTGAGCAGCACGCGAAGCTGAGGGCGGAGCATCAGTCATTCGTCAATGCAGTCTCCAGCGTTGATGATTATATAAATCAACTCGATTGGCGAGTCAAGGCCAATGCTAATCTCGATTATTCTCTGGGTGGATTAATCCTAAACTTATCGGGGAAAATCATCGCCAACTATTGGCTGAATAGAATATATACATCCAAAGTATCGGAGGCCCATATAAACGGATTCATGCATATTCATGACCTGGATTTCCTATCGGGATACTGCGCTGGATGGTCCCTTAGGATGCTGCTTCAGGAAGGGTTCAATGGAGTTGGTGGAAGATCTGAATCTGCTCCACCAAAACACTTCGCGACGGCCCTTTCCCAGATAGTAAACTTCTTCGGGACGCTGCAGAGTGAGTGGGCCGGTGCACAGGCCTTCAGCTCGTTCGATACATACCTGGCCCCCTTCGTTAGATTGGAGAACTTATCGTATGATCAAGTGTATCAGGAGATGCAGTCGTTTATATTCAATCTCAATGTCCCGACCAGATGGGGAACTCAGACTCCATTCACGAACCTCACGTTCGATTGGGTTTGTCCTGATGATCTAAAGGATGAGCATCCCATCATCGGTGGCGAGGAGATGGATTTCACGTTTGGCTCATTACAGAAAGAAATGGACATAATTAATAAGGCCTATATAAATGTGATGACTCGTGGAGACGCCAAGGGGAGAGTATTCACGTTCCCAATACCGACCTACAACATCACGAAGGAATTCGATTGGGATGGCGAGAATGTGGACATAATGTTCGAGATGACCGCGAAATACGGTATCCCATATTTTCAAAATTTCGTAAATTCTGATTTGAGCCCCAATATGATTCGATCGATGTGCTGTAGATTACAGCTCGATTTAAGGGAGCTTTTGAAGCGTGGGAATAGTCTATTTGGTTCGGCCGAGCAAACTGGATCAATCGGCGTCGTGACCATAAACTGTGCGCGATTGGGGTATCTCCATAAGCACGATGAGATGGGCTTAATCGTTCATCTTGATGATCTGTTAAAACTGGCAAAGAATAGTCTGGAAGTAAAGCGGAAAGTAGTGGCCAGGTTGATGGACTACGGATTATACCCGTATACCAAGCGTTACCTCGGAACATTTAAGAATCATTTCTCGACGATAGGTGTTAACGGAATCAATGAAATGATCAAGAATTTCTCGGATGATGAATATGATATCGCGGCTCCGGAGGGGAAGCAACTGGCCACCAGGCTGCTGGACCACATCCGAGAACGGCTCATTGAATTCCAGGTTGAAACCGGGCATCTATATAACCTCGAGGCAACACCGGCTGAGGGGTGCATGTATCGCTTCGCACGGGAGGACGCCAAACGGTATCCCGATATTATTCAGGCGGGCCCAAAGGAGGCTCCGTATTACACTAACTCCTCGCAATTGCCCGCGGGATATACAGATGATTTATTCGAGGCCCTTGATCATCAGGAGGTATTACAACGTAAATATACTGGTGGGACGGTTATTCACTTGTTCTTAGGTGAAAGAGTATCGGATTCATCGGTCTGCAAGACCCTCGTCCGGCGAGTCTTGACAAAATATAAAATTCCGTATATAACTATAACTCCGACGTTTTCCGTTTGTCCACGACATGGGTACCTGCAGGGAGAGCATGAATTCTGCCCAAAGTGCGACGAGGAGATAAGACGCCGGAAGGTTTTGGCTGATAGAATTATCGGAGAAAAGGAGGCAGTAAATGGCTGATTTTGAAGAAAATAAGCTAGGAGACGAAGAGCGTCAGAAGTGCGAAGTCTGGACGAGGGTGATGGGGTATTACAGACCAACATCGGCTTTCAACAAAGGTAAGCAGAGCGAATTCATGGATAGAAAGTGCTACTCAGAAGATAAGGCATCAGAAGGAAAGTAAAAGCATTTTGGGTGGCTCGTTCTGAGCCGCCCGGAAATATTTTGGGGGCAATCACAATAAAATGGATGGAAACGGCGATGCATAGAGTTTTAAAACTACTGATACTGCTGAACTTCGTAGAAGGAAATGCAATGGATATGGGGCCTGTGACTCTGGGGAGAGGTCCCCAGAAGGTAGCGCAATTGCAAGCGAGCAGGCAATTCGCGGCCTTCATTGGAGTTGGGATGAGCTTCTGTGAACGCTGGAAGAATAATTTGAACATTCTTAAGCAAATAGCTCCTCAGCACAACAATGCTTGGAACTCCTTTTCCGTGCTAATATTAGACCAGGACCCCAAAAAGATTCAGGATAACCCAGGCGATGCACTACTGTCCGCGATAAGTAATCAAGTAATGGGGGGGGATGTTCGAGTCTGCGTCTGCTTTCAGCTGATATGTGTGTGGCTTTCGAATGACCTATCGAAATCGTCCCCTGAGCAGCTCTTGAATCTCGTAGAATTTTTGGAAAATCTCGATTTTGCTACATACCGTTGGGCTCCAGATACTTACCCTCTGAGTCATTTTATTGCTCAGCTTCAGCCGTAACTTCCGGTGGACGAGCTCAACTATAGAGTAGGCTTACTCCCACTGGGGCAAAAATACCCACCTTCCCGAATATAGATTTCCGTCCACAATTTTAGGGGCAACTCGAATTACGAAGCATATCAATAACTTGTACTTCTTGCTCAATAATCCTGTCATAATCTTTATATGGGGAGCATTGTCTCATATGCGCATCGTGGTAGCATAATCGCTTTTTGCGGGGTTTTGAATACCTATGTTATGCGCGCTATGAGACAAGATTAGGGAGTTAAGACACATGAATTACTTAGCGAAAATTGCATTACTGATAGCGGCTACTGTGGAAACGGCGTGGGCATCCGGCCCAAAGGACTGCCTGTTAATACACGTATTTGGATTGGAACGTAGGTCACCCGATGATACCCCGTATCGGAAATTTGGAGAAACTCTCAAGATCCCTTTTGCTTCCCTCATACCGGGATTGACATGGTATGACAGCAGCCGGACATGGGAGGTTGGAAATTATTGTAGCTTGTTTTGGAGAGTTGCAGTCGCAACAGAGACAACTATTCCGGGCAAGCACTCTCTGCCAGAAGTCGCGTATATTCCAATCTTCCGGAATGTTGAAATAATTCAAGAAGGAGAACGCAAGTGTCGTGTTACCTATAACGGATGGACTCTAACAATTGGAGGTGAAATACATAAGTCGATGGAAGACAAATTGGAGCAAGCGAAATTCAGAGTCAAAGATGCCAGTCGCAGGGAGTACTTTCAGAGATGATCAAGAATTAGACAAAATATTTAACGGAATAACCCAAAGGATCGGGAAGATCGAGATTCTCTATGAAGCGGTCGACCAAGTCAAAGCGATAATAGCGGCGCCGGCAGACCAGCCGCCCGCGCAAGCAGATTTAATCATGAAGGTAATAAGCGAAAAGTCAATCAACATATCGGAAGCAACCAACTTCGAACAACTAGAAAGCGCAATAATCCAGGCGGTAATATTTAATGGACCTAACCCAGACACGGAACAGATAGAATCCAAAATGAGAGAACTGAATATCACAGATATGAATGTAAATCCAAACTCAAAATAGCTCTCCCTTCACATTGCAAGCCACGCATCGCCATTGCCTTTTATATTCTCGGGCTTTGCGTGGGAAATGTATCATCGTAACAAAGATCGAATCAAGAAAAGAGTGATTGCCGTCCCATTATATTTCGCCTAGAATGTGGCTTGAATTGATCTTTATTCTGAAGTGGCGGCCAAGCTCGCATATCATGGGAATCAGTATTAGTCATCTCCTGATCGTAATGGTGATAGTCCTCATCCTATTCGGGGCCGGTAAACTCCCGAAAGTAATGAACGATTTAGCGAAGGGAATTAAGTCATTCAAGAATGTATTAAAAGATGATGTCGATGATAATAAGGGAGATATAGATAAATGACTACATTTAGTAACCAGAACGTTTCGGCTGGATTAATCAAGCAAGTTGTGTCACAAATAGAGAATCTAGAAGAAAAGAAATCTGAGATTTTATCTGATATAAAGGACGTATTCTCTGAGGCAAAATCCCACGGGCTCGACGTTGGAATCCTCAGGAAGATCATTAAAGTCAGGAAGATGAAGGATGAAGACGATTAGTTCCTCGCCTCTGGATATCTAGAGAAATCGGATTGAGTTTATATACTTGCTCTATTAAGGCAAAAAATATTGTGTTTCTGAAGTGGAACAAGTATACAATTTCCCAGCTGTAATGTGATCATTCAGAGGAGGAATCATGAAGCTTGCTTATGTAATTGCATATGTATCAAATGTTCGTGATTCGATTAAATTTTTTGAAAAGGCATTTGGGTTTAAAGAACGATTTATAGGCGATGATTATGCTGAGCTAGCCACAGGAAGTACTACTTTGGCATTTGCCTCACATGAGAGAGGTGATGAAAATTTGCCATCTGGGTATATCGCTGCAAATAAGTCTGATAAGCCGTTAGGAATAGAGATTGCCTTTGAGGTAGGGTCCGTAGAAGAATCTTATGAAACTGCGATCTCTTGTGGAGCTGAGTCCTTGAAAAAGCCGTCTGAAATGCCATGGGGACAAACAGTAGCTTACATTAGATGCCCTGATGGAATACTAATAGAACTTTGCTCACCTATGAAGGAGTAATTTGGGGCACAGTGTTTTGAACCCAGAATTGAGCTTACAAGGCATGTGTGAGCTCAGCATTTCGATGCAGGAAAATCACTGCTATACACAATTCACTTTAGAAAGTGCGTAGCATATATACTTATTTGATTTCGTAGATATCTCGTATCATCTTATTAGTATAGTTGGATTCATATCTTCATAAAAATTATGTTTTGTTAACGTTTTATTAAACAATTTATGATACACTAAAGTGTATCTTGAATGAATACAAGATACAAGACGAGGGACCCGGACGGCCCCGGGTGGGTGGGGGTTAGGGATGGTGTATAAGAAAATAGCATAAAAACATTAAGATTTCGTTAATTTTCAGGAAATATTTCCCGTGAAGCAAAAATTATTTTTCTGTAAAATGAAATACTTGCGGCTAAATACGTTCCTTTTACCCATCAAATACCACGGCCTAGTGAAAGTATGCTGTCAATTGCGTGTATAATATCGGACTCTTTCCAGCAAAATTAGACATGTGAGATGCTGAGGTATTAAGCGACGTGAAATAGCAAAAGAGTGATTGCCGTCCCATTATATTTCGCCTAGAATGTGGCTTGAATTGATCTTTTTTCTGAAAAGTGGCGACCGAGTAATGGTCGGTTACTCGCGATTATCATGGGAATCAGTATTAGTCATCTCCTGATCGTAATGGTGATAGTCCTCATCCTATTCGGAGCCGGTAAACTCCCGAAAGTAATGAACGATTTAGCGAAGGGAATTAAGTCATTCAAGAATGGATTGAAAGATGATGTTGATAATGATAAAGGAGATATAGATAAATGACTACATTTAGTAACCAGAATGTTTCGGCTGGATTAATCAAGCAAGTTGTATCTCAGATAGAGAATCTAGAAGAAAAGAAATCTGAGATTTTGTCTGACATAAAGGACGTATTCTCTGAGGCCAAATCCCACGGACTCGACGTTGGGATCCTCAGAAAGATCATTAAAGTCAGGAAGATGAAGGATGAAGACGTGGCGGAAGAAGAGGAACTCTTCGAAATATATAAAAGGGCCCTGGAGCAGTAATCGGCAAAGTAATGTCCGCTCAATTCGAAGATAGATCTATTCGTAATTTCTCTATAATTGCCCATATAGATCACGGTAAATCGACTCTAGCAGATAGGATCATTGAAATTTGCGGTGGTCTCGAGAAGCGTGAAATGAAGAATCAGGTCTTGGATTCGATGGATATCGAGCGTGAGCGCGGGATCACCATCAAGGCTCAGGCGGTGCGTCTGACATATAGGGCTCGAGATGGCAGGACCTATATCCTGAATCTGATAGATACGCCTGGGCACGTCGATTTCGCGTACGAAGTTAGTAGATCGCTGACGGCTTGTGAAGGTTCCGTATTGGTTGTCGATGCCTCGCAGGGCGTCGAGGCTCAGACGCTGGCCAATGTTTATCATGCCATCGAATGTGATCATGAGATCATCGTGGCCTTGAATAAGGTTGATCTACCGGCGGCGGATGTCGATGGTGTCAAGGCCCAGATAGAGGATGTCATAGGAATCGATGCATCGGGCGCCATCTCGATTTCCGCGAAGAGTGGAGAGGGTGTTATAGACGTCCTGGAGGCAATAGTCAATGTCCTACCTGCTCCTCGTGAATCCACATCCAATGAGCTACGGGCTTTGTTAGTCGATAGCTGGTATGACCAATATTTGGGCATCGTTATCTTGGTGCGCATTTTCGATGGGGCAATCTCGGCCGGGACGAAGATACGGATGATGTCGAATGGTGCCGTATACACGGTGGATAATGTCGGATATTTCCTTCCGAAGAAGAATGTGACCGAAAAGTTATCGGTGGGGGAAGTCGGATTCATCACGGCCAATATAAAGGATGTGGCCGATTGCCAGGTAGGTGATACGATCACGGAGGATAGGGCCCCCTGTGATACCCCATTAAAAGGATTCAAACCATCTGTTCCCGTCGTGTTCTGTGGAATATTTCCGGTCGATTCATCTGAATTCGAGAAGCTTAAAGAGAGTATTCAGAAACTGCACCTAAACGACGCTAGCTTCAGCTACGAGATGGAGACGTCGGCCGCGCTTGGATTCGGGTTTCGGTGCGGTTTCCTGGGGCTCCTGCATCTAGAAATCATTCAGGAACGACTGGATAGAGAATATAATATCGATATAATAATGACGGCACCGAGTGTGGTATATAACATCCACCTAACCAATGGAGAGACAATAAATCTTCATAATCCAGCGGAGATGCCGGAGCAGGTCAAGATCGATCGAATAGAGGAGCCCTGGATCAGGGCCACCATCATCGTCCCAGAATCATATTTGGGAAACGTATTGGCATTGTGCGAAGATAAAAGAGGAGAACAGATAGATCTGCACTTCATGGGGAATAGGGCCGTGGTCCAGTATCATCTCCCCCTCAATGAGGTAGTATTCGATTTTTATGATAGGCTAAAATCATCGACCAAAGGGTATGCTTCGTTCGATTACCAGACGACGGGGTATAGGGACGGCGAATTGGTTAAGGTCGCGATATTGGTCAATGGAGAGGTTGTCGATGCACTCTCGGTCATCGTCCATAGGAGCAAGTCCGAAAAAAGGGGCCGAGCGTTATGCATAAAATTGAAGGATCTAATACCGAAACAACTATTCAAAGTCGCGATCCAGGCCGCGATCGGTGGGAAAGTCATAGCGAGAGAGACGGTCTCCGCCTATAGGAAAGATGTTTTGGCGAAATGCTATGGAGGTGATATAACTAGGAAACGTAAACTCCTGGAAAAGCAGAAGGAGGGCAAAAAGAGGATGAGGCAGTTCGGAGACGTCGAGATCCCACAGAAGGCATTTATTGAAGCTCTAAAGATTTCAGATGATTAGGGAATTCTTAAAGAAGATACTGCTTTATGATATTATACTTAGCCTTTGCTTTGGCATTAAATGCCTCTTCAGGAAACCTGTCACACGAAAATTATCGGATATGGAAAGATCACCGAATTTTAGAGGGTATTTTACTCTCGATGAGAATGTGGAAACCGCTGGTATTAGACCTCTTGTCACAAACTCTCCAGAATCAGAATTATTGGAAGGAAAGACGGAGCACAGATCCGCAGTATACTTGAGTGTATATGAGGAGTCGAGCACCGGATTGACGCACCAAGAAACTGATTATGAAGAGTTAGGGAAGAGGTCTAAATGTATTGGGTGTATGGCATGCATGCAGATATGCCCATGTAATGCCATACAGATTATTGATAAAAACAATCACGTATACCATCGAGAAAAGTGCGCATACTGTGGATTGTGTGAGCACGTGTGCCCGTCTGGAGCCATAAGATTTCTCTCGAAATCTCCATAATCAGTCTTCTGCTGCGTCGAGCCGGTACTCAAATCCTCACGTGCGTTAAAGTACGCTGCGGTTCTGAGTGCCGGATCTCCTTCCATAAGATCTGGTTCTGAAGGTTTGGAAAGAAGTCTGTTAAATTTGGGAGTTTTTCTCACTGCCCAATTTATTTCAAATATTCTGAGGTTGATTAGGTGACGTATCAGGCAGGTGAGACGGTAATATCATATTCCATAGTGCTCTAAATTTTAACCCAGTTTTCTCAGGTATTGAGGACATTGTTTGTAGAGAAGTGAGGATGGGAGACGCTATATAATCATACGTAAAAATAATAGTATTCACGCTTCCCCTTAACAGAGAGCCAGTAAAAGTTAAGCCGTTCGCTTCTGCAGGGCTAAAGTCTCGGACCAGCATTACTGGTACATCGGGTTCGACCATATCTCTTACAAGATCGTGCTCCGGTCCGGATGTTGAGCTAAATTCTGATGGGACAACGTTACTGGCATTAGCGATATTGCAAAATAGCGCAACCAATTCGCTGCAAAAAATATTTTCATAGTCGTATTGAGGGGAATTACGTCCGAGTGGGCAGGCTACCAGACGAACAGAATCCATCCAGAATGGGTAAGATACGCACAACCACCTCCTCACAAAATTTCTGGAGTATTCCAGGCTAAGCTGCTGAACGTCTCTCTTGCGCAATCGTAGATATAAATTTCGTTCCCCATCTAAATACTGGGTTAATGGACAGAGCCAGCATGTCGTATCTGCCTCAAATACGAACGGAATCAGGATGTCACCACCACTCTCATCCAGAGTAACTTTGTCACGGATGTTTTCTATCATTCGTTGCATGAGCACTATCGCATCTGGATCAGCTGTGTCTTGCATCTTTTCTTCAATCAGTTTAATAATTTCTGACGGATAGTCATTGATAACTAAAAGTACATGGCTAATGCCCAATGGATTACAACGATGCTTGAAACGACTGAGACTCCGCGTGGTATCATTGAAAAAACTCAACCCAGCTGTGATAGCCAGACTTCCGTTAGGAATTTCACCATCATTAAAAATCTCACAGAATCCTTGCTTCTCTGCAATACACCTTGTTCTTTGCTGTTCTTCCTCCGAGAGAGGAGAGCTGAAATGCGCTGTAGTCAATTCTTCTGAAGAACAATTATGATTTAGCATTAAGTACAAATATAGTAAACTATAAATAATTGATTTATTCATATGATTCTCTTGATAATTAAATGAACCTTTCTATTAGATTCTAACGTAATTATATTAAAGAAATACTAAGGATATACTTGAATATAGAGTATTTCTCCATCTTAACTCTTCAGAATCATCTTCTTTGGGGTATCTAAGTTCTTATGGATATTTGGATACGACAGTATCGCCAGTGGAGATACATACATAATCTCCTGGGATTTGATGTGTATCTACCATGAATCACGCCGATTATACTTGTAAGAAAGATATTAGAGATCTAATAAATCCAATCTATATTTCATTACCATTTTTATCGAAGTTCCTGGGGTATGCCTGAGCTTTGCCCTTGATATACGGAGTTATTGACATGACCTCCCCTGTATTGTAATACTGTATTTTGTCTCCGACGAGATTACCGTCCTCATAACGAGACGTCTCGAAAACCTTGCCTCCCTGAGATTTTGGATAATTCAGAATACTTGCCCCATTCTTTAATCCACCATGGTACTGGGTCTCGCTCATGATATCGCCAAATACATCGAATACCACGATTTCCCCCTCAGACTTACCATTCGAATAAAACGATTCCATTTGTTTCATTCCATTCTCATAATATGAAATGAATGGACCATGCTGAATACCAGCTCTATACGTGATGATGGACAAAATATTACCACTCTGATAATACTGCTTCACATCGCCATCGATGAGGTCATCTTTATAGTTAATCTCAGATAGTACGATCCCATGACGATCCAGAAATTTCGTTACGCCATTCTTCTTGCCGAGTACGTAATTAATAATCACCTTACCAGTGTCTAATTCTTGCGCAAACTCACCGGAAAAATTGTGCACTTTACTTTGATTTCTCTTTTTGGGACTTCTTTCCCTGGTCCCTGCTCTTCTTCTGTGCCTTTAAGATGTGTATAAGTGCAAATCCATTTGATCCTATATCCATTATTTTCAAATCAGGCCTTCTTAATATTATCTCTACTTCTATTGCATCTTTCCCATTATTTTTTTGAAACAATGCCTTTAACATAATAAAATTATCAGTAACCTTGCTCTTAACAATCTTTTGGAGCTCATATCCCACAATATCTAGCAGCAATCCCATTTTGAGTATATTTGTTAAATTATCGTCAGTAGTTCCAAATTGCTTTTCCCAATCATCGACAGCAAAAAAATAAGCAGCTCCTTCCACATCTCCATCTTCTAATGCCTTCACAATATAAGGGATATTTTTTTTAAGATACGCTTCTGCCTTTTCTACCGCTTCTTTATCAGTCGTATCGGATTGCGCATCAGCTATAGCTCTTTCGAGATACGATTCTGAAAAGAAGGAAGATAAGAAAAAGGCGAAAAACGGCAACAAAACCCTTTTAAAATAGCTCATATATCTCATCAAAACCCAAACACCGATCCTAGATATTATAACATAATTCCCTGAAAAGAAGATGATTAAGCCAATATAATTAACTTCAGTTGCATGTAAGATTGATAACTTTTACTTCTTTTATTGGAAGACTTAAGTGGAGTTCTACCATCATCAACAACCATCAATAGACTATGCTATGCTTGTAATATCAGATCTTCCATACAGTTATTGTGCTCCAGCTTGTTTGCCAACAGTATCTCGTATCATTTCTGCTAAAGTATTATCCTCTAACTGCAGTTTTATATTGATCACCAATAGTTCATGCTTAAAGACATCGGGAATCTTTACATAATCTTTCATAGTGGTCACCAACTTTGCTCCAGCATTCCTGGCAGCCTTAATCAATTTTTGAGCTTCAGTTATAGTGTATGGATGATGATCTGCAAACGCAATGAAGTCTTTAACATCAAACCCAATCTCCTTCAATGTCCTATGGAATTTTTCAGGATATCCCAGTCCGCAGAAGCCGATCACCCTTTGCCCTTCAAACTCATCCTCATTAATAACATTCATTTTAGCGTAACAAATTACGGCATCAGGCTTGATCTGATGAATCCTGCTCTCCAGCGCCTCATTTTTGCTCCCAATTATCAGGACGATATCGGATTTCCTCAGGCCAGAATCGACGGATTCACGTAATGGCCCCGCCGGGAAAATTTTCTCATTCCCAAATTCCTGCCCAGAATCAATGACCAAAATCTTTAAATTTTGAATCAGTGAATTGTTTTGAAATCCGTCGTCTAGAACCAGAACATTAGCCCCCGATATCGTGGCCGCTTTCGCCGAATTAATTCTGTTTTTCCCGATCCATGTTGGAGCAACTCTCGCCGATAGGAGTGCCTCATCACCAACCTGCAGATACGAATGTAATTCAGGATCTACCTTGACGACATTCTTGAGGTATCCACCAAATCCAGACGATAGAATATTCGGGTCATATCCGCTATCCTTCAAGATATCGCAAATTAACTCTACGGTTGGAGTCTTACCGGCTCCCCCCATCACGATATTCCCAACGCAGATCACGGGGACAGAAGCCGATACCGGTACTGTCTTATTGATATTAATTGCATAGAACAAGGAATATACCTTTGACAAAGGCGATAGCGCCTTAACTATTAAATTATCGTCTTCATTCCAAAATTTCGGTGACTTAAACATATTCTAACTCGTGCCACAAAAAACAAAAAAGATTAAAAAACATGGAGCGGGTGATGGGAATCGGACCCACGTAGCCAGCTTGGAAGGCTGGGGCTTTACCATTAAGCTACACCCGCTTCGATCATCATGGTGGAAGGGGTAAGATTCGAACTTACGTAGACTGACGTCGGCAGATTTACAGTCTGCTGCCTTTAACCACTCGGCCACCCTTCCAGCAAACATAGTAGGTATTCTACATGCCAAAGGCCTCTATTGTCAACGGCCTTGTCCTGAAATTCCAAACTCTTTTCCCCGGACACATTGATATCTTCATTAGTGAAAATTCTTAAACAACGCAGGAGATTATGAATTATGAAAGTATAACCGAAGTTCACATGACATAACAAGAGATGGAATGTATAATATAAGTCATATACTTATATAACTTACTTCTCTTGCTCTACTATACATCTGTCTCAAACAGTGATTCCAAATATATCATAATTGATGGAACCATTAACCGTAATAATAAGTGTGATGCAGAATTATAAGAAGGAATGAAACATATGTATCGCTTTCTATGAATATTGCGCAAGGTGCAGGGGAAATTCGACCTCTTGCTTATTTTTACTGTGATTAAATATTTTACTTGCCATCAATTAAATGTGTATGTTAGTCTGTTAGCAGACGTTGTTAGAGAGTGCTAAATAACGAATCAAAATTTAAGGAGAACAAAAATATGGCAAAAGTAATAGGGATTGATTTGGGGACCACCAATTCGTGTGTCGCCGTAATGGATGGTAAATCAGGTCGGGTAATAGAAAATCTCGAGGGAGCCAGGACCACACCATCCATGGTGGCCTTCCTGGAGAATGGTGAGAAGCTAGTGGGACAGCCCGCGAAACGGCAATCGGTGACCAACGCCGAGAATACCTTATTCGCCGTCAAACGGCTGATCGGGCGCAAATACGACGATCCAATGACGAGGCGGGACGTCGAGCTCGTCCCATATAATATAGTGGCATCATCTTCGGGGGATGCATGGGTGCGAGCCAGGGGGAAGGATTATAGTCCCAGCCAGGTCAGTGCTTTCATCCTGCAGAAGATGAAGGAGATAGCCGAGGCACACCTCGGAGATAAGGTGACACAGGCCGTCATTACCGTCCCCGCATATTTTAACGACTCACAGCGGCAGGCCACTAAAGATGCCGGGAAAATCGCCGGGCTCGAAGTATTGAGGATTATCAATGAACCGACGGCCGCTGCCCTGGCCTATGGCCTCGACAAGAAGAATAGTGGCGCCATTGCAGTGTACGACCTAGGTGGTGGTACCTTCGATGTCTCGATCCTAGAGATTGGTGATGGCGTATTCGAGGTGAAATCCACGAATGGCGACACCTTTCTCGGCGGAGAGGATTTCGATGCCAGGATCATAGACTATGTTGTCTCGGAGTTTCTGAAGGAATCTGGGATCGATCTCAAACGGGACAACATGGCACTGCAGAGGCTGAAAGAGGCCGCCGAAAAAGCGAAGATTGAATTATCATCGTCGCTACAGACGGATATTAATCTACCGTTCATCACGGCCGATGCCAGTGGCCCAAAGCATCTAAATATAAAGTTGACGCGGGCGAAATTTGAGTCTCTCGTTGGGGATCTGATCGATAAGACGATAGAGCCCTGCAGGATCGCGTTGAAGGACGCTGGACTTAGAGCAGGCGATATCCAGGACGTAATCCTGGTGGGTGGTATGACACGCATGCCCAAAGTCATCGAGAAGGTCAAAGAGTTTTTTGGACGTGATCCGAATAGAGGTGTCAATCCGGATGAAGTCGTAGCTATAGGCGCCGCCATTCAGGGGGGAGTATTGCAGGGAGACGTGAAGGATGTATTGCTCCTGGATGTGACACCCCTTTCGCTGGGGATCGAAACACTCGGTGGAATCTTCACGCGTCTCATCGAAAAGAATACCACCATCCCCACGAAAAAGAGCCAGGTATTCTCGACGGCTGAAAATAATCAGACGGCCGTGACGATACGTGTATTTCAGGGAGAGCGTGAGATTGCTGTTCAAAACAAGTTGCTGGGGCAATTCGATTTGATAGGACTTCCTCCGGCGCCACGCGGAGTCCCGCAGATAGAGGTGACCTTCGATATCGATGCGAATGGTATAGTCAATGTATCGGCGAAGGATAAGGCGACCGGGAAGGAACAGCAGATCAGAATCCAGGCTTCGGGAGGTTTGTCGGATGCCGATATACAGCAGATGCTGAAGGATGCCGAGGCCAATGCCAGCGATGATCAGAAACGGAAAGAATTGATAGAATCACGGAATCATGCAGAATCTCTTATTCACACCACCGAGAAGGGTCTCACGGATTATGGAGATAAAATCCCGGCCGAAGAGAAATCAAAAATTGAAGCGGATATCGCGGCCCTGAAGGAGGCATGCCAAGGAGAAAATAACGATGATATACAGAGCAAGACCCAGAACCTCATGCAGTCATCGATGAAGATAGGAGAGATGATGTATAAGGAAAGCCAGGCAAATGAAGGAGGCCAGCAACAGACGCAGGATGATGGAGAAGGCGTCGTGGATGGAGATTATACCGATCTCAATAAGTAGAATTAATTATCTGAACCATTCTCGGTGTTTTCAATAAGCCGATTACGGAGGATACTGGGAATTTGACTTCAGGTATTGTAAATGGTAGAATAGTTATGAGTGAAACAGTAAAAGGACGAGAACAAAGATGGATAGAATTATAAAAATCTTACTCATTGTTCCAATATTCATGATGAACATGCCAGCTATGGTCGAAGCTGCAACAGATGCGTCTGTCGATGCGCAAAATATCCCCCCCCCCCCATACGCTCAGCATATAGTTGACAAAGTCAAGGAAATTCTCCCAGAATATTCTGAATCCCAACAGATAGCAGGTCAAATCGTGGACTTCTGTCAACGCATGATCAAATCACCACACGTCAAAGCAAAAACAATTGTAGATGGGACTACTAGAGTTATTCTAGAATGCCTGCACAACGTGGATCAAAGCGAATACTCGAACCTACCAACATTAGTTACAAACATGATACGAGATGTAGAAGCAGACTTGGAATATTTCAAAAACCCAAATATATATTCAATACAGGTAAAGGTCGCTAACGATCTCAATATCTCAGGTGAAGTTCCGCTCCAAGATCCGTTGTGCAAGTATTCAGCAATAGCTTCTAGAGGGAAGTACGAGCAACGGAGAGATCTAATTGCTTCCCAAATAGAAATAGACAGGCTAAAAGACACATTCAAAAACAGCTCACAGCAGAATAATGGCCGTATAATGGGCGATCCAGTTCCAACTGGGTTTCCTGGATTCCCAGAGAAGTAAGATATCCAATAGACCTTTTGTCACCAACATTCGGATATGGAATTATTGTTAAGGGAAAACTGCTCACAAACCGCTGCGTGTCTGAGTGTGTGACAAGAGGTTGTTCTCGGGATATCTGGAAGGAAAATTGGAGAAACTCTGTAAGTTCACATCATTTCCAGATCTGTCAGAACAAGGATTATGGTACAAAATCCCTCAATTTTTCGAGAACTCTCAAATTTTCCAATGATCTACTCCGTGCAAATCCACTGCTCTGGGAGTAATACATCCTGCGTAAATCAGTTGAGCAATCGTTAAAAAAGCGAGAGATATAGTCTTGATCGCGAAAATGAGAATGTAGACACAATATTATAACTGCCTTCCGGTATACTGATACGTCAGGAACAGGGAGCCATCCTTCAAGTTCGAGGCGTTTTATACAGGCTAATATCAATGGTGTAGCTACATAATCCTCACGAAGATATCTAATTCCTAAGGAAATTACATTTGTATTAGAGCAGATTAAACCATTAATCCACATGGCTTGATCTATTACTTGAGTCAAAGCTGCATTATTCCAAGTCCACTGAATAACATTTGCCCGAAGCTGTCTAGCTGGTATTTGTCCGTGCATTGCCATAGCGTAACCGTGGACGGTTAGTACAAGCGTTAAGCATCTCAACAGCGCATTCATTCTCTCAAATCTCAGAGTAGTAAAGCTGATACACTACATCATAGTACGAACTCAACTCATTCCTCAGCACAAAATGAAGGACAGCTATAATCTGAATTACTGTGAGGAATCTAATCTTTTTTAATCATAACTACACACCTTAAAAAGGGCGTGGATCCGGGACGAATCTCAATAATCTCAGGTCGGCCGCGCGTTGATTGCGTTGTCTCCCCACGATCTTCACCTTAATCAGGATCACGAGCTCAACGACGTCGTCACTCATTCCGTGGGATGATGCCATCTCTCCAACATACGGAATATCTTGTATCCCAGGAATACCGGACTTAACCTTCGCAGATCTCACTTCCATGAATCCTCCCAGGACCGCGATTTCTCCGTCCTTGAGCTTCAGGACCGATGTTACCTCCCTGATTTCAGTGACCGGAATTTCAGATGGTTTATATTCGGTTTTATTATCGGTTTCTATCGAGCGAATCGCTATATCAACCGCTGGATCATGGATAGTACCCGATAGCTTCGTGATCGTGGGCCTCAGAAAGAGGGTCGTCGTGTTGGTAGATGTATCGATCGAAGGCTGAACAAACATGACGAGCCCGATCGGGACGGTCTTGATATCGCTGGAGACGGCCACCCCTTCTCGCTTCGTATCGGAGTTTGAATACGTCTTATCGTAATTCAACCGGAAATACACGTGATTCTGGGCGACCTTCAGAATGGCGGCCTGATTATTCATAGCCGTTATCCTGGGATTCGAAATGGTTTTAATCGATCCAAATTCCTCGAGGATATTCAGGATAGCTGGCATTTTCGATGTAGCCGTTACGCCGGTAAAATTGTATGAGAACGTAACGGGTGTTGATTTATCAGAATTAAGTCCTGCCTTTGACATCGTTCCAAAGTTTGCACCGATTTTACTTTTTTGACTCACGATATCCCAGTCAATTCCGCGCCTATACTCATTCTTTAATACTACCTCCACTATCTTTGCTTCGATCAATACTTGGCTCATCGTAGCTTCCTTGATTTTCTTGATATAATCACGGATACATCTTTGAGTCTTCGAATTGGCACAGACCGTTATTATTCCGGATTGTCTATTGATTGAATACGTCGCCTGATCCTTCGATTGATTATTCAACATAATCTTGAGACCATCGTCCAGCTCGGACCAGAAGTCACTCTTTGCCCTGACGGTGACCGTACTATCTGAAGAGCCGTTCTTACTCTTTTCATCGATATCGGATGAAGTCGATGAAACCTCCGTCGCGATCGAGATCTTGTTCTCACTATCACGTGAGAAATTCAGGACCTGGATATTGTATGATTCGGTGTATGGAGTATCCCGGACGACCTTGACGAATCCGGCACTGATGGTATACCTCAGATTAACCATATCACTAATGGCATCCAATATTTCTATAAATGGTTTTTGATGAGCCTGAAAAATAATTCTCTCATTAATACTGGGATCTATCTGAAAATCGATCTTGAGCTTCTTGGCGGTCTCACATAGGACCGATTTCACCGATAGGCTCTCATTCAGAGTGAGTGACACTTTTTGTTTCAAAGAGTCTGGGATGATGATCTCTGGTTCACCATGTTCAACCTGATCCGTTGTCTCGATCTCATCGTCGATTGGTTCGACCATCTTTTTGACGGAATCACTTGTAACGTCTGTCGAAATATATTTCTGTTGCTGCTGAATGTATCGATCACACGAACTCAATATAAGCGACAAAATAACGAGCGGAATACGGTAATTCATTCAAAAAAACACAGAAACGCATTGCCCTCCCACAAAATCAGTGTATTACGGATAAGTTCAAAATTAAACATCAAAACTACTACCAAAATTCCCTCATCCTTTTTCAATATTTCGAAGAGCTTATGATTTGGTAAGGCAGTTGCATAACAGAGAGCAAAACATTAGACTTTTTTCAAAACCTCCAGAATCAGATCTTATGAAAGGAGAAACGGAACGCAGAACCAGAATGTACATGAGGATTTGAGTACCGTATCGACGCAACAGAAGACTGGTTATGGAGAGTTTAGGAAGAGGTCTATTCATAAGATTGATTTACTTTACTTTGATTTTGTTAATCGTGGTCTATAGGCCTGAGCCATCGCTATAGCCGGGTGACTCGGTGTTCGGATTCTGGGCGTCAGTACATTATGGCGACTAGGGAGTGGCATCGGCATCAACCTTGTCGTCGTTTTATCTGGTTTCGGAGCTCTTGGCGGCTTCCCATTCTTAGCATCATGACATTTTGTTACTTTATCACAGACAGAATATCCGACCAATGTTCCAGAAATAAAAAACAAAAACATTGAGCACACAATACCGATAATAAACATCCACTTATTCATCATTCAATTTTATTGGGCACACCGCGCAATATTCCATGCTTCTACATTATGTATCACCATCTTATGCGATTAACGATAGTTTCGAAAGCCCATAATGTCCAAACTCCAGAGCCAGATTTATTGGAAATTGATAGAGAATATGGGAACACCGTATGTATACTATTCTTAATATTGTTTGACATAACGATCATTGTATTATACGATACGGATAATTATTAAATAGAGGAATGTTATGATTAAGATAGTGTTTACGGCATTAGTTTGCATGGTCGGGATCGTGTGTAACGCTAGTGCATCAGTCCCAACACTCGAACCAATAGCCTATCAAACAGACAAATTTACGATTTTGTTGGAGACCATGCTCTCCAGTAAAGGCGAACCAATCCCAAGTTATGATAAATTAAAGCAGCTAGGAATAATTACCCCCTATGATGGAAAAGCAAATGCGTTGACGAAAGGATGCTGTGAAGAATTTAGCAAATACCCCGTAGGGCGCATGCTTCTGTGTCTTCTGCAGAAGACTGCGCCTAATCTAACAATATTCCACGGGAAAGCGTCAGCTACGCATGCCTGCCTTTCACAGTACTATGATGCCCGGAAACAGAAAAAAGCGGAAGAATTAGCTCAAGCGATGGGAGAGATGGATATGCCATACATGGAACCCATGATCAGGGCAGTACTTACCCAGCTCCCAACCGATCCTGAATTCGTCCGAGCAGACAAATCTGTCCATGCTGATGCAAACCATTACGGTATTGTGCTAAATGAACTCAAACATGAAACCACCTTCGTCCTGCTGAATTCACGAACGGGGGAAGGACACGAGCGAGTAGTCACCGAACTTACTTTCCATGAAAGACTGTTTTTCACATTATGCTCAGTAATTGCAGGAACCGGCTTTGGAATAGCACTACATCTCGTGGACTGTTCCCCTCCTCTTACAGCTCAAATTGGAGCTTGGGCTGCAGCATTGGATCAACCTGATCCTGCGAAGTATCCGAACAAAGGTCCATTAAGAGAAATTTTTTCAAATAAGATGGTTCTCATACAAGCCTATCACAACAATCACGTGTTCAAGGCTATGACTGGACTTTCGGAGTCGGATGGAGTTCTTAGGTACTGTACAGTTAACGAGAATGCTTCGCAGTTGTCAACAAGAAGACAAGGTCAGGTTAGAACTAGAGAGAGCCATCATAAAATTTCGCTTCCGGACTTCAGCCAGCTCCTTTCCCAAGCAGGATATGCGCCCAGACCAGGAGAAATCGAGGAACTATTCCCGCTATACCTCAAACGCAGAATAGAGGCACTGGACCAGATTCAAGACATAGTTCGGGAATGCCATAATTCACAGGCGGCTCGAGATCTTCGAAGTAAGCATGCTCCTCCGTCCCAAGCGAAGCCGTCCACTGCAGCGTAATGTTGGATGATTCCTAAGGCTAAATCCTAGAGTGCGTCTGATCTCCGCCATAACCAACTATCAACGTTAAATTTATGGAGTCATTAACGTTTTATTAAGCGAAACATGGTAGTATCCCGGGTGGGTGGGGGTCGGCGGTGGTGTATATGAAAATAGCGTAAAAACATTAAGAATCCGTTAATTTTCAGGGAATATTTCCCGTGAAACAAAAAATATTTTTGTGCAAGAAAGAAATATTTATTGCTGGATATATTTCTCCTATGCATCAAAACATAACTCGGATGAACTCTGATCATTCTTTAGTGGTAATTCATGCCCCCCTCAACATATTGTGTGGTTTTCGCATAAAGTTTGGTTTATCATAAATTCATGGGATATCGCTGTAATTAACTCTGGAAAATGTCTGGTACGCCGTTCTTTTTAAAATTATTCGGAAATCATAATACCAAAATTATTAAACAATATGAAAAAATAGTTAAGCAAATCAATGGTCTGGAATCGTCCATTTCAGCCCTGTCTGATCAGGATCTGTCCAACAAGACCGTCGAATTTAGGACGCTGTTGGAGAATGGAAAAACTCTAGACGATATCCTGCCGGAGGCGTTCGCCGTCGTCAGGGAAGCCTCTAAGCGCATCCTCGAGATGCGACATTTTGATGTTCAATTAATAGGAGGAATCGCCCTCCATAATGGCCAGATAGCCGAGATGAAGACCGGTGAGGGGAAGACGTTGGTCGCAACCCTCGCCGTCTATCTCAATGCGCTCCCGGGGAAGGGGGTCCACGTCGTCACCGTCAATGATTATCTCGCGAAACGTGATGCCGCATGGATGGGGAAGATCTACGGCTTCCTGGGGCTCTCTACAGCGACCATCATCAGTGGTATGTCTGATCGCGATAAGAGGGAGGCGTACCTGGCGGACATATCCTATGGAACCAATCACGAGTTTGGGTTTGATTACCTCCGTGATAACCTCAAGTTCTCGGAGACGGAGATGGTCATGAGGCCCTTCAATTTCGCGGTCATCGATGAGGTGGATAGCATCCTGATAGACGAGGCCAGGACTCCGCTCATAATATCCGGTGCCGATGATAATGCATCGCAGCTATATGTCTCCGTCGATTCAGTCATCCGGAATATAGATAGTGAAGATTTTGAAAAGGATGAAAAGAGCAGGGTCGTTACATTGACCGATGCCGGAGTCGAAAAGATTGAGAAGGGCCTCAAGGAGATCGGCTTGTTATCTCCGGAATCGACGCTCTACGATCACAGTAACATCAGTATTGTTTATCACGTAAATTGCGCCCTGAAGGCCCACAAGATCTTCACACGGGACGTTGATTATATGGTGCGTAATAACCAGGTCCTCATAATCGATGAATTTACTGGGCGCGTCATGGATGGACGACGCTATTCTGAGGGTCTGCATCAGGCCCTCGAGGCGAAGGAGGGTGTCCAGGTTCAGACCGAAAGCGTCACCGTCGCCACGATTTCGTACCAGAATCTATTTAGGATGTACCCAAAGTTGGCGGGGATGACCGGGACCGCCATGACGGAAGAGGCCGAATTTGAAGAGATCTATAAATTGAAGGTCGTGAGCATACCGCCGCACCTTCCGGTCGTCAGGATCGATCACGATGATTCGATTTACCTTTCCCTCGAGGAGAAGGACAGGGCCGTCCTGAACCTCATCAAGGAGTGTGTCGAGAGACGGCAGCCCGTCCTGGTTGGGACCACCAGTCTCGAGCGCTCTGAATACATATCCGGCCTCCTGAATGCTGATGGTATCAAGCATAACGTATTGAATGCGAAGCAGCATGAAAAAGAGGCATACGTTGTGGCGGAGGCGGGTGCTCCCGGCACCGTCACGATAGCGACCAACATGGCTGGGCGTGGAACGGACATCAAGCTCGGGGGCTCTCTGGATATGCGTGTCGAGCAGGAATGCGCCGAGAATACGGATCCAATTGAGCGCGAGAAAAGGATCGCCGAAATAAAGGAAGAAATCGATAAGGATCACGAGTTTGTCGCGAGTGTTGGCGGGTTATTCGTAATCGGAACTGAGCGGAACGACAATAGGCGTATTGATAATCAGCTGAGGGGGCGTTCCGGGCGCCAGGGGGATCCCGGAGCGTCGAAGTACTTCCTATCCCTCGAGGATGATCTAATCCGAAGATTTGGCTCTCCGAATTTCGCGAAGACTCTCCAGAAGATGGGCGTCCAGAAGGACGAGGACCTAACTCATCGCTGGATTTCGAAGGCGATAGAGAAAGCGCAACAAAGGGTCGAGGCATATAACTTCGATATCCGGAAGCAGCTCCTGAGGTACGATGACGTCATGAACGAGCAGCGCAAAATAATATACGAACAACGGCGCTCGATTATGGAGGCTGAGGAGGTCACGGAACATATAAATGATATGATTGATAGTTCTATAGAGATCATTGTGAACGCTGCGGCTCCTCCGGAGACGGCCGCCAGTGAGTGGGATATCGATTCTCTAGCAGAGACTTTAAAGTCTACGTTTGGCGTAGATCTTCAGGCGGAAGAGATTACCTCTAACCCAACAATGACCCAGGAAGTGTTGTGTCGGAATCTCGTAGAGAAGGTGATGGTTGCGTACGAGGCCAAGAAGGAGGAATTGGGAGAAGCCACCATGAAGTATGTCGAGAAGGATTCGACCCTCAAGATCCTGGATAACTCATGGCGTAATCATCTCGTCGTCCTGGAACACCTGAGACGCGGAATCAACCTGAGATCGTACGCCCAAAAGAATCCACTGAATGAATATAAATTTGAGGCATTCAGTATATTCCAAGAAATGCTGCAGAGAACGCAGTTCGAAATACTCAAGAAAATATTCCATTGCAATTTACAGGATCATCTGAGGGCAACCCTCTTCGAGAAATTGGGAATGTTTGCCGGTATAAATGATGGGGAAAGTCCGGCGGAGGCATCGATAGCCCCTCCTCAGCCACCGGAACCTCCATCACGAAATGCGATGTGTTATTGCGGTTCGGGGAAACGTTATAAGCATTGCCATGGAATGATAGCCACATCTAAATTATTGAGTGGTAAAGAGTAATTTGCAATACGTCAAGAATCTAATTCGTGGAGAGTACTATATAATAAAGCGCAATGCATCGAAGATATGTCTTAACTTCATAGGCGCTTACTTCCTCTTTATGGAATTACCGGCTGGATTCCAGTAGGCACCGATTGCAATGGACGGTTGTCATACGCAACTATCCAATTCTTTAAGTCTAAATCCGTGCCTTCGTGCGTGGTTACATAGAGCTGACTGTCTTGCAAACCAGTGAGTATTGTTATCAACATATGGGGGATTCTTACTCCGGGCATGTTTTCTTTATAGAGCGCACGAACTAGGGAAGACCCAGTCCTAATTTCTATCGCATTCCCATCATCGGCTTGAAATTGTTCCCACTCTAATTTACTATTAAGCCTGAAATAAAAATAGGTGCTCGATGACGGACAGACAGATTCGTAAATATGGTGCGCTTCATATGCCTGTTTACGAGTACTTCCGTTTAAGCAGATGGAGAAGTTAGAAAACAACCACAATTCTCCCTGGATAGGAGGCACTAACGTTTCTCCTCCCTGGAGCCTACGGCAAGGACCGATTCCTACTTGCAAATGAGTTGCATTTGATCCTACCAAGAGTTCTCCTGCCATGCACCCAAACTGCGTTAACATTATCGCTATTATTTTTATTGTATTGCTCATAATCTTTTCATAATTCAGATTGTATCCCCTACACAGACATTATATTATAATATCATCAGGTGAATCAATATAATTCTAACACGTATCACATTAAATACTGAATTCATATTCTCTAAACGGAATCTTATACTTCTCATTAAGTCGTAAGCTTTAGAAAATATGACCATATTTATATTATCCGGATAAATAGTATTGTGCTATGATAGGGCGTCCTAGTATGGTGTCAAAGAAAGAATTGGAATGAACCAAGAAAGTATTAAGACGAAAATCGTCATACTGTTTATTATGCACATAGGAGCCAATCCTGTGAGCGCATCAGCTGATGGGATTCTGGCCCATCTGAATCAATATCAAATACCTCTAACAGAAATAGATCAGTCTTGCAGAGGAGCATATTTTTATAGCATTTGTATTGTAGGTGCCATGACCGATTCTCTCATAAAAAGCGTAGTACATGGGGAACAAATTGAACTGCGTTCACGAAAGTTGACAGAAATCCGTCACAAAGACGGAGGCATAATATTCAAGTATCAGAACAGCAGTGAAACACTGTCGCTTTCGCAAGTAATGTACACAATCATACAAGAACGCATATACAAATTTATTCAAGATTTGCACGAAGGCAAAACAGTAAAATTAGGTACTGCAATAGAGATGAATGACACAATTCAAGAATTTAACAACAAGGGACTCTTTGCAGATTCGATACAGAAGACAAAATTCACAGACAGTCTCGCCTTCTACAACGACAATATATTCCTAGCAGAATACGCACGAAACCGGTATTCCCAGTTGAAGTTAGCCATAGCATCTACAACCGTCTCCCAGGAGGCCATTGTCACTCCGGGAGGGGAAGTTGACGAGGTAGATACGAGTGGGCCTGCTCAAGACTCAGTGTCGTCATCGACATTTCAGGCTGAAGTTGCAAGATTGCACGAGCAGTTGGCGCAGGCGCAAAGTGCGTTAGAGCTGGCTGCAGCTAAATCGAGGGAGACGAGCGCCAGTCTAGACGAACAGCGTAAACTCACCGAAAAGAAAGAAGCAGAATTGCAAAAAGAGAAGAAAGCTCGACTCACAGCAGAACAGCAGTTGAGAATAAAAGAACATGAATTGGATGACCTGCAGTCCCAATTCACAAGCGAGAGTGAAGCTAGAAGCGCAGCCGAAACGAGAGTGAACATACTAAAAGACAATACGAGGAAACTGATACTGGGGGCCAGGGCCGCGTTTAAAGCCATGAAGGAAGAAATAGATTTGGGTAGAGGTGAAGCCAGCGAGCGGGCTCAAATATTGCAAATAGCCTATGCGGATGCGCTGATGGAAGCTAGGCAGAGCGTTGAAAAGACGGCCGCAGCGTGGCAAAAGGAGAAAGATGACAGAATCAAGGCCCAGCAAGAGCGCGACGAAAAGCAAGCCGAAGTAAGGAGATTGGAAGGCAAACTAGAACAAGAAAAAAATACAGGGCGTAGGAAAATCCAAGTCGTCAGAGAAGCTTTCGGGAGAGAAATGGCTATCGCAAAAGAAGGGCTCGACAAACTCATTCAAGCCCACTCTGACGGAATGAAGTGTGCAAACAAAAAGTGGCACCTCGAACACAACGCCAGACTAGAGGCCGAAAAAGGGCGGGAGAAGTCAGTAATGAGTATAAGGGCTCTGAGAAGGCAGAGAAGTGCAGAGCTGGTCAAGTTCCGGACACAGTTCTCCACCCTCCGAGCCGAAACCAAAGCAGAAGTAGAGAAGATGGAAGAAGAATACGCAGAGGCTGTGTCCCAGTCCCGCACACTTGCAATAAATACGATCAATAACATCATCGCCGAGGTGGACCAGATAGCGGACGCACTATGGACGTGGAAAGTTCCAGCTGGATTTGATCATTCCCAGCAACGGTGTCTCCCAACAGAGGCACGAGTATCCTTGGCATGGCTCGACATCCGGGCAGGGGAAGCAATAGCTCAACACAACAAACTACTCTTAGCCATACAAGTCGTCAACAACCCTCCACAGAATGTGAAGGCAGGAGCAGACAATGAGGGCAAGGATGGGCTCCTCCAAAAGTGGGCTGCTGACCATCCCGAAGTAAGGGACACGTTCGGTGGAGTATTAACTGCATACAGTCAATACGCCCTATCCCAACAAGACTACAGGAACCGGTTGGTGATCATGGTGGGGGAAATCGAGGGTGTGAGGAAGGCCCTCGCCGTGAATGACAATGATCTCAGGCTGGAACGCGACGCCCACCGTGGGACAAAGGCCGAACTAGCGCAAGTTAGAACCCAGTTGCAATCCTTAAGGGCTGGCAGATACAATGAGTTTGCCTTGATCCGGCTGAGAATGGAGCAAAAACTACAGAAGGTGGCCGAGATACATCAGCTAGAGTTAGAAGCTTTACTAGCCGCGTAGAGACGGACAGCGGTGGCTACCCGATTGATGGACGCCGAGACCGGTTTGCCACGACCCAAACACTGGGCAGGCGGCCTCGGGTCAGCCAGAACATGCCACAATGACCTTGGTCACCACATCGTTTCCTTCTAGGTTCATAGCTCTGCTATAATCAACGGAATAGAATTCTTACTTTCCTTTATAGAAGCAAGGAAAAACGACTCACCAGTTACTTGGGCAGACCGAGATATGTTCGAAGTTACAGATGAATGGAGTAGATCTTTAAGAGCTCCTTCACCTTACTCCAATGATGATCTCTGATATCCTTTTACTTGGCGATACACCGTCATTATAAAGTCTATCTCTAAGTTCTTTGAATCTGGATATCTGAAATTCTTTATCCAGATTCGATGCGTGACGCATAATATTTTCCGCGGTACATTCCTTCTGTATTAATTCTGGTACTATTTTTGCGTTTAGTACTATATTACAAAGGGCGATGTACTCCGTCTTGACGAGTGGTTTGATTATATTATACGTTATACCGTTCATCTTGTAGCACACGATCATGGGGCATCTAGCCAGTGCCAGTTGAAGGGTCGCCGTACCGCTCGCGACGACCGCTAGTCCGGCCTTCCGATACATTTCATTCTTTATCTTTTCATCAGTAATGATCTCGATGCCTCTGGATTCCACCATTCCCTCGATGATCGATCTTAGATGTGGGAGCGTTGGGATTACGACCCTGCCAGCATGATGAAAATCATCTGCAAATGCTAGGAAAATCGGCAACATTTGTTTTATTTCTTGAAGACGGCTCCCTGGCATGAGTAATAAAGTGTCTGATTTAGGAAAATCTTCGCATTCCTCAAAATCCTCGACCAGTGGATGCCCTACGAATTCCGTCCTAAGGCCATACTTCAGAAAGTATTGTGGCTCAAAATCAAAGAGAGCCAGCAAAACATCGTAAATTTTTGCAATCTTCTGTGCACGTTTTGGTCTCCAGGCCCAGACACTTGGTGCCACGAAATGCACCGTTCTAATGCCCAAATTACGTTTCTTGATGATCTTGGCGATTCTAAATGAAAATCCAGGAGAATCGATTGTAAGGAGCACATCCGGACGCGCTTTCACTATATCTTCCACCGTCATCTTGATGAGTTGTTTTATCCGGGGAATATGGGGGATGAGCTCCACGATGCCACCATGTGAAATTTCCCTGATATCAAATAGGCTGACCAGTCCTTCGTTTTGTAGGAGCGGTCCACCAACCCCAGAAACAGTAACATCATCTTCCCTCAGAGCCCTCAGAATTTTGGCCCCCAGCAGATCTCCAGATGGCTCACCGGCTATGATGTATATCTTCTTATTGGCCACTTTTGCCCATCTATATTCCGTTTTCTGCTTCGTTGATACGGTACTCGAATCATCGTGTATATTCAAGTGTCTTACGGCCATCTCTCGTTCTCAACTCATCTGTAATTTCAAAGATATCTCGAGCTGCCCAATCTATGTCGTAGCGTTCAGACTTGATTCTATCCTGATCTTCAGGTGAAATAGTGCGATACCTCAGCAATATCCTTATAAGCAATCTTATAGCGCAGTTTGCGTCACCGGTATCACAAACTCTTTGTATTAATGAATTCCGGAGATCGAAGCCCGTATCGGGCATCTCTGGATATCGCAGAGGCCAAAGTAGCTGTAGGGCGCTGTTTCTGTTTTCGCAGTTGAACGTTCGATCAAACAAATTCTCTTGCATATCGTAAATAATTTTCTGCAAAAAATCACTGTATATCGGTTCAAGAGCTATTCTTCCAATTGGCCAAGCACGCTGTACAAAATCTCCTACAATCGGAATTAGTTCTTGAAATCGTGGTAATCCAAGAAACTTTTGAATACTTCCTAAGATTGCGCAAAAATCATGTGAATAGCAAGATGGATCTCCAGCGTCTATTAGCGATAATACTGGGCTCCGCCCAGTCTCTACATGGTATAGAACATTTGGAGCGTGATAATCCATGTGAGAATAACCGTTTGCCGCAAGAAACAAAGCAACATTGGTGTACGCTTTAACCGCGTCAATACATATATCGATCCCCCCCCCCCTTCATCCAAAATCTGTGCTATCGTCTTTCCAGGAGCTTCTGCCATTAGCCGTATGATTGTGCCCGGGTCTTGCCATGGCGGACTTTTAGGGACTTCTGAAATATCCAGAGCAGAAGTTACGATTATAGTTCCATCATCGAATGCACGTCCTAGGTATAATATTGGGTAAAATCTAACTTCAAATGTGTCATCTACTCCTGGGAGGACAACATAATAATTATTTCCTGCAAAATCTGTCTGAAATCTTGTTCTTAGTTCGTTTAAAAAACGTGAGCTTCCACACAGATCTCTATTAGCCAGGACTCCACCATACTTTATAACCAATCTATCATCTCCAGCTTGCGCCCGCATTATCGCGGCTCCGGACGAACCTTTCCCGAGCATATTGTCCATATCAACTCTCACTTGGTCTTCTGGAATCATAAAAGCTTGAGATACAACCTTGGATAATTGATCTGAAGTTATAGAAGCATTCGCATAGCCGATCGTCAGTAAATTAATTGCAATAAAAATACGGATTATAAACATTTTTATTTTGTTATGATCTCAATTTTGAAAACTACACTATACAATACACAAAATGAACTCCGATATGCAAGTATTCTGCGTCTATTCTCGTAGAATCTGATTCTGAAGAATTGGAGGAATGAGACAGCTGCATAACTTATGTCACATTTCTGCTAGAATACGATTATTACGAAGAACTCTCCAACTTCGAAATAAAAAATAAGATATACCAATTATATAGAAGAAAAGTACAATACTTATTTCCGGGTTTATGTCTGAAAAGCATTATGCAGCGGTATCGAATGACCAACAAATGTACTATTTCGCGAGAAAATATTCTCTTGAAATTAACGGATTCTTAATGTTTTTATGCTATTTTCGTATACACCACCGCCTACCCCCACCCACCCGGGATACTACCATAATTTGTTTAATAAAACGTTAATGGAGCATATTATTTCTAGGATTTAGCCCTGTCGTATATGGCCTCACGATGCATCATTGAAGTAGATCCAATGTACATCTTCTCAATAGACTTCTTTCGAAACCTTCAGAATCAGCTCTTATGAAAGGAGACCCGGCACGCAGAACCGGAGTGTACTTGGGTGTACATGAGGATTCGAGTACTGGATCGACGCAGCAGAGGACTGATTATGGAGAGTTACGAAAGAAGTCTAATCTCTCCATGCTCAAGGCCCCTTTTTATGGCGGCAAATCGCGGAGAAGATTCATCTCTTGGAGGTGTTGGAGTTTCTCCTCTTTCTACTGCCTTCCAATAGCTCCAAGGCAGTCTTCGATCTCCGATTTCGTAGTCCATTCCGTCCCAGGAACCTTCGCGAAACGCGTAGAACGCCCAATGCCATCCGTTCTTCTCGAAAATTCCTATGAGATCTTCGAAGTATTGAGGCAGCCCACGCTGTTTTCTGTATCCTCCAAATTCGCCGACCAAAATACGATTTGATTGAATTTTATGGATTCTTTGAAAATCGTTCACAGCTTTCATATAATTTTCGAGATCATTTTTGTCCCAATACTTCCCGTTTATTGTTCCTGGATAAATATATTTTCCATCATTCTTATGGTTTGTATATTCGTATGGTTCGTACATGTGGAACGAGTAGATGATGGCTCCATCATTTATCGGCCTCAGATGCCTTAACATCCCGGGATCGGCGTATTCAGCACAATCAAGAATAATCGGGGTATTGGGCTCAACTTCTCTTATTTCGCTCACAACGGAGACGTAAAAATCATACAATACACGTTGCGCTTCTCTTTTGGAGGTTGAATTGTTGCTTAATATATCGGGACATGGCTCGTTCAATATGTTGTATCCGACGATTATTGAATAATTACGTAAGGCTCTAGTGAGGTCTTTCCAGAAGTGGATCGCCTGTTTCTGATAATTCGAATCATGCCAAATTCGAGAGTCGTCCTTGCCTTGATTATGCTGCCTCCACCGGCATCCCGGAAGACCGAGCATCGTAATGATGACCGGCATCTTTTCTTCTTCAAAAATTGCAAGAACCTTCTTTAGGAAGGTTAAATCGTCCTGATCAAGAGTCATATAATTATCGGCATCTCCGATCAGGAAGTCCCTCCTTTTAGTTGGCCATTTATCGAGCGATAAACGCACAAATTTTATACCATATTTTTTGGCGATGCGAATATCTTCTCGAGATATATGAACATTAAAAATATTCGTACCACGCCTTACATTATTCCAAAAAATCATTTTCTTTGGATTTTCGTTTTTATTGGTCGTGCATCCAGGGAGAAGAAGTATCAAGAATGCCATGAACATGCATCTAAAAATCACTTTTTCTTTCCATAACATCTGATTCTGTAGATTCGTCGGGAGTTTCATGGATCGCCGAGACGGATGTTATAATTTCTCCCGGATCAAGGCGGAGGAGGATGACGCCCTGTGCTACTCGGCGAGTGACCCTGATATCATGCACTCCGCACCTCATGATGCGTCCCGCGTTCGTGATCATCATGATGTGGGTATCGAGTGATACCGTGAACGAATTCACGACCTTTCCATTGCGTTCCGTGATGGATATATTGGTGAATCCTTGCGTCCCGCGGCTCGTCGATCTGTATTCATAGAATGAAGACACTTTCCCGAATCCGTTCTCCGTCACCGTTAGGATGAACTTCTCACTCTGCGCCAATAGCGTCATCCTATCTTTCACGATGGCGTCACTCGGTATATTCGAGGCCTTTCGTAATTGATCTGCATTCTTTAGGTATAATTCTCTTTCTTCGATGGTATCAATGTCCCATCTATCGAGAATCGCCATCGAAATGACTTCGTCATCTTTCTTGAGTTTAATACCTCGGACCCCATTCGATGTCCGTCCCGCGAAGATCCGCACCCCCTGAATGGAGAACCTATTGCATATACCACACTTGGTGGCTATGAAGACATCATCATCAGCATCGGCAAACGAAACACCGATTAGCTTTTCGCCGTCATCTAACCCTATAGCCTTCTTGCCATTCGCTTGGATATTCACGAAATCACTGAATTTATTTCTTCTGATATTTCCGAAGGAGGTTACGAATATAAGCGTTTTATCCTCATTAGATCTCTTCCCTAACTCTTCATAATCAGTCTTCTGCTTCGTCGATACGGTACTCGAATCCTCACGTACATCCGAGTACGCTGCGGTTCTGTGTTCCGTGTCTCCTCTCATAAGATCTGATTCTGAAGATTTTGAAAAAGATCTAAAATCCTCGTCTTTCTTCACGACCAAAATCGTGGACACCGCCTCATTATCTTCGACGGGCAAGAGATTGACGATGGCCCTCCCCTTGGACGTGGGAGAACAAACCGGAAGCCTATATATCTTCATCTTATAAACTTTCCCGACTGATGAGAAGAACATGATCTCATCGTGAGTATTCGCGATGATGACGTCCTTTACGACGTCCTCATCCTTGACTCCCATCCCGCTTCGTCCTCGTCCTCCGCGCCTCTGGGACCTATACGTCGATAGTGGTACGCGTTTGACGTACCCTTCCAGGGTATACGTTATCACCATATCCTCGCGCTGGATGAGGTCTTCGTCCTCGAACGTCTCGAATGTTTGTTCGATGGCCGTCAGGCGCGGGGTATTGAATTTCCTCTTAACTTCCTGCAGCTCATCCAGTACGATCTCGATGATCTTCTGCTTGGAGCCGAGGATCGAGAGTAGCTCGTTGATTTGCGCCCTCACCTCATCGATGTCCTTCGAAATCTTATCGCGCTCCAGTCCGGTGAGTCTATGGAGCCTTAAATCCAGTATTGCATTGGCCTGAATTTCGGAGAGCTTGTAGTCGGTGCCACCCTGCGCTATCCCGTCGATCAGGGTCAGCATCGGCAGGATATCATGTGCGTCGAAAACTTCGGTCATAAGATTTTCTCGGGCTTCTTGCCGATCGTCGGCCTTCCTAATTATCTCTATAACACGATCTATATTCGAAATTGCAAGAGCGAAACCCAGCAATACATGCGCCCTTTCACGCGATTTATTGAGGTTAAACTTGGTTTTTCTCGTTATTACTTCCCGCCTGAATTCCAGAAAATTATCGATTATCTCACGCAGAGAAAGCCGGGCGGGCTTATTCTTGACGAGGGCCAGCATGTTATACCCAAAACTGGTCTGCATCGGCGTAAATTTAAAGAGCTGATTTAGGATGACTTCGCCGATGGCGTCCCGCCTAAGCTCAATGACGACCCTAACGCCATCCTTATTAGATTCATCACGAATGTCGGTGATGCCATCTATCGTCTTATCCTTCACGAGGTCCGCTATCTTTTCGACGAGTTTTGCCTTGTTGACCTGATATGGAATTTCATGAACTATAATCGTTTCCTTTCCATTATTATTGATGATACTCGTCTTGGATCTGACGACGACTGATCCGCGTCCAGTATTGAAGGCGGTCCTCACTCCGGAATTACCCATGATGATTCCGCCGGTCGGGAAATCGGGGCCCGGAATATACTGCATCAATTCTTCGGGTGTTATGTCTGGATTCTCGATGGTTGCACAGCATGCATCGATCACCTCTCCTAGATTGTGGGTCGGGATATATGTGGCCATACCGACGGCGATCCCCCCCGTACCATTGACCAAGAGATTCGGGAATCTCGCGGGGAGGACGACGGGTTCTTCAATCGTATTATCGTAGTTCGGCTTGAAATTTACGGTATCATCATCGATGTTGGCGACGAGCTCATGGGCCGCCTCAGACATCCTGGCTTCTGTGTATCGTGGAGCCGCCGCTGAATCTCCGTCCATAGATCCGAAATTCCCCTGCCCATCAACGAGCGGGATTCTGAGACTGAAATCTTGGGCCAACCTCACGATCGTCACGTAGATGGCGTCGTTCCCATGGGGATGGTACTTACCTTGCACCTCTCCGACGACCCTCATCGATTTCCGCCGTGGCTTGTTATAGTGATTCCCGGTCTCGTACATGGCGTATATGATGCGGCGATGCACGGGCTTGAGGCCGTCCCTCACATCCGGGAGCGCCCTCGAGATGATCACACTCATAGCGTAATCCAGGTAGGACCTCTGCATCTCCTCTTCGATCGGGATTATCTCGATGTTATCTCTTTTCTCCATACCGGATACCAAAACGGATCACATGATCATCTTCATGCATTACAGATGCTGCAGTATAGCAGACTCGAGCCGGAAAGGCATAATGGTTTCGACTGATGCTCGATCAAATAAGATTTACAAAACAATTGTAAGCGTGTTATATAATTGCAGATTCAAAAGTATATGATCTGCAAAAACATAATAGAGGAGATCAGAAAATGAAGTTAAATAAAACGAAGAACCACCATTTCAAAGGTATAGTATCTGCAGTCTTCATGATGTTGTGGTGTATAAGCTCGGGGCAAGCTACACTGGATCCGGACGCAGAGATACAGTATCCAGTGGTATATCAACGGCCGGGGGACCCTACCTTGGTCCCATACCCAGAAGGACAGTGCTTTCGTGATATGATCTCCGCGCTAGGAGATATAACCCTATCTCCCAGGCGTACCCTGAAAGCCCGATACGCATTGTTACAGGCCAGAGCCAACGAACTATCTCCCCGGGAGCAATTGATAGGATGGTTCCTTACCACCGATGCATACCAAATAGGAGAAAGCAGAGAGACGCACCGAGAGCGATACTCGCTCGTGATAATATTCACGGGGATCCTCGAGCAGACCTTCGGTATGTCGACAATCCTGATGCCCGGATACACATACCAAGAGGTTCGAGCAATTTCAGACAGGCAGAACATAAGGTATCAGACCGTACAAGAAGCAGACGAACTAATGCCCCTGGGCCTGTCAGAGTTCGCGGAGCAAATAATACACTGTTTAGGAAATGAGTGTAGTGTGCGCACAGGATCAGTTCCGCAATTGATATCGGTTTCCAGAAGAACTCCGACCAGCGCTATAGAGACGTTGGAGACAATGTTGGCAAAAATAAGAGCAGCCCAGCAAGGTACAGCCCAGCAAGTGGTCCGTCAGCGGGCCACGGACCAGATCATCATGCAGGTATTGACAGGGGCCATCGCCTTTTACAAAACAGCCGATCCAAGATCAGACGAAGAAGGCGAGTTACCTGGTCTCCATCCCCTGCCAGGCATACGCCCGGTCGGGTCCACAATCCAGGCAGAATTCAAGAAATGCTTTGATGACCCGGAGTCAGTGGTCGCATGCTGGATCCAGGGAAAAGATGCAGCAGTAATCCCAGCAGAGGATCAGAGCACACTATTCAGGATTCTCGCTGGCAGCCCCATGTTCTCGGAAGATGCTGACAATCTGGAATACCGGAGATTGATTATAAATCAGACGCTGGAGCAGCCGATCAAACCGTGGATCCGGGTGGCTCTCGCCATTTCTGTCCATAGCATGGGAGCAGCTGCATTGCGAATCCTAACTCCCCAGCCTGCCCCACCCGGGCATCCGCAAGGAATGTCAGTCTTGGTCCTTACTAGTCCTATTATTTGTCTAGATGGGCAAATCATATTAGGGCCGGGGAATCCAGACCAAATCATTAGATACTGCGCCCTTCATAAGAGGTACCAACGAGCTAGGGAAAATCTTCCACTGACACTGAGTTCTTGAACACACCACGCAGAGCGCATGCAAAGCCCAACAATAGGCTAGACGTTGGAAGGGGACGTGTGTTATATAATTGCAGAATTAAAAATATAATGTTCATCCAGAATATAAGATAGGAGATAAGGAAATGAAGTTAAATAAAACGAAGAACCACCATTTCAAAGGCATAGTATCTGCAATCTTCATGATGTTGTTGGAAATAACACAAGCGCATGCTGCACTGGTATTATACCAGCCACTGGGGAGCCCTAACTTGATTCAATATCCAGAGCCAGGAGGACGATTCCTTCACGGGCTGATATCGACTCTGGCAGACTCCACGCAACCCATGGCTTACACCCTTATCCCCAGTGGCAGGCGTGCCCAGACCGAGGATCTCGGCCTGACCCCGAAAGACAAATTCATAGCGGGGTTCCTCACAACTCCGACATACGAATTAGGGTTTTCCCGTGGATCAGGTAGAATCCCTAGTTACGTCCAATTAGTATTCCCACCCACAGTTGCACAGGCTGTGCAGGCAGAAAAGATTAGGTTTTTCGGGTTCTCGCCAGAAGTAGCCCAGGTAATGGCCCGCATACAAAACATCAGATTCGAAACGAGCAGGAGGGCAGACGAGCTATGCCCCCTAGAAATGGCAGAATTAGGATCGGCAGTCTTATTCAATTTAGCAGGTGGGGGAGAGATGGCGCCTGACACCTCTCCGATCCTGACCGCCGCCGCCAGAAAAGCTCCGAGGTGGGTCCCAGCGCTGCTTGAACGCATGGCGGCTGTAGCACGGGCTGCGCAGCAGGATGAGGTCCCAGTCCCTCTACCGCGGTTCCAGCCGCCCACCGAGGACGGCATCTTCCAGATCCTACACATCTCGACCCAGGAAGAAGAACCGCCAGAACCAGTGGAAGAAGGATCCTCAGAAGACCAAGAGTTACCGGAGATTCCTAGCCGACCTTGTGTAACTGGCCTACCCTATATCCAACCTCAGCCACTCACTCTCCCGTTCCATTATAAGGCCTGCTATGACAGACCAGATTTGGTTGCCATGTGCTGGCTCGAGGGTGGGTCGCTAACAATACCTAAACCGGAAGACCAGGTGATTATTCACAGGATATTCGCCGGCAACCCTCTGCATTCAGACGATGAGGCATTGGCCACAGGAAGGGAATATGCTCGGTGGATTCGGGAACAGACATCCGGGAATCCTTTCAGCACTTGTGTCAGATTGGCCATCGCCGTCGGGGTACATTGCATGGGTAAGGTAGAATCCGAAACCATATTTGGTCCGGCGGATTCCTCTGGTAATCAACAAAGTATGGCGGTCTTAGTCGTTACTAGTCCTTTTATTTCACCAGATGGAAAACTCATTATCGGGCCAGGAAATCCAGCTAAAATTCCGAAGTACTGCGCTTCTTTCGCTGAGTCTCAGCACAAAAGGGAAAGACTCCCGCTTAGTCATTGAATGCGGATGCAGCGCCTCTACAAAAGATTCATAAGAGGCTAGACGGGAGAAATAGAAAAGTGTTATATCATTGCAAAATTAAAATGTAATGTTCATTTAGAATGCTAAAGGAGGACAGGATATGAAGTTAAATAAAGCGAGGCTCCACTATAAAGGCATCGTGTCGACGGTCATCATGATGTTAGGGGGCATGAGCTTGGCACAGGCTACCAGGGATCCGCGGGCCGGTATGCCTCCTCTCCCCGAAGTCAACCTAGTCAACGAATCTAGGTTGGTTAACCCAGATGCTGTAAAGGTAACGTGGCTGCTGAAGGACCAGTCCGTCAAGAAACTATACGAAAGGGGGCCGTTTAGAACACTCATAATCAAATCCGTTATAGCCTTCGGAGGTGGCAATGGACCTGTGGGGAATGCTCTAACAGACTGTGTCGGTCAGTTGGATGCTCTGAAGTCTAGCTTGTCCCCTGTGGAGTTTCTCCTCGGGTGTCACCTGTTCTCCGGGAACTGCAAAATTCACGTGATAACGGATCATGAGGCCCAGAGGAATGGAATACGCTTTACGCTCCCGGAAGCGTTGGCCAATGTCGCCGGGGCACTGTATTTCGAGGTTTCTGTAATTCCTGACATTTTTTGTCCAGCTGCTCACAACTGGTTTATTCATCAACGCTATATCCAGATAAATTGCCAACAAATAGCTGATCCGGCTATTCTAGAATTGGCCCACAGTATCATGGGAACGCTGGCACATGGCCCAGAGCCCGGTAGCGTTGAGTATACACAGCATCGTTTAGGTTCGTGTCCTCCGCATGTGCGAGATTGGTTGATACAAATCCTTCAACCACCGAGAGATCCGAAAGATGGTTTTGCTGTGGTTCCTTCAGATACACCTTTTGATGAGTTCACTACGGTAGCTCAATGTGTTCCTAATTCTGATGAAACAAAACTAAGTGAATTCTTGCCTAGACTTCAAGCGAATATAGTACTAACAGAAGATCCTTTTACACTTTTTTTGAGATCCTGTTTTCCAGAACTGGATTCGCTTCGAATATCCTTCTTTACGGGACAAGTAGAGCATATAGTTGGTCAAAAGGAGCAACTTGAATTACTAACCATATTGCTTAATCCTCCAATTCAAGATTCTAGACAGTTTAAGAGCTTCACCGCACAGCAATCTCCACAGCATCCATTTAGTCCATCCAAGCGTCAGATAATATCATTCGTATATCACAATTATGGAGATGCATCAAAGGAAAGAGCGTCTGATGGAAGATGGTATCTTAAATTAGAAGATCGTATTAATTTGCCGGATTGCCGGACAAGAATTGGTCCAGGAGATCCTGATGCTATAGCGGAATTTACTAGCATCGTGCAAGAAATACAGAGAACCGCAAGATTTCTTCCCAGATTAAATATGCGGAAATACCAAAACCCAAAGGTTCTGGTAAATGTGGTGGGCCAAATACCAGCTTTCGATGCGCTTATTACCGAGCTCCAGGAGCAGAGAGACCGAGTCCGAGCGGGGTGGGAGCCAGAGACACCAGAATAACGGTTCTGGATGAACAAAACAGAGTATCATGGGCGATCCAAAATCTTGGATTGCCCGGCACACGATAGGATTGTCCACACCATCTTTATAATCCGTCTTCATTGATGCGTTAATCTTGATCCTTTATGTTTCTTGCATAAAGAATTAACTAAACGGGGAGTTGTCTGATCTTTCTAGTTCATCCGTTTTCTGTAATATTCTTAAATAAATTTGCTCGAGGAGATCTAGTTGTTCTTCGTCGATACATTCATCGATGGTATGTGCCCCGATTACAGGAGATCCAACCTCTACAACATCCGTGATATCTCCAATGAAAATTGCATCTGAATTTCCACCGAATGCACCGACTTCTGGGGCACTACCAGTGATTTCTGTAATCGATTCTCTAATATATGAAATGAATTCTGGCTGAGCACAGATGATGGGCCCTCTAAATCTCTCGAATATAACTTCAATATTACCCGGAAAGCTATCTACAATATATTTCTCCAAATCCTCAAAACTCCAAGCTCTATTAAATCTGATATTTAATTTGGCATGTAATTGACTTGGTATAACATTCCGAACATCATTGCCGGTATCTATAGATGTTATTTCGATACTTGACGGTGGGAATATATCATCACCTGTATCCAGGGTTTTATGAAGTAATTCATGTAAATCTGAAATAAATTTATGAATATGATTCCCGAAAGCACTGCCGTTTACAACGTGACATTGAGCCCCATACGATATTAGATCAACGTTGAGACTTCCTCGACACCCGATCTTAATGTAATTACCAGACTTATCCCCAGGAGAACAGCTTTCACACAAAATGCACCCAGTTATTTTTTCATTTTTTGCCTTTAGAAAATCGATTACTTTATTCGTGCCGTTCCCTCCCATTATTTCTTCATCACTCGTGAGTATCATACTAATAGAAAATGGTATACAAGTATTGGTATTGGAGCAAACAAATTTACTGATGGCGGATAGGCAGGCCGATAATGGCCCCTTCATATCGTTGGCACCTCTTCCGTAACATTTACCGTCCCGGCGTGTTAGAATGAATGGATCAACGCTCCAGTCACCGCATGGTGGCACAACATCAACATGTCCCGCAAAGCATAGATTCCGATCAAAGTTACCCAACTTAGCGTATAGGTTACTTACTCCATTATAATTTAGTTCGTAGCACTGAAATCCGAGATTTCCCAGTAGACTGGAGCAATATTTAATGGCTTTCTCCCCGTTGGGAGTCACCGTATTGAATCCAATGAGATTCTCCAGGATTTGAATATTCAGCTTCTTCATTAGATTTAGAATACAAAATAATTTCGGCTATATTATAATGGATCCCATCCTCTCGTAAGGGTTATTTTTGACGGGTACATTTGTATTCTTCCTAAGAATTGTTAGGAAGAGAGCTAGATGAAAGGTTTATCGTGAAGAATTTGGAAAGGTGTATATTAGTTATTGGAATTATAGCCATTCTTTACGGATGCACGCCCGTAAAAACTCCAGCTGGACCAACACGTATTTCATGCAGACCATATTTCGTGAGGGGCTCCTGGTACTATCCACAAACCCATTATGAATACGATGAAACTGGGCTTGCTTCATGGTATGGTCCGGAATGTCATGGTAAGCCAAAGGCCACTGGGGAGGCGTTCAATAAATTAACTATGACAGCGGCTCATAGAACTCTTCCACTTCCATCTGTGGTCAAGGTAACGAGTTTAGTGAATGGTAAATCGATTATAGTGGTAGTTGATGATAGGGGGCCATACGGCTATCGAGGCCGCATTATAGATTTATCTTATGGAGCCGCTAAAAATCTTGGTGTATCGCGGCTTAAACCATCGATGGTCAGAGTACAGTGCCTAGTTTCGGACAGTCTGAACCTATCTCGCTATATACATTCCTATTGCAAAAGAAGAAAGGACCCATTCGGTCGAACATGGGCCCAATTATATTTTCAGGAAATCCTTGGAATTCGACCACAGTATTATGCTGCCCATAAAATGCCCACTGATGAACCAGTGCGAGGAAAGAGGAAGCCCAAGCGTCTCGGAAGTTATATTTAGAGTCATCACTATATTTCTATCGTGAGTTGATACATTATTGGGAATAAAGACGACGCATAGAAGCGTAGTATACTTTCGTGTACACCAAGAAGCTGATTATGAAGGTTACGAAATGGGCCTAATACTACGGCAGAGAGCCTATATGTCAAGATATTGAGACAATTCCAAAAACTTTAAGGGTGAGATTTCTTCAGGGCGTACAGTCTTCTCGATTGCGCATTTCCTAAGAATTAATTCAATATTAGATTCGTTGTAATAGTATCTTAGTATTGAATTAATCATTTTCCTACGATGTTGAAAGCAATATTGAGTTAATTTCTGCAGATTATCAATGTTTTTAATTTCTGCATTTTTTGGTGTTAACCTAATGACGAAGGAATTAACTTGTGGCTGCGGATAGAATGCCAACCTCGATACTGGGAACAGTTTTTCAACTCTGCATAGCAGCTGAGATATAATACTTAATCTTCCGTATTCCTTAGTGCATGGAGAAGCGCAAATCCTATCGGCCACTTCTTTCTGAAACATTAGGACCATCCTTTCAATGTTTCGTAAATTAAGGAGCCAATTAATAAGAAGCTGAGTGCCGACATTATATGGAAGATTTGATATAATAATGATCTTACTAGGTGTCAATGATTGGGGTATAATCTTGAGGGCATCGCCGTAAATGATGTGGCAATTACTTACTCCATCTAAAACGTTACGGTGTAGTTGTTCGAGAGTATAGTCTTTTTCTATACAATAAACTTTATTCGTTTTGCACAACCCAATGATAGACCGCGTTAATCCACATGGCCCTGGCCCTATTTCTACGATATCTGCATCATCAAACGGTAATGCACACCTCGCTATTTTATCGAGAAGGGACTGGTCGCAAAGGAAGTGTTGTCCAAAATGCTTTGATCGATACTTATCTTTTAAAAGGTCATACCGCGAGATAATCTGCCGAATAGTTTCAGTATACTCCAAAAATTACATCTCCAGAAATAAATCTTAATAATGCCTCAATGTTCTTATAAATCTTAAATTAAAAAGTTCATATTATTCAACCATTCTGTTCTTAAAGGCCTCAAAAAAAGCTGATTTATCAAGACCTGGCTGTATTGGTTCATGAAAAACTAGAGTTATCGTTCCAGGAAATTTAAGCAAAGCCCGTCTTGGCCAAAATTTGCCAGAATTAACGCTGGCTGGTATTACTGGAATATTAAGAGTTTTGTAAAGCGCAAATATTCCACTTTTATAATCTGTCTGCACAGAAGAACTTCTGGTCCCATTTGGAAATATGAGTATGTTATTGCCAGTTTCAACGGCTAATTTCCCGTATTTAATGAGACTCTTAATCGCCAAAACTGGTGATGATCTATCGACTGGAATGCACCCTAGTTTTCTGCAATAAAGGCCGGCAATCGGAACGCTTAATAGCTCTTTCTTTATTACGATCGATAAATTTTCTAGAAGCATCGGGAAAATAAATGTTTCCCATGAAGATTGATGATTACATCCGATGACCACTCTATTTTGTTTTATAGTTTTTTCTAAAAAATCCCAATTTTTTATTTCGTAATTTATTTTGGCAATGTTTTTTAAACAAAATGTAAGCCATTTAGCGATGTTACACGAAACGCTTAGGGATACTTTTCTTGAAGAAAGTAACGTCAGCGGATAGAACGAAATCATATAGACAGCAATAACTGGCCAGAATATAAAATAAAAGAAAACTGATCTCAATGTATGGGACACTGCAGGCATTGCGGAAAACTTGTCCAAATCACATGTGTGATTGTACACATATTCGTTATCTCAGCAATAGATTTCTAGTATATTCCACTAGTAATCTCCGAGATAAGATCGCTTCATAATCCTTCTCAAAGATCTGGTGCTTTTTTCATCTTTTTTCATGTTATGGCCAACTATAACTATTTAAGCAGAAATGTATCGCTTTGCATGCACGCGGTCTCGTTCCTTGTTTACTGGGCTGTTAATCAAGAGGAAAGAAAATATTTTATTATAACTGGGAATCTATCTACAATACCCTCCTCGTATTATTATTTATTCTATGTGCCATTACTTAAGTTTGACAATATTCCGAAGAAGGAGAATATGAAATCTTCATTTAAGTCTCTAATTTTTTGTGTTACAATGCATTGCATGTAGTTGTTATGTCGGTTAATTGCCACGATGAATATTAAAAAGACGTTTTTCGCAACGTTGTTGTCTTGCCTCGTTTTCTTGGTTTTATTTTCTGGAGACGGAAATGCATTTTCTCTGATTAGGGATTGGTTTAAGACCGAAGAAACTCCCAAAGCGAAAAAACCGACAGTATCTGATAAGAAGCCATCGGCACATCATCCAAAGAAAAAGAAAGCAAAAGCGGAGAAGCCTGCTGGGAAGACAGTCGTGGTATTCAAAGACGGAGCAACAGTAACGGAAGACCAGATAAATAAGGATCTTGAAGAGGTCCCGCCACAACTTGCTGCCAAAATGTCGTATGTAGACATTAGGAATTTGTTGGCTTGGAAAGCGGCATTTAGCAGAGTCATGTATGGAGCCGCTAAAAAAGCTGGGATCTTGAAGGATTCGAAAGTTAAAGAAATTATTGATGCAAGAATTAAGACTGCAGTTGGCTTACTGCTGCTCGAAAAGAAATCAATGGAAGAAGTAACATTCGAGCAAGCAAAAAAGATATACGATAAAAAATGGGATGAGCAAGGTAAGAATTCGAAAGAATTTACTCTAATTGCAATTAATACAACTAGCGGTACTGTAGTTTCTAGATTAAAGGCAGAAGATGGGCGATGGGAAGTGGAATCACTGAAAAAACTGCTAGATAGTAACAAGGATACCACCAAATACATGGAACTCGGACCTAGAAATCAGGCTATGTTTCCTCCGGAAATTGTTACCGCAGTTAAGGAGGCAGGAAAAGGGGCTACAGTTGGACCATTCGAGCTTGGTGGAGCTTTCATGTTGTTTTTTGTGCAAGATATTCGTAAGGCGGCAAAGAAAGAATTCACTCAGGATCTTTTTAATTCATCCAAGGAAATGAAGAGCAAAGAATACGTTAATTTATTTATGAAAAAGTTATATGGGAAGTTTAAGGTGATATTCCGTGATCTCAAGGGAACACAACGAGACCCGTTTAAGCACGATCCAAATAAGAAAGATAAAGGTATGAGTAATTTATCGAAGATTAAAGATACTCAAGTGCTAGCGAATGTTGGAGATAAAACAGTTTGTGTTAAGGATGTAAAATCATTTTATAAGGTTGATTCGTTGTATAGCGAGGTTTTTCTTTCAATGTCTCGTCAATTTAATATTTCACTTGAGGAGGTAATATCTTACGCCGTGAAAGTTCTTGTAGATGATTTAGTCTTAGGGAAAGAAGCTTTCGAAACCAAATTTAATAAAGAGCATGAGGTAGTGGAGAAGTGTAATCAAATTAGAACTATGGAGGCCGTTCAGCAATTCATTCAGGCTAGTATAAAAGTGACTCCAGAAGATACCAAGAAAGTATACAAAAAATACATACAATCAATACCTGAGGAAGATAAGAATGATCACGAGATTGCTGTTAAACTGATTTTCTTCAAGACGAAGGAGGACGCATCGGCCGCTCTGAGCGAAATTCTAGGCGGAGATGTTAAGTTTTCAGATAAGTTCAATGAGCAGTTGAAGAATCACGAGGCTATCGATCTTGGTTATATCAGGAAGCGAGGAACTCCTCCAGAACTTTGGTCTCTAGTTAAGAAATGCGCTCCTGGAACGTGTTGCAAAGAGATAGTCGAAGTTAATGGGGGGCAGTTCGGTGTCAAAGGTGGAAATTATGCAATTATGTATACTTCTGATAGGAGGCCAATATCTCTACCTTCATTATCTGATCCAAGAGAAAAGGCTTACTTTGAGAGTCTTGCTTTTAGAGAAACTGCAGTGAAGTTCGTTATAACTATAATGAAGAACGGTGTGGTGAGCATCAATGGTAAGTCATTCGAAGAATGGATGCAGCAGAAAGAATACGTACATAGCACATTGAATATGCTCGTTGGAATGCCAATGAGTAATCAACAAAGCCAACCACAATAAAAGAGAGGTTGTATGCGTAGATTAGCTGTAAATAAGATCGTCTTTGATGACGAGGTTGAGATTCCTGATAGGCCGAATGGCCTTGAGCTATCGGCGAATTCTGATGTGTTTATTCATGACTTAGAGATGAGTCGTATAATATCTCGCACTGATGATAGGCTCATAGCGTTTTTTGGTGGGAGCAATATTCAGCCTGGATCATTCTATTATGAACAGGCCGTTTCATTGGCAGAAGCTGTCTCTTCAGCCGGCTGCGCTGTTATGACTGGTGGTGGCCCTGGTATAATGGAGGCCGCCAATAAAGGAGCATCCAACAATCGTTCGTACGGTATTCTCGTTAGTGCAATTCGTAATGAGTTCTCAGGAAGTAATAGTTATATTAATCAGAATAGACGTTTCGTTTTCAGCACCTTATCACTTAGATTATTAACGTTGATATCAAACAGTGACGCCGTTATATTCTTCCCGGGAGGATTCGGAACGTTCGAAGAGTTATTTTCGTTACTCGTCAGAGAAAAAATAGAAATGATGCAGAAGATTCCGATTTACCTCTTCGGATCACGATTCTGGAACGGATTACTAGAGTGGTTAAAAGATTCGGCGATTGCTGAGGGAGTCATAGGGGAGCAGCATTTGGAATTATTCAGAATTGAAGATGATATTCATAAAATAACAGACGAAATAATTAATCACTGTTTCTCCGATACTCGAGGAGTTTAAGTTGTGCCCTTTAAGATAGATGAGTCAATCTTCGATAAGTTAGCGGAAATTTTGAAGAAGCACGAACTCAAGGAAATAGAATACCAACAAGGTGATATAAAGATCAGAATCCTTGGCAAAAGAGATCGCGAGTATCAGCATCCTGTGTATGTGCCAAAAATGGATCTTCCGGTTAATCATGAGGATCAGAAGGTAATTGTGAAGTCTCAAGAGGATAATCCAGTTAATTTCGGAGAACATCAAGGAGCCATGAAATCTCCGATGGTTGGCACCTGTTATCTTGCCCCGGAACCTGGGGCCCAAAACTTCATATCCGTTGGTGATACCGTACAGGAAGGACAATCCATTTTGATCATTGAGGCAATGAAGGTCATGAATTTGATGAAGGCTCAAAGATCCGGTCAAGTCATACATATTGCTGTTAAAAGTGGGGATCCAGTTGAGTATGGCCAGCTCCTCCTCGTTATAGAATAGAGTGCAGCTTTTAAATACATTTCAGGTAATTGCGTTATCATTGCCGTTAGTTATTTTGTTACTATCGATGGCTCTGTTACCTTTAATTCTTCCAAAATTCTGGCACAAATATGAAACCATAATATTAGTTTTATTATCTATTATTTCTGTAATTTCCTTTTCATTGATTTCAGATAAGTCCGTCACAATATTAAAGAACGTAATAACAGATGATTATATTCCATTTATTATTACACTTTTTACACTCTATGTATTGAGCAACGGTATTCACATTAGTATTCAACGTAGGCCGAGTACGATGGCCAACATCATATTTCTCGGAGGTAGCAGTGTCTTTTCATCACTAATAGGGACGACCGGAGCCTCAATATTGTTCTTGCGCCCTTTCTTAGCAATGAATAAATCGCGAGAAAATAAGACTCACCTCGTAATATTTTTTATATTTTTAGTTTCAAATATTGGGGGAATACTCACCCCACTGGGAGACCCTCCGCTTCTGATCGGATACCTCAAGGGAGTACATTTTCTATGGGAAATTGAGAACTTATTTATCTATTGGCTGATATACCTAATACCATGCCTTACGATCTTATATTTAATAGATTGCAGAATGCTAAAAGACAATCCATTGCCAAGTGAAGAGAAGGTCTATAGCCAACGAATTGAAATTTTTGGCGTCTTGAATATATGTTTAATAATATCTACGATTTTTATATTGTTTATTGATTCTATAGGGATTATGATGCGTAGTATATTGTTAATTACTACAAGTATTATTTCCATAATATTTAGAAGAAACTCTGAGAGAGGTCATACAATTGATCTAGTACCATTCCGTGAGGTCGCCATCACGTTCTTTGTAATATTTATAGTGATTGCTCCGGTTCTATTTACTCTCGAAACCAATTCAGATTTACTTCATCGACAGATTGATGAATGGAAACAGTATTTCGATGAATCTACTATCTATTTTTCAATGTGTGCGCTGGCGTCTTCGTTCCTGGATAATGCTCCGTCATATCTGTTGTTCTTCAATATGGCCGGTGGCGATGCATCTGAGCTCATGACTTCTTCTCCCAATATTCTGAAGGCCATTTCTGTGAGTGCGGTTGTCATGGGATCGATGACCTATATCGGGAATGCTCCAAATATGATGGTCAAATCAATAGCACAAAAAAACGGAGTAAAGATGCCGTCGTTTCTATGGTATATGGGATGGGCTGCCGTCATCATCATCCCGCTCAGCATTATTGTGAATCTTCTGATAGATTGAATAGATTTCTTTCGAAACCTACGGAATCAGAATTATTGGAAGGAAGCACGGTACCAAGAGTGCGCTTGAGCGTACATTAAGAAGATGATTGTTCAGAGCTACCAAATATAATCTCAGACTGCCTATACTTTTCTTTACACTGTAAAACTGATCGAAGATTGTTAGATAAAAACCAACTATTTGGAATGACGTAATTGGCGCGACCTATTGAGAGATTATAGCTCCACAGCGTCTTTGCGAAATCGATATTGCAGTTCCGGCAACCGATGGATCGTATCCATGCCAACCCCTTTGATCTGAGGACGATGGCTCGCCGGAAGATGTTGGCCCGGATCCGGCGTCTCAATAACGTATCGATTTCTCTATACGTTTCCTGGCGGTAATCAAAGCGAAAGTATGAAGTCCATCCAACTATAACCTGATTCAGTTCCATTATCATGACTTTCACATCTATAAATCGTGATCTTTTAGTCAATTTTTTGACCTTATATTTCAGGTGATCAATATTCTCCTGCGTCGCAGTCAGTAGAGCATTATCATCCATTTTATAACCCAAGAATTCCGAAAATTGCACTGGACATGCCTTCGTCTTCTTCTCATTACATTTAAGCCTTAAATTACGTGATAAATATTTACTGGTGGAAAGTAGGACTCGTTCCGCGGCCTTGAGACTCCGTGTAAATATCTTGATATCATCGGCGTATCTACAGAACACATGCCCCCGTTTCTCGAGTAAAACGTCGATATCGTGTAGCAATAGATTCGATAAAAGTGGCGATAACGAGCCACCCTGATATATTCCCTTTTCTTTTTCTATGTAGAGATCATACCTCCACATACCCGCCTGCAGGAATCTCCGTACGATCGCCAGGACCCTTTTATCCCGCACGAACATGGATAGCTTATACATCACCTTATCATGATGAATATTATCAAAGAACTTTTCGATATCTATATCGGCGACATATTTATATCCATCTAGAATGTATTTCCTGGTTTGTTGGATGGCATTCAAGGCGCCCCTGTTTTTCCTGAACCCGTAGCTGTTGTCACTGAACGTGCTATCTATTGAATCACTAATGATCTGAAAGATAGCATTTTGCACGAGTCTATCGATGACGCTCAAAACTCCGATACAACGTGCTCCACGCCCCTTTGGTTTGGATATATAAATTCCTTTTACTGGACGCGGCCTATACGTTCCATCCAATAATGATCCTATAAACTCTTCTTTGTTCTTCTTGATCCATTCCGGTAATTGCGATACGGTAATCTTATCGAAACCAGCGATCCCCTTATTTTGATATACTCTTTTGTAGGCTAAGTTGAGATTGTCTCTTTCGCAAATGAGTTCCATCAGAAATGATGTTGATATGAGATTATCTGGTGGCTTGGATTGGTAAGCCGGCTCTTCTATAGATTGCTCCTCATCGTGAGAAATATCGACAATTGAATACGTCAAATGCGTAACTCACCTAGGTTTCCTGAAATTCGTTTTTTCTGCAAAAAGAAAAACACGATTACCAATCCAAAAAACAGAATACTATATCACGATATTCCACGATTACTATTCACTGTCCACTAAGGTACCTTTTGAACGACAATACTAAATCTACTGTTTATGTTGCTACGTTTGGATTTCGGGATTACGTATTCCTTGCTAACTTCCCCTTATGCAACTCTAACAGCCTATTATCTAGCTCCTATCCGTTATTGTCAGACTTCAAAATGGTTCGCTCCAAAAACGCCCGGCGTAAGCCTCAGGGGGGCTTACAGATGGTACCAATGCACAACGAGAATTGACTCATAAAATATCTCCGACATTGTAACAAATTGTAACGAAATTTCAAAAAAATATTCTGTGTTGTGGATAAGGCCCTCAAAAAGTGTTTGACTGATACGCATCCTTGACAGTAGCATGGTTCTGATGGTGGGTAATCGACTTATATTTACAGAGAAAGGATATGAATAGATTTATCAAGTATTCTGCTGTTGTGCTGTTCATGCAGGTAATGGCTTGCGATAACGCGATATCTACAGAGTATAATATACAATACAATAAGGGCCCCGAAAAAGACCTGACAGTTCTAGTGATGTCCTGGGCAAAAGAGAAAACTGCTTTCTATGCCTTTCCATTAGAACAGGGAAATGCAATAGGCATAGGAATTAGAATAGGTAGAGATACCGGTATGAAAAAATTTCCCAAGACTCCTCTCCTTGTCGAAGATGTTTGTAGCCTGCTACAGAGATTAAGTGAGGACCCATACTGGAGAGAGTCAGATCCTAAAGAGCTTGAAAATAAGGTTAGCAAAATTGTTGCTGAAAGTGGCATATATAGGAAAGTTGGAGTCTGGCCAGCATACATGAATATGGTATTGGAGCATCCAGGGGATAATCCGCCTGCCGATCAAGGGAGGATAGATTATGCGAAGAAGTGTCTCGCCGCTGCATATGGTACAGATCGAGGCCCATTATTCAAAATGCTTCAAGAGGTTAGGATGAGTGAAGATAGTTGCGGTGCGACCGAGAATTGTTGCGTGTTCGCACTAAAGCTTGCTCTGGTCATTGCTAACAATAGGGGGGTATCCCTCCCGCAGGAATAGTGCTCACTCTATTCTTAATCATGGATCTCCGCCATTAATTTAGTTGGGGTGGGACACTTAATTGCATCACTGGATTCCGTTACGTCTTTCCTTCCTTAAGATCTGATTCTTGAGCTTTGGACGAGGTTCAATGGATACACCTCACACTAAGTTGGATAGAAAGAGAAGTATATTCAGCACCTTATACTTTTTTGAGAGTTTTTAAAAATAGATAGATTTGTACTGGCCAGTGTTTGTACAGACTTAGCAAAGCTGTGATTTTACCGAATATTGTATTACATCGAAATACCACGTAATAACAAAATCTATCTCCTCCAAGAAACTTTCACTTTTTTAACAAAAAAATATTTTTTGTAAATTAACACATTCTTAAAGGATTCCTTTCAAAACCTCCAGAATCAGATCTTATGGAAGGAGGTATTCGAGCACCGGATTGACGTATCAAGAAGCTGATTATAAAGTATCTGAGTTAACAAAGCTGAACAACTAATAACTCTTTGCGAGGATTACATCCATATCTGCATCCTCGTTCGTGAGGATGCATTTTCCTTTTGCATTACTTTGTTGGCGTGGTATACACCTAATGGTAATTCCTATCTCGTCAAGAAGATTTACATTCTCCTGTGATCCAGACCATTTTGCTATGACGAATTTATTTTCAGTTTCAAATAATTCTTTAAGTTCCGAATATGTTTTAATATCGTCCCTAGTATTCTCTCTGAAATATTCTTCATTTTTTTGCTGAAGTATTTTATCGTGTTCTATTAGCATATCCTCTATTTGCTCTTCAAACTTATTCAATGGTATTCGGAGCTTCTCCAAATTACTGGCACGCTTTATGATACTCACAGATTGATCTTCTAGCTCTCTAAGACCGATCTCGCAGATTAGTGGCACGCCTTTCCTCACATAATCCCATTTCTTATTCTGCGCCTCCGCCTCTTTGAGATCGATAAATACCCTCGCAGATTTTTCGATGGCTCTCTTGATACTATGGCAGAAAGAAACTATGTCGTCATCACGATCAGATCCCTTCAAAAGCGGAATAATAACGACGTGGTATGGAGCTACTTCACTCGGCAGATTTAGGCCGTCATCATCGGAGTGTACCATGATTAAGCCACCGATGAGTCGCGTAGTTGATCCCCACGACGTCGTATGAGCCAAATGTAATTTATCATCTCGGCCTTGAAATTGGATATTCATGGCTCTCGCAAAGTTTTGCCCTAGGTAATGACTAGTCGCCGCCTGCAAAGCTTTTCCATCTTGCATCATGGCTTCTATCGAGAACGTATCAACTGCTCCAGCGAATCTATCATGATCAGGCTTTTTCCCCGGAATACATGAGATCTTCAGGATATCATGAACAAACCAATAGTATACGTCGTGCATGGTTCTGGCTTCTTTCCTGGCCTCTTCCTCGGTTTCATGCGCCGTATGTCCTTCCTGCCACAGAAACTCGGATGTCCTTAAGAACAGCCTGGTTCTCATTTCCCATCTCATTACATTGCACCATTGATTAATCAGGACCGGAAGATCGCGATATGACTTAATCCACCTCGACATTGATTCACCGATGATCAACTCAGAGGTGGGCCGAATGGCAAGGGGAGTCTCAAGTGGAGATGCCGGTATTAATTTCCCGTCTCTTTGTTCGAGTCTGTGGTGAGTTACGATCGCCATTTCCTTCGCGAAACCGGCGACGTGATCCGCTTCTCGTTCAAAGAGATCCACTGGAATTAGCAATGGGAAGTAACAGTTACAGTGGCCAAGTTCTTTAAATTTAGCATCCATAATGGCCTGCATCCTCTCCCAGATCGCGAAACCATATGGCTTGATGACCATGCACCCTCGTACACAAGCATTTTCAGCGAGATCCGCCCCAGCAGTAACGGCCTGGTACCAGGCTGAGAAATCTTCTTTCCTGCTAACGGGAAGGGCATGCTTTCTATCGGCCATGATAAATTATAATAAATCAGATGGAATAGACATTGGTATTATAACACGCCTATCAAACGCTTTACAATTAAAGGGATGCGAGAAACCCTGGGCTACCCCATGAAGAACTCTGAGAATGGGTCTGATCTCTATGAGATGCTTGTGTTGATATGCCATTATTACTATAATCTCCTATGATCCCTCTTTACCTTAGGTTGCCCTTGAATCTTTGGTTTGGTTCGTTATTGACGTTTATTTCCTTGGCTTGTGCTCCTGTTATTAATGCGTCTATTGTGGCTTCAGCTGGAAATATATCGGTTGGTTCCGATAGTAAATTCATTGTATTCTCTGAGAATGCGTCAGTCAAGTACAAGGGCGTATCATTATTGGCCAAGAAAATTACAGTAGTTTTGAATGAGGCCAAAAAACCGAGGAAAATTACGGCGATAGGAAAGATCGTATACCGTAACGGAGAATTAACAATTGAATCAGATAGTTGTGAATGCGACATGAAATTCGTTGTCTTTAAGGGGCAGGTTGTAATTACGAATAAATTATGCAAAGTAAAGGCCAACACCGCGAAATATAATATGACTACGAAACAGATAGATATTGGCGCCGGAGAAAAGGTTAATTTAGTTATTTCGGATACAGCATATAAATCCAAAAAGAAAGCACGATGATATTTGAGGCCAATAAAATTACTAAATCGTTTAAGGAAAGGATGGTGCTGAACGGTGTCGACGTATTATTTAAGCAGGGAGAGATCGTTGGTATTCTAGGTCCTAACGGGGCCGGGAAAACGACTTTATTCTCCATATTGACCGGGATCACATATCCAGATACAGGGCAAATCACGATAGATGGAAAGGATATCTTGAAGCTGAAGGTGTTCCAGAGAGCTAGGGAAGGTATCGTATACCTTCCTCAGGATTCGTCAATTTTTCGTGGTCTATCGGTTGAAGATAATATACGGGCCATTCTACAGCTGAACTTGCGGTCGAATGATGAAATAGTGATGCACCTCGAGAGATTACTTGATGCATTTTCTATTTCTCATCTACGAAAGGCCAATGCTCCAGTATTATCCGGTGGAGAGCGCCGGAAGGTAGAGATAGCAAGAACCCTCGCTACATTTCCCAAATTCCTGATGTTGGATGAACCATTCTCCGGAATCGATCCAATTTCGATATCAGAAATCATAGATATTATCAAACGATTAAAAGAAGCCGGAATCGGGATCATCATTACTGATCACAATGTAAGGGAAACTCTAAGAACTCTTGATAGAGGATACATCATCGCTAATGGCAAGATCCTGGTCAAAGGAACGTCTGATGCTATCCTTCAAAACGATATAGCAAGGCAGACTTACTTAGGAAATGAGTTCAGGATATAAATCCTTTAAGCTATATCAGCATTATTGGAAGGAAATGTGAAGGTTATGCTTTGCTTACGCTGCGGATAGTAGTTCTGTTTGTAATATTTCTAATGCGTATTTTAGTTTCTCATTGTGAAATTGCTTTCTAATTTTCCGGGGCTCTTTGGATGTTTGGGCAGATATATTCTGGGATACTGCATATTCTGTCGACAAATGGCTGCGTAACTCGCATCGATGCCTGCAGATAATATGCACATCCGTAACCCCCGTCAATCTCATGATGGAAGCTATAATCTCCGGCTCCTTATGCTTCATCATAATGGCTGCGGCACTCAGTATATCGACTATCACATGAATCTGGGCTACGCCCACAAACTTAGCCTCAACGAATGCTGAAACAGCGTCTAACGGCTCTCCAGCGATAGAATTCCACGATTTCCTGAGCAATATATTGAATCTAACGACCGAGTTATATGATCCAATAACTATACGCATTGCACTCGCAACTTGCTTCATAACATGGCTCCCGGAATTCCCGACACCAGAGATTATACACTTGACTGTATTAAAAGATATGGTTATTTAAAGAACGGCAACCGCCACGCAAAACCTCCAGAATCAGGCGGATTGATTCTAGATAGGTTAAAGACCATAGAAACTTTGTGCTGCATTTTTGCAAACAATTAAAATACACTTACAGAGCTTCTCATGATTCCTCAAATTCTCAGTGCATCTACTGGATCTAGCTTCGCTGCTCTATGGGATGGATATATCGTTGCTAAGAAGCACAGGATCAGCGAGGATGCTACGATACAGCCCACCTCTATCCAATTAATTTTGGATGGTATTTGAGAAAGGTAATAAATCTCTTCACTGAATAACGAACTCCCAGAAAGGCTCTCCAAAAATGATTTGATGCGATCAATATTGAGTGATACCAATAGACCTAGAGTCAATCCCGTGGCGGTTCCCACAATACCAATCGCTGATCCAATATAGAAAAATATTCGGAGGACTGAGTTCTTCGTTATCCCCATAGTCCTTAAGACAGCTATATCCTTCGTCTTGCTACTGGTCAGCATCGTTAATCCAGATATGATGTTAAAGATCGCGACCAGAATGATAATACTCAAAATTAAGGTCATCACATTCTTCTCAACGACGACGGCGTGGAATATACTGGCATCTGAATGCCTCCAATCTAGGACCAAAAAATCTGATCCAAGGACACGTGAGATGCAGGTTGCTATCTGCGTTGCAGCGTCTGTATCCCTTACAAATACCTCTATTTGATTGATCATATTGGGTAGATTAAAGAAAGATTGCGCCTCTTCAAGTGGTATCATCACGATATTCTTATCATATTCATTCATACCGACTTCGAAAACTCCAGCCACCTCGAATACCTCCTCTTTAGGGAGATTGCCGAAGGGAGTTATTACTCCATCTGGAATATACAACTTGATCTTGTCACCAGTGATGGCATGAATCGATTCAGATAATCGTTTACCGATTAAGATACGTTGTCCGTGGAATCCTCGCAGAGAGCCATACTTTATGTTGTCGGCGATTAGCTTCTTTGATCTCAACGTATTTTCAGAGATACCGTGGACCATTATTCCTCTGGCGCTTCCATTCGTCATCAATACAGCCTGTTGCTCAATTTGCGGAACAACATTTAAGACATTAGCATCGGATTCTTTTATCTTTTTAACGATACTTTTATGATTGATTATTCCGATCGATTTGGAACTCATGGCGATGACGTGCCCCTTCATCCCGACTATTTTATCGAGTAGCTCAGCCCTAAAACCGTTCATCACGGACGTCACGATGATGAGGGTCGCTACTCCCAAGGCGATCCCGACAAAAGAAAACCAAGTAACGATATATGCAAATCCAGCCCCTTCCCTAGCCGTTAAATATCTTCTAGCGATAAATCGCTCGATCATCTAATTCTTCTCGGAAATTATCAAAATTTATATTCCAGAATTATAGCTTAAAACACGAAATTTACGTAGATTATTCATTGCCACAGGGCTCTAATCTTGATGAAGTATCGCAGATCCAAATATTTTAAATATAGTTAAGTAAGCTCGATTATTATATTTTTTTATTAATATAATAAAATAAAACGTCTGTTATTAATTATTTATTCATTATTAACATATACATTAATAATAAAGAATGATTAAATACATTGAGGTATATTATGCATTATTTAACTAAAACACTTTTAACACTAGCAATATTTTACCATCAAGCGAATGCCGGTCAGTTCGTGGATTACCCAATATCCGAAACGCCAACACCGCATCTTATATTTAACGATCAAGGACCCACGGGGAGCGCCCAACGACACGAACGGATCAGAGACGGAGACATTCTTAATTTTGCAGCATCGGGGCTGCAGGGTGGCGTCATAAGGCTAGCATCAAACCTAAATGACATTCCAAATCCCCTGAGATTATCCCATTCTGGAATGGTCGTCGTCGCGACTCCGACAGAAGTCACAGAAGTTCTGAATTCTTTCAACAATCTTGCAGAGTCAAGGCTAGACTACGTGCCACAACCAGAAGCCTTAATGCTAATGCGTGAATCATTGCAAGGATACGATCCTGATACACTGATTCCATTTTGTTTGGAGGCAACAGGAACTCCGGGGCAGGTTTTTCGAGGAATTCCTCCACATGTCCAGCTCACACCTCTAGAATTGGTTATCGAAAATTATCCTGGTAATGTTTATGTTAGGCAACTGAGAGTGCCAGTGCCACATGATGGAGTAATTAACTTTGCAAAAGAGAATTTAGCGCGCCCCTATGAAGGATTTGCAACTTTTACAGAGCTTCTAAGATCGACTTTAGAAGCAAATAAAGAAGAAGATACTAGAAGAGTATTTTGTAGTGAGTTAGTAGCATTATTCTGTAGACAAGTTGTTGGAATAAATATTGAAAATGTAAGCAATGTTATTCCGGAAATGCTTGGATCTTGGGCTTGTGCTTTTGATATTCTTCAAGATAAAGCTGGCGCAGAAATCACCTTGATACAGAAGTTTAGTTTTGACGATGATGATACAGAACACGGGTGTTGTCTCATATTGTAATATAAAAGACATTTCAGTATTCTCATAATGCCAATTAAAAAGCCAGGTAATTTAATAGACCTCTTTCAAAACCTCCAGAATCAGTTCTTATGGAAGGAGAGACGGCACGCAGAACCGCAGTGTACTTTGGTGTACATGAGGATTCGAGTACCGTATCGACGCAGCAGAAGACTGATTATGGAGAGTTACGAAAGAGGTCTAATGTAACTAGGATTGCTTGGCTTTTTTAACTAAACGCACAAAGGAGCTGAAAAGATTCGTAATATATTTAAATATCGTGACGTTGTTTAAAGGCTGCTATTATGGTTCCATCATCTAGGCCCTCAATATCGCTTCCGATTGGAACTCCGTTAGAAAGGGTCGTAACCTTCACACTCAATTCCTTGATTTTATCCTTAACAAAAAACATAGTTGTTTGACCATCGAGATCGGCGCTCATCGCTATTATTACCTCGCTGATACCTTTTACTTCGCCAGACCCTGAAACTTGGCCTATAATTCTTCTTTTTAATTTATCTATATCTACATCTTCTGGACGTATCCCATCGAATGCCGAAAGTTTTCCGCCCAAAACATGGTATCTGCCTCTGTAAAATCCGGCCCTCTCTATGGCCCATAGATCAGATACATCGGACACAATACATATCGTATTGTCATCTCTTTTACGATCTGAACATACAAAACACGGAGATTTAACGTCTATATTGCCACATACTTCACATTTTTTAGATTTTTCATATACGTTAGTCAGCGACCTGATTAGATAAACCATGACGGAATCTCTTCGTCTAAGAAGATGCACAACTATTCTCACGGCAGATCTTATGCCTATCCCAGGCAGACGCCCAATACAGCTTACTAGTTTATCAATTTCTCCAAATGACATGATTTAAATAAAGGGAAGACAATCAAACAGATTTCAAAACATGATGATCTGGGTAGTTCGCTTGTATGAATTCACTCATCGCAATTATTACTCTATCGACCGTAATATTGGCTGGCTCATCATATGTCTGAACGCACACATCAGATTCAGAAAAAATCGGATAATACTTGTCTATTAAATCGATCAAAATTTCCTCCTCTTTCCCGACTTCAAGTAATGGTCTATCTTTTCGCCCGGTTACCCTCAGGAGCAGAGTTTGGAGGTCCGCTTTCAGCCACACCGAAATTGCCTTTTCTTTCATCAACTGCCTAGTAGATTCGTAAGTAAATGACAGGCATCCTGTTGCTATGACTTGAATTGTCTGACTAAGAATCCTCGATAAAACCCTATACTCTCCATTTTGAAACGCCCCTTCACCGTAAATAGAATCAATATCGGAAACAGAACAACCAGCAGCAGCCTCTACTTCCTGGTCAGAATCACAGAACTGTAGTTCAAACCTTTTCGCAATCCTCTTCCCGATACTGGTTTTGCCGCACCCCATTAACCCAATGATAACAATCGGTTTTGGAGGCATAAAACTAACGCGTGGCGATAATGGCCTAGATGGAGTTGCAATAGTATTCTCAGAACTATCATTCATACTTTCTTATAATCTCCCAAAAAAATTAAAGTAACTACGCTTAAAAAAACACCCCTACATTCATCATAACACGCTGGTATAGTAAGCGAAAACAATATTTTTTTCAAAATAAATGACAGAGCTACCTCATGAAAAAATTCTGAGAAAGGAATGGGTAGATGTCTGATGTATGCTAAAGAAATTTATTGTATTATGTTGCAGAAATTTATTGGCTTTTTTTATAAGATCGAATTGGTATTATCGTGCAAATTTAGATGGCTATTAGTAATTTTGCTTTCAGGTCTACTGACTGCTGAAGTTTACTCTGAAACGGAAGCGTCCGATGATGGATGGACATTTGAAGATTCACCACTGTCTGAAGATGAAATAGACGAATGTTATGATCCATGGGAACCATTCAACAGACTAATGTTTTATATTAATGGCTGTATTGATAAAGCTTTTTTTGTACCGATTGCAACCTTGTATAAGGTTGTATTTCCAGCCTTTATACAAATCGGAATCAACAATTTTGTCTCTAATTTCTTCTCTCCGGTGAGATGTATTTTATTTCTCTTTCAAAAAGACGGGACAAATCTAGTCAAAACATTATTTAGGTTCGCAATAAATACGGTATTTGGATTTTTCGGAACGGCTGACGTCGCGAAGACAATGGGAATAAAATCAAATGATACATCACTGGGAGATACATTTAAGAAATGGGGAGTAAAACCTGGCCCCTACGTCGTGTTGCCAATTTTAGGACCAACAAGTCTAAGGGGAGCCGTCGCGAAAGCCTTTCATTTTGGCCTCGATCCGTTCGCTCAAATCTCGCTTTACAGACACAAAAAGAATACGAGAAATAAATATTATTACACAATATATGGAGCTGATCTCCTGTCTAAACGTTCCAAAATACTTTCTATAATGAAAGATCTGGACAATCTGCTGGATGACGAGTATATTCTGTATCGTAACGTTGTCATGTCAACTGAAAAGTAAATTAACTGTAATAGGTAATACTTCGGACTTAATATGTACGCTTAAGGCGATAACAAATTAGAATGAGCATAACGAATCTCATGAATACTCGGCATCTTCTATCGATAAATACCGAGTATTCAGCCTTCTGAGTCAGGCAACTTTCAGCTTTTTTCTCCCAGTGCTTCCAAGCCCAGTCGTCTTTGCAATATCGCTACGGCGTCTGGCATAGCTCGGAGATACCACTGGATAGTCCAGCGAAAGTCCCCATCTCTCTTTATACTGCTCTACAGTTAATCCGTATACTGTGTTCAGGTGTCTTTTGAGCATCTGAAGTTTTTTCCCATCTTCTAAACAGACAATGTAATCATCCTGCACTGATTCCTCGATTGGAACTGCCGGAGTTAGGAACGGCTTATTTTTGATATTAACAGCTTCACCTTTAATATCAACGACAGCTACAAACGATTTCCTTAAAACCGTACCTATATCTTCTAGCATAACCTGATTATTAGCCATGTATGCAGATGCTAGTTTTACTGTAAGATCCAATATACTTTCGTGAGATATTTGATTTTGAGTGATCAATCCTTCCGTTTTTTCTGTCATTCAACTCTCCATTTCTTCGAATTACTAATACCAACCATAGATTTGTAATATATTTCCACCTCTATTGCAACAAAAAAATTAATAAATGAATTTCCATCTTAAAACCCATCATATAATAAAAAATTACCGAAGTAATATTATCATTATGTGTATGAAACTCTAAAATTTACATTTTTATTAACAGATCAGTAACATAAGAGTATATTTTTTAGTTATTTTGTAACAATATTTGAGGGCTATCAGTGCTAAATTAGCCATACTCGGCGCTGTTTTATCCAGGCTCACCAGTAGCACGACGAAGTTTTAGCAGTGTTAATTCAGTGATGGAGTGATAATGCACATCCATAGAGTACTCTCAAGTACTCACATAGTTAACCCAACTTAACCATGGCGCCGGAGAGTGATGCTCCGGCAGATCCGCTAAGGCTCAGTATCGCCGCTGATATGTTGGCGGCTGCCTGGCTGCTTATTGTGATTGAAGCCGTGGCCGAGGCATTGAACATCGCTGCACCAATCTCAAAATTGGCCGTTGCATCAAATTTCATACTGAGAGCTTTGAATTCTATGGTAGTCTGAGCTTCTGCCTTCCACGCCAAACATGTTACTTCGAAATTCTGCTGAGCTTTAAGGGATATATTGGTCTGTGTCCCGAGCTCTATACCCTTAGCCGCATCAACTTTGAATACTCCATCACAACTAAATGTTATATCCTTAGTTGCCTTTATAACCACGTTCCCAGTAACACTAGTCTCAGAATCACCTTCACCCAGGGTAATGCTATTATTTCCCTTATTGATGGTGATCGTAATATTACCCTCACCAATTTCCTCTGTTTTATCACCTTTATTAATATACAGAGAATGCACGACCGGATCTTTATTACTTTCAAGTTTAGTAATCTTGGATCCAATATTTAATGTTTCTGTTACACTGTCTTCGACCACAATATTAATATCTTTTTGAGCATGAATAAATATTTCCTCTTTCTCTTCCTCATCGTTTATTCTAACTTCATTCGTTGAGGATGAATAGAAGGTGGATGCCAGCTTTAAATCCGATGGATAATTCCCTGGTGGTGGATTGATGCCATTATATATGCACCCAGTTACAAGTGGTTGATCTGGATCTCCGTCCAGGAATACGACGACTACCTCCATGCCGATTCTGGGAGTAACCAGTGCTCCAAAATTAGGACCGGCCCAGGATTGAGAAACCCTCACCCAGCACGAGCTTTTATCATCCGTCTCGGACCGAAAATCCCAATGAAACTTGATCTTAATTCTTCCCTGATCATCACAGAATACCTCTTCTCCCTCGGGCCCTGTGGTCGTCGCCGTCTGGCATCCATAAATCCTGGGACTGGGTTGCGTGATGGGAGGAACATAAGGAACCGAGCTCGGGATAGCTTCAAAGGTATTCACATACATCGGCCCGCCATCACCTCTGTTTGGGAACTGCTCTATAACGTGCTCAACGTCGTACGCAAAAAACTCACCATTATGACTGGATGATTTTGATCCAGTAATATCAAACAACAATCCTGGACTTAATTCCGGGCAAAAGCTTCGACCCTTTAGTTGTATGGAACAACTATTGGCACGTTGAAGTTCCAATTTTGCAAGAGTATCTCCATCAGTTTTCTCCAGGAAAAGGTGATCAAAATTTTCTACTTCTCCAAGGTTGAAAGGTAACGAAGTATCAGAGGAGATACCATGCATAACTTCAGCCTTTTGTTCATTAAAAGCTGAAACATCAACCTGCCTCGTTCCGGCAGACATTCCGCGAAATACGTTAAAAGCCATATCGCATCTATACATACCTTCGACATGCATCTTTAATATCTGTAGCTTTGTTTGGATTTTAGGAGAAGATAGGCTGCAGTCAGATAGATGAAACGCTGAATCTCCGTCAGAATACGAATCATAAAAGAAGATACCGTGTGCTTGAGATAAGCGTAAAAAGAACTGGTAGTCACTTTCATGGTACTGAACGCACAAAGGAGACATCTCCTGGCCAGCATTCCGCAGATTTATGTCTACATTGGATATTCTGTTTTCTTTTAGGATTTGCCGAAGTATATCTTCGGTAGTTATATCTTGAAAGAGTCTATACTTAAGACCTAGATTCGACAAATATAAAGGCGAACGGAATGTTAAATGGATGATGCTATCGGTGTTATCTCCATCTAAATGCGGCATATTTGTAAGGGACGCATGTGATATCACGCCATCAAAATACCTAAACGTATCTTCCTGATATTGAATTGAGAGTTTGCACGGCTCTCCTATGAATGCCTGTAAATCAATCTCACGTCCAGTTTGAAGGAACACATCGCCTTCCAACAAACTTGATACACGTTCTCGAATTCGAGCCCTAACGACGACAACATTATCTGCGCCATTCATATTAAATTTGATGGGAAGATTTTCCTGAGTATATGGGAAAAACCAAGATGGATTCGGCATACTGTAACAATTATCAAATGTTTACGAAACGAATTTTATAAAAATTAGAGTGAAAACACTAGACATCTAATAGCATCATTATTCTGCGATTAAAATAATGGGTTATGACCTCCGGAGGTTGTGTACCATTTAAATATATGTACCACAATGCTTATGCATGAGATCTACTATAAATCTATTGGCCTCGTTGTATAAATTACCTATAATGTTCGATGTCTGTGTTTTTAAAAAATCGCTCGATGATTGCTCGTCGTACGTTGGTTGTTTTTGTATTTTTGCCTTTGCTAGCTATTGCCTTCTATTATTTTTCTTCATCTTTATTTAAGCAAAGCAATGAGATTGTTTTGAATGGGAACGTTGAGGTACAGGATATTAATGTATCGTTCAGATCGTCGGGACGTATCGATAAGATAATGGCCGAAGAGGGGAATAGCGTTAAGAAAGGTGATATTTTGGCGACGCTAGACAACGATATCCTGAAGTTAAGGTTCGAATTGGCAGAGGCCAGGATGAAGGAAGCGATTACCAACTTCAAAATCAGCAGGAAAAATCTAGCACGGGCCACGACCTTGTTTAAAAAGAAAAGTATCTCAGAAAAAATATTTGATGAATGCGTTTTGAATCACGAAGCTGCTATGTCAAAAAAAAGTATAACAATATCGAATTATAAACTTGCTCAAATTCATTTGAATGACTCGGTATTAAAATCTCCGGTTGATGGTATCGTGCTGACTCGAAACATTGAGATCGGAGAGATGGTAAGTACTGGCCTTCCAGCCTTCACGATAATGCCTAAGAAGCATACCAAAGTCAGAACCTTCGCCACGGAAGAGGTGTTGACAAAATTGAAATATAGCGACGCTGTTACTGTTCATATCGACTGCCTCCCTGAAAAAGCATTCCACGGTCATATCAGCTTCATTTCTTCCTCTGCTGAATTCACCCCCAAAAATATTGAGACAAAAGAACTTCGCACAAGTTTGATGTATAGAATTCGTATAGTAATCGACGATGATGCTCCAGAGTTGAAGCAGGGTATGCCAGTCGTTATCAATAAAATCAATTAGATGATCTTAAAGGCGGTTTCTCAATTGTTATGAACACGCTTCACGGACCGAGTTGAAGGCGGGTCATGGCTAATACTTCATCCGGACCTGGAAACCGAAGTCCCGCCCAAGTGTATCCCAACGCAATGAATTGCAGAGGGCGAGATAACTCCTGCAAAGATGCGGGAGGATTGGATATGACCCACGGAGGCAAAGGTGTACTTTCTGTCGGCTCATACGGCAATCTCCGGAGCGTGAGCAATGCCTGCACTTTTAGAAAAGACGGATACAGAGCTATTGCTATACTTTCTGCGGCTCTGCCCGTGTCCCTTGGAACGGTTGGAGTATTGAATACTATTTTGTAGCACCATTGCGCCACCGGAAGTAAGTGGGCGCCCTCCCTATCGGAGCATTTCGTAAGCTCGTGATATACTGGATTTGCCTGAGCTTCTACATCGCATCCAGAAGCTAGCCGAAGCTTATTTTGTGTAGCCATAGTTCGTTGTGCCTCAATCCCAGTTCCATACTTCTGACGGGGCCTGGGGTAAATAGGCTTTGGGAAATTTGGCGATGTCGCGGTCGCCTGTTCCACAATATAAGCTAGAGCTATCATAGAACTAAGCACCAGTCTGCCTATTTTTTCAAGAGTCAGGATACAGGTGATCCACCCTGTGGCCATTTCGGTTTTTTCCTCATATCCTCCCTTACTAATAATGTCAGTTTTGCATAGGATGACTGCTGTACACAAGGCCTGCGAGAATATTAAACACACAACTGAGGTTAATTAAATACATCGGATTTTCAGTTTGGTGTATAATGACATCATTAAGACTTACGCGTTAGAATAATTTGCGGTATTCACAGAATGATTCATGAAAATTTATTGTCTATATATAAGGATTATGATTCTTTTCTAATTGATGTTTATGGAGTTCTGTACGATGGGGAAAAGCTTTATGATTCAGTTTTAGATTCACTGAAAATTGTGAAAGGTTCCGGGAAGAAGATCATAATCCTTTCCAATACTCCCGTTGTTTCTAAGCTCTGTCGGGATAGATATTTAGAATTCGGGCTTCTAGAGGGCGTGCACTATGATCAAATCGTAAGCTCTGGTGAAGTCTTTAGGCAAACGGTTCCTCTACTTTTTATGCAAGAGGCAAAGTATCACCAGCTCTTCGCTAAGAATCCATGTGTCTTCGAGGATAGTGGATTTATAGAAACCGATTCAATACCGAATGCAGACTTTATATACGTTGGTGGTCTAATAGGAAGCAACATGGCGTATCCGGTCGATGACCTGAAGACTAAATCTGGGGCTAGAATCCAATTAGAAGACATAACGAAAGTAGGATGCGAAAATATCGATGGCCTCGAGGAGATAACAGAGATATTAGAGGCGTGTTTGAAGTATAACAGGAAGCTCGTCGTAATTAATCCAGACATATTCGCTATAGAATCAATTAATGGCGTCAAAAGACCAATCTTGTGTCCGGGCGCCATCGGCGAGTTCTACGAACACATGGGCGGAGAAGTAATATATTTCGGTAAGCCGTATCAGCAGATTTATGACTTTGCTAAGCAATTCTTGACCGGATGCGAAAAGACTGCAATGGTTGGAGATACTATTTGGACAGATATTCTGGGTGGTAACATTGCTGGATGTGACACGATCCTGACATTAACAGGCGTCACCGGTAGATTCTTTGATGCAATGCCAGATACTATGCAAATTTCGGAAAAACTAGAAGAGTTGCTCATTAAGATAGTCCCCAAAATGACACACAGAAGTTTTGCTAACCTTGTGCATTCCCAACGCCCGACGTGGATCATAGAACGCCTTGCATGATCCATACTACTGGTGGCCCACTCTGCAACCATGGAATATATTTAAACTGCAAGGCGAAATCAGAGCAGATGCGCATTCAGTCAACAACATTTAAGGCATATTAATCCCAAACAAAAACAAGTATAATCTCACCGAATTGAAGGATTGGGTTTTTGTTAGAAAATAAAAGGAGAATTTTAATGAAGTTCAATAGGAGTAACATTGTTGAAAAGATCATGCTGGCGGCGTGCATCAATATGGCTTCGGCCATGGCTACAGGAGAACAGGCGGTAGGCTACGAAATAGAGTGGTCATCTACTCACCACAAAGAGCTAGAGACACTAGAGAAACGGACAGGATGGATAGGCAAGCCAAATACAACTCAGATACTGTACCTTCCACAGTACGCCCTGGACCTGCAGGAGGTCAAAAACCGTTCCGAGAGGGGAGCAGGATCATCGTCGGTGAAACTGATGGATCAACAATCAACGGAAGATATGATATCTCTCGTCCACCAAATACAGGACCTAAAATGGAGTCCCAAGCCTGGCCAAGCGAAGGTGATAAGTATCGAATCCAGGCCACCCCAAGACCAGATCCAGATCCTCGGACTAGCGCTCACAACCAACGCTACATCAGCAATCAAAATACTGAGTCACCCCAGAAACTTTTTCTCTCCCAAAGGAGCAGATACAAAATTTCATATAGGGTATAGAGTGTTAACTATTCAAAAAGCAACTGATCATGGTATCGCAATGGTGGCATTTCATGCACGTCGCCCTCAGAACCAGAAGAATAAAGGTATTTACTTCACCCCTGATCTAATATATTTCTACGCCATAGCAAGGGATGCGACCAAGAGGCAGTACGATCTACTGAAACAAGAAATACAGGAAGACCACAGGGTCGGATCCCAGGCAAAGGCTGAGGTCCTTGGCCCGATGTTGGAATCCTTGGAGTCTCCGACTGTTCCAGAGGGAGATGCGGAGTAGCGACAATTAAGAGTACCAGATTCATGATTACTGGGCAGATGAGACCTCTTCTTAATCGCTGATCTACACTATCTTCATCATGATTAGATCGTGGATATGAATCATACCGATGGGGGCGGGCCCCATTCCCATTACGAAGAGGCTCGTTATCTTGCGGGTCTCCATGATGTGGAGAGCCTCCGTGCAGAGCATGGAGTCATCCACACAGTAGGGATTCAGCGTCATGACATCGTCTACAAATAGTCGTAATAATCCCGTCGACATGTGGCGCCTTAGATCTCCATCTGTGATTATCCCTGATAATCTATTGGAGTCGTCTACTATCCCGACGCACCCACACCCATATTCCGACATCACGAGGATGGCCCTCTGCATATCGGTTCCAATCTGAACGATCGGGATCTCCGTTCGCATCACGTCACGGACGAAGGATAATTTGGCGCCGATAGCGCCCCCAGGATGCAAAGATTTGAACTGCTCCAAGGTGAATCCTCGCTTGATGATGAGGGACATAGCTATGGCGTCCCCTATGGCCAGTGTCATGGTCGAAGATACGGTGGGTGCAAATCCTATGGAGCATGCTTCCTTAAAATCAGGCAGAATGATTGAGATATCAGCGTTTCTAGACAGGGACGATTCCGTATTTTGAGATATTGAGATGATGCGGTTTCCATACCGTTTCGCAAAGTCGATGACCGGGAGGAGCTCCAATGATTCTCCTGACATCGAGAGGAGCAGGAGTATATCTGAGGAATCGATCATCCCCAAATCCCCGTGGCTAGCCTCGCTTGGGTGAAGATAGAAGGATTTTTGGCCGATTGACGCCATGGTGGCCGCAATCTTCCGGCCGATGAGGCCACTTTTCCCGATGCCGGATATGATGAGTCTTCCATGCCCCATATAGATCATCTCCACGGCATCCTCGAAATTACCCGGTAAATTTGAGGCCAGGAACTCGAGGGCGGTCGCTTCTTCTTGGATTACTCGTCTTGCCTCGTCGGTGATCCTAGACATATCGTCCCCTACGCACCATGCGAGAAAATATCATAACTTTCATGGACCAACAGATCGAGCATCACTCTTATCTCTAAGAAATCGAAGCACCCTTTTGCGATATCCATCCTATTTTCCCGGAGGAGCATCGCATCGAGCTCCCTCTTGAGCTCGTGGAGATACAACACATCGGTCCCCGCATAATCCAATTGTTTGTGGGAGAGATCGGGATTTCCCCAATCTGTACACGTCTGCTCCTTTGATACCTCTACCCCCAGGAGTTCTCTGCAAAGATCTGCTAAGCCATGTTTTTGTGTGTATGTCCTGACGAGTTTCGATGCAATCTTCGTGCAATAGACGTTCTTCGGCATGATACCCAGATAATGATACAGCGTCGTCATGTCAAATCGTGCATAATGAAAGATCTTTAAAACATTACTATCGGCAAGTAATTTTTTAATATTCTTGGCCTTATTATAGTCGTCAAATTTAATGACATAACAATCCCCATCTCCAGCAGAAAATTGAGACAGACAGAGGCGATCTCTCCTAGGCCACAGACCCATTGTCTCCGTATCTATCGCGACCATGTCGATATTGCGTATAAACGACTCCGGCAGATCGACATGTTCAAAGTGTATATTCAAAGACCGCTGCGCTTTGTAGAGAAACTACAATGCGGCATTGTAGCACATGTTAGAGACAGTTCAATAAAAGATGGTCGTCGTACGCAAGGTAAGATAAGCAATCTCCAACAGAAGGTCTATGTGATGCAAAAATCCTGTCTGGGAAAAAGTGGAGCGATTATATCTCCTTCTCATTAAACGAAATATGGTATAAAATAACCCGACTATTGATAACGTTCAAAATTTGTCTGCAATAAAGAAATCGTTAAGAATGGAAAGCATTTGATATGAGAATATGGAAAATCGTTACAGCAACAGTGACCGCAGTAATAGCGGCAACTGGATCAGGTATATGCAGTAAACTCCACCAACCACAGCAACCATTATCATTCATTTCTGGGACCGACTGTTACATCGATTACTGGTCCTCTCCAGAAAATCCCATCCCGGTCGTAATATCTCCGCACGACAGATCTGTCCTGATGCCAATATTGTTTACTCCAGAATTAAATCAGTTATCTGCACTATTGCAAACAGCCCCGTTGCTAGGCCCTGTTAGGGAAAATTGAGTCACCTCAATAATATGAAAAAAGAAGCTATATACCACCATGAAATATAAGAAGAAGCTGTTTTATCATATCTAGTACATACTCTTCTGAAATAC
>JAISBP010000016.1 GCA_031266135.1 Holosporales bacterium | reverse complement strand
TTGCCAATCTTTCTCAGATATGTAATATTTCATGAGTGGTATATGTTGTGTTTAAGATCAAATTAACAACTATATACCACACTTTCTGCCAAATATAAAATTTCCTAACAGGACCTAGTAAAGCTGCCTCAACTACAACCACCAAGATTCAGAAATAGAGGGGAAGGATTGTACGAAGTACGCGTTGTACTGAATTTCCTTGGCAATATGCTCAGTAAGAACAAAGAAGTTCTCACAAAAGAAAATGTAGAGAATCTACTACGTCAACTTCAGCCATTCGAACTTAAATTTCTAGCCGAGGATCCTGGCTCATTCAGTTTCGTCACTGCAGACACGGACATAGGCAGAACAAAACCGTTAGTTTTAACTCACTGCGAAGAAGCTAATCCACAGTCATTCTCCGAGTTTATGAATTGGCTAAGAGATGAGACGGGGAAGCTGGTAAGACCTAAATCGTGAGTACCTAAGGGCCAGCATTAGTTTTGTGCCTAAGGCATCAGCATCCCGCCATTTACGTGGATCGTCTGTCCAGTGATGTATGAGGCCTCTTTCGATGCCAAGAAACAGCAGGTGACCGCTACATCTTCTGGAGCCCCTAGGCGTCCCATCGGAATCTTCGTCAGGAATCGGTCCTTAGCCTGATCGCCCAGGTTTTCGATCATGGGTGAATCGATGGCCCCAGGAGCAACGCAGTTGACCGTAATTCCACGCTTAGCATATTCCAGAGCAACGGCCTTGGATAGACCGATCATACCAGCCTTACTGGCACAATAGTTAGCCTGCCCTATATTCCCGGTCAGTCCCACGACCGACGTTATATTGATGATGCGTCCGAATCTTCTGGGAGCCATCGATATTGCAGCACATTGCGTCAATATGAATACTGACCTGAGATTCAAACCCAGAACAGAATCGAAGTCTTGTACCGACATCTTTGAAAATAAAACGTCCTTATTGATTCCGGCATTATTGACCAATACATCGATTGGCCCAATCTTATCCTCAGCTAATCTTACGAGATCTTTTGCATCGTCAGCATTAGATAGGTCGCACCTTAAAACTTCGATATTCCTATCACTTAGCTCTCTGATTTCAGATGCCACATCATTCAGAACATCTAGTTTCGTCCCAGAGATCACGATGTCGGCCCCCATTAATGCCATGGCCTTTGCGATGGAGCTTCCAATGGAACCACTCCCTCCGGTCACCAGAACCCTATACCCCTCCAGTGAAAACATCTCGCATTATTCTCCTATTTAAAAGCATCCTGAATGAATTCTTCGATCTGGGCGACGGTCTCTATACTACGGATCCTGATATCGGGGTATGCCCTCTTCATCATCGAAGATAACGTACGCCCCGGAGTGACCTCTATTATCTCATCGACTTCAGGATCATCATACAATAGATCAACGGTCTCGCGCCATCTTACGCGTCCCGTTATCTGAGCCACCAAACAGCTATGGAGCTCGTTCTTTGAGGTCAGAGGCCTGGCGGTAGTGTTCATGATGACCGGCACGATACAATCGTGATACTCAATATTATTCAACAATACTTTATCGAATTCAATGGCTGCTTTCCACATGATGGGGCTATGGAATGCCCCACCAACATTTAGCTCAATCGCCTTGATCACTCCGTGCTTCTTTGATTCCTCACTGACGTCCATGACGGCACTTCTGTGTCCACTGATGACCACCTGTTGTGGTGAATTATCATTAGCAATGACGCATATGTTGCGCCCGGTTTGATATGGCTCAGTTAATTTAGATATCACATCTGATCCGACGCCCAAAAGGGCCACCATAGCGTAATCTTCCTTATCGGTGCAGGCTGACGCCATGAGCTCCCCTCGTAGTTTGACCAATCTAGCTGCACTATCTATGGAAAGAGCTCCCGCCGCACAGAGGGCCGTATACTCACCGAGCGAATGCCCAGCGAAGTACTTGCTATCGTGCAGATCGTACCCATACTCCTTCTCCAGTATGGTGATGCAAACCATTCCTGTAGCGAAGATGGCGGGCTGAGCGTTTACTGTTTTCGTTAATTCTTCAAGTGGTCCATCGCTCATTATCTTGGAGATTTTAAACGATAACGCGTCCTCGATCTCTTCCATAACCTCCCTTCCAGATTGGAAGCCATTGATGAATGCATCGGCCATCCCGATCCTCTGAGATCCTTGCCCCGGGAAAATAAAAGCTCTAGCCATTAGATCCCCTTCTTCAAAAATATCTAATGATCACTTGCGCAATTCTAGGCGTTTGATTAGGCTCAGATATCGCGCTTCATTTCCGGACTTTAAATAGTCCAGAAGACGGCGACGCCGGCTGACGAGTGCCAGCAATCCACGCCTCGTATGTAAGTCTTTTTTATGGATCTTCACGTGTTCCGTGAGATTTCTGATGCGTTCCGTTAGGATTGCGACCTGGACTTCGGGAGATCCAACATCCCCATCATGAACCGCAAATTCTTTAATTAAATTCTGTTTTCTTTCGGCTGTAATCGACATCTATAAATCACTCCTCTTTCCAAAAACTAGTAACCGCTTCGGCGACAGGATACAACTCTCACCACCACACACCACATCAACGATTCCCAAAAAACCGCCTCTGGATGAAGCTAGAGATAGCCCAGGCCTCGGCATTCTATCGATTTCACAAGCCACGGAGCGGCCCAGGGTTAAATCACGGGCCTCACAATCCAATACGAAGAAGACAGGGATGTCGTCTAGTGCATCTTCGAGTGAAATCAATACATCACAGATATTGTCCTTTTTTTCTTCGAGTTTGTCAATCGTGATGGAGTTTTCTATCGAAAATTTCCCGTCCACTATCCGACGCAGTGAAATGACGTGCCCAACCGTTCCGAGTGAGGTCGCCATATCCTCAGCCAGGGATCTGATGTATGTGCCGGGAGATACCACGGCTCTAAATAGTATTCTGTCCTCTTGCTTCCCCAAAATACACAGATCAAATATGGTTACGAGTTTACTCTGGATATCAGGGAGTTCACCACGGCGAGCCATCCTATACGCCGGGACACCATTTATTTTAACAGCCGAAAATGGATGTGGCTTTTGGTATTGTTCGCCAATAAATTTCTGAATAATCTGCGCCACTTCATCTGGATTTGGAATTATGGTGCTGGTAGATAGTATTCTCCCCGTATTATCTCCAGTATCAGTCTTAATTCCAAATTTAATTTCAAAATCATAGGTCTTCTTGGAGGTCTTGATGAATGGTATGATCTTGGTCCCGGCATTTAGTGCTATGGGGAGTACTCCGGTTGCAAACGGATCTAGGGTCCCTATATGACCAACCTTCTTGATCCCTAGGATACGCTTACAAATCCTATCGATAAACGCCGATGACTTCCCCGGCGGCTTATCTATCAGGAGAATTCCATTCATTAGCCATCTACACAGATCTTAGTGAATGTTTCATTCTACTCGCCTTTCTTTTTCATAAACTTCTTCTTTAGTGTAGCGATGCTAAATTTAAGGATATCATCACCCAGTATGAGGAGAGTAATCAAATACGATATCAATCCAACTATAATGATAAATATTAACATCATCGTTCGTAAACAAACATCATCTGGATCTTTGATTATTATTTTCATTACTTCAATAAATATAAACATAATAAATGATGATAATAATACCTTACGCATACTACGAATAAATGGCATATCCATGAATGTAAAGGATTTAGATTTTTTATACATGACGTAAACATTGACAAAGCCTGATACGGATGTAGCTATCGCGATCCCTATTTCTTGTAGTGGGAACATCAGGAGTACGCTCAGGATGATATTACTACTAACTGCAACTAATGTTGCCGTAATCGGGGTTTTGGAATCTTTTTGCGCCAATAAAGCAGACGACATGATTTTGGCCACAACATAAGCTGGTAACCCAATTGAAAATACACGCAGCACGTTCGCCGTCCGATCAACCGATGCTCCCGAGAATTTCCCGTGTCCATATAGGATGGAGATGAGTGGATGAGCTAGCGATAGAAATACAATGACAGCCGGTAGCGTCATCCTCAGAGTGAGTGCTATCGCCTCGTTTTGCACCTTATTTACACCGTTTGTCGATTCTTGTCTCATCCTCTTTGAGATTTCTGGAACTAGTATTACACCCATCGATATGCCGAAGAGAGCCAACGGGAATTGTATGAACCTATCCGCGAAGTAAATGTAACTAATGACGCCGGTCGGCATGATCGATCCGAATAGAGAGTCCAGGAAAATGTTGATCTGAGATATACCGGCGCTCGCCAGAACGTTCGGTAACTTCCTCAAGAAATCCCTCATCCTCTTGGTGATTTTAATGCGGAAAGAGAATGGGATGCCGGAGGAGCATCTCCTAGCACTCCACCAGGAATAGCAGAATTGGGATAGGCCAGCTATCAGGACGCCGTACGATAGTCTCCGAGCTGCGGACATGAGGTCCTGCCCCATGAAGAGTGATGCAATCAGTATTAGATTTCCAAGAATCGGCCACATCGTGAATAAGAAGAATTGTCGGTGAGACATTAATATCCCGCTATAGACCGAGGAAATGGCAATGAATATGACGCTCGGGAAGATGATTTTGGTAAACTCAGTGGCGAGAGATAATTTCTCAGGATCATTAACGAAGCCGGGAGCCATGATCAGTACGAATTCATTGGCAAAAACAACGACGAGTAATGTCACGATAATCGTAATAAAAAGAATTATCCTGAATATTCGTGAGGAGAAATATTGGGCGGCCTTATATTTATGAGCCTCAGTAAAATCCGAATAAAATGGAACGAAGATAGATTGGAATCCACCCTCTGAAAAAAACTTCCGAAAAAACGATGGAAATTTATATGCGATCAAGAAGGCATCCATTTCGACTCCTGCCCCCAGGAAGTGTGAAAACGCGGCTTCACGCACTACGCCTAATATCCTGCTGGAAGCCGTCAGACCACTGACCGTCAAGAATCTCCTGGCTAAACCCATTCCGCGTAATTAAATAATTATCAAGTACAAAGCATTATAACGCCATACTGCACAAGAAGCACTAACCTGAAGGGAACTAACTCCTGGAGTATAGCAGATCAGTCCGAGAGACAATTGACAAGCATAAGAAAACCAATTAGATTATCCAAGCATCATTAAATTACCAAATACGAAAGGCCGAGGCAATGAAATATGCAACAAAACTTACAGGAATCTTGCTGGCTATAACGGTATCTTCAGCAGCTCTCGGAAGTAATTGGGTCAATCTATCAGGGATTGTACAATACAAAATCGGTCCAGATGGAGGACCTCAATTTGGCGGATGCCTAATGCCAGAAGACTCCACCAATATTCCTGTCCCCAAATGCTTGACACATGCAAATGTCTCGTTGCGCCTCTATCATCAGTCGTGGGCCACCGATACGTACTCCTGGAGATTTAGGGCTTCCCCTTCAGGTCAAGTTACTGAGATCGGAGTTAGCGGAGCTGAAATCTTCTTTTCACTCTGCCCGGGTGTGGAATACAAAGTGTTCAATTGGAAAGCTGGGAACGTTAGTGCTCTCGGGAAGTGCTTTACCATCATTTTGCGAGATGGAGTAATAACCTTTCATCCCAGATACTGGCAATTTAACCAATCACACCAAACTCTCATGAAAATCATACCAAATGAATCTTCTACGGAATACGGGTATTCTTCTTCAGATTTAGAATGCTGCTCCAGTAATAGCAAAACAGATGATGATTCTTAGTATTTTACATTAGATCTCTTGTCACAAACCTACAGAATCAGCATTATTGGAAGGAAAGGCGGCACTCAGACCTGCCGTGTATTTGAGTGGATACCAAGAAGCTTATTATGGAGAGTTATGGAAGGGGTTTAATTAAAAATTTCGACTAGCGGAATCATCGTATACACGTTTTTTTGGTTTAACTTCTTACGTTCTATACGTGTTCCGCTACCGTTTTTTATCGGATCCCCGTCAGATTTCCTTATGCGGACGCCGATGGTATCTTATGGCTCCTCACTATGAGCTGGTTTTCCATAGTACTCGTCTATTACGCCTTGCCCCTTTTTCTTAAAGTCGGCTATTTTAGCTTCCTGGCCTCTGATCTTATCCATTTGCTGTTGCTTGGGGATATTATCTTTGTGGTCTTTTTGAAATGCATCTAGGTCTATTAATGTTTTCCTATATCCGGAAACGGCTTCCAATGCTGCAACTTTTGCCTTGGCTAAATCAAAGGCATCATCTGCTTTCCTTTTTGTATCTGCATTCGCGCTATTTCTGTTACTATTTTTTTCAGCGCTGGTCATACCGTTTCTAGCATTAGTAAGAAGTCCTGTGAGAGCCTTATCATCCGGAAGCTTGAATAAATCGAGCTGACCAGCCCTAAATTGCGCCTCGCAATCAGCTCGAATTTTTTCCAAACGCTCGAATTGAGCATAAAGTTCACGGAAATCAACTGCATACGCCTTTTGACTAGACCCAGCCTGTTTTTCTGGATGCACCAGCGTATCAAGCTTTTTTTGAACATTGACCAGTTGAGCAAATATCTCTGCTAGGGCCTTGTTCGCTTGTCTATTTTTGGCAACATCCATCGTTTCTCCAACTCTGATACTAGCGTGAACCTTTTCATCGGTAGGAATATGCACAATAACAGACGTATAGTTCTTAGTGTCACCCTGGATTGGAACGCACTCACCAACACCAGGCTTTCCGTAGTCTGCAATGTCACGCGGAATTGGGCCTATACTCCTTATCGAATCCTGAAACTCTGTGCCCGCCCCCATCAAAGCTTCTACTAGCCGATCCAGGACAACCTTTCGAACAGCGGGAGAGGCGTTTGGATCCAACAGGTCCACAGCCAATCCCTTAGAGGCTTGGGCCGACATTGGCCATTTTGCCTGCTGAAATCTTATCAACATTTCAAGGCCGCGTGGAGTGTTGAACAGGAAAACCACATCTTGACCGGCTTGGGTAGGAATTGCAAACCGGAGAGCAAGTTCAGGGTGTAATGCGAGAGGAATTTGGTCATAGATTTCACTCTCGTGGACTACCGGTAGGATGCCTTGTGGCTCCGGATCTTCCGGCTTTAGTGGTCCGCCTCTAGGAGCTTCGTCTTCAACATCACTTTCACTAGACTGTATCCTGACCCTAGGGGCTTTAGCTTCAGCCCGTTTCTTCGATTTCTTATCGGGTCTAGGAGCCTCGTCCTCAGCGTCACTGTCGCTAGCCCTTTTTTTCGGCTTCTTATCGGGTCTAGGAGCTTCGTCCTCGTCCTCTTCTTCTCCTGGAAGTTGGGCGGTTGTTAATGCTTTGGGTTTTGGGTTGCCACTGGCCTTCACATCATTACCATAGTTGGCCGCTATGATTGATAGAATCATTGCTACCCCCAACAATTTTCTCATTATTTACCTCAATTTTTTTTATTCTATATGGCTCATTTTATTGTATTTTCGTTAATTTTCCGTTAATAGAGACTATGGATTTTATATATCTTAGGGCATCAGGAATTTGAGTAATTTATGGGCTTCCGTGTCTCCAGATTTTAGATCATTCATTACTTCCAGCAACGTTTTATTCTGCCATGATACCACCAAGTCCAGCATATAATGACTTGGGCTATGCCTCTCGACCTGCATCAATCTCTGAGCCAATATTTTAATTTTTTCATATATTTCTTCTCGTTCACTGAATTTTATTTTGGTCTGTTCTTTCTCTTTCTTATGCTGAGGGGTTACGATATTGCTTGTCTTCGTAACGTATTGTCTCAGAATATTTTCGATTTTTTCAACATTTTTTATGAGTTCGGAAAATATTCCGACAGAATTTTGTTTGGATATCTTGGCAATCGTTGATTCAAGATTATTTTTCTCCATTTTAATCTGTCCGATGTTATCAAGTATTACCTCAAGTGAATGCTCTGGCGCCTGCCTTATACCTTTTTGGATTTCATCGATAGTCTTCATATTATTCTTGTGGACAGAAGCCGTTATTTCGGTTGTGTTTTTCGGAGACCTCATGGCTCGTGCATTGAGCTCCTGCGCATACTCATATTGGTATAGGTTTATTACATCTTCTTCATCGTTTATTATGAGGAACGGTATGAGCAGTACCCGTTTTGCCGATGCATCATAAATCCAGTCTAAAATCCTGAATTTCTGCTCATCATCCGAGGTGTTTTCATCCGTCCTCGGATAACACGATCCCCAAAACGACTCAATAAATATCTGCAGTAAGTCGATGGATTGAATGATCCCATCGAATCCGTCTAGTATGATCGAGGCTTCCATTAGCCATCCAACTATCTGCAGATCCTTTGATTGAGTCTTTAGGGCGTCGATCGCTAGCTTCGCCACTAGGTTCCAGTCCGCTTTTTTTGCCTCCCTTTCCCAGACACCCTGCGAAAGCCTAGCATCCTCCTCAAACCTCGCATTCTTTATGTCATCATAGACAGATGTTAGGGATACATTAGCACCAATGCCATCCGGAGTCCCCGGAATTTCAGCCAATAACTCATCGACTATAATCCTATTAATCATAAATCTCGCCCTCAAAAACTAGGGTAGGTTCGACGGAAAGGCTATGTAAATCACCGTGGTGTTCTACGATAGAAATACCACCGTCATGAACAATAGACCTCTTCCCTAACTCTCCACAATCATTCTTCTGCTGCGTCGATACGGTACTCAAATCCTCATGTACACTCAAGTACACTGCGGTTCTGCGTGCCGTCTCTCCTTCCATAAGATCTGATTCTGAAGAGTTTGTGACAAGAGGTCTGGTAACACTCCTAGCAAAAGCGACGGCAAGTGCTCCACTTCCACAGGCCATAGTCCATCCCGCTCCTCGCTCAAAGGTTTTCATCCGAATTGTATCCTGGTCTATGGCGTCAACAAAATGAATATTACAATCCGAGAATTGCTGAGCTAAATCATTAACGGAATTAGTCTTTTCCATCCCGCATACCAGGTGTCTATTTCCAGTTGAAACTATCTGATACTCCGGAGTTTGTTCTAATAATTGAGGTTTTTCTACAAACAGACTAATGATAGATCCTTGGCTATTTACCCTATACTCTCGTCCAGAAATCTCGAAGGTTAGTTCCCGGCACTCTCCTATACTATTAATAACATACAATGCGGCAGCACATGTTCCGTTTCCACACATGTCGGCCTTCGTCCCATCACTGTTGTAAAAGGTTAATTCATATCTGAGGGACGTCAATTTTTTGACGATGATGATCTGATCACATCCAATACCAGTACGGCGTCCCGCTATTGATCTGCATTTCTCGGCGGATAATACACAATCCTCCAGGATCACGAAATCGTTTCCGTTTGTCTGGGCCTTTACGAATCGTGTCGCCATTTAAATTATAACCTCCGATGTGGATTAGTTTTCCTGATCCAGAGATACGTGTTTCCTGCAATACATCAACCCCGATATGACGGCTATGACCGAAGAAATCCACAGCATAATCTCTCCAAAAATCTTGATGGATATTATATGTGAAGATGCAGCGACTAGGACGGCCGTTATCGCCAACATTTGCGCCGTCGTCTTCCATTTCGATAGTTTTAGGGTATTAAAATTATCGGCATTTTCCCTGACGCCTGATATTATTATCTCGCGGCACAGGATGATGGACGACGGAATGATGGATACCTTATCGACAAGTCCATACCCCGTGATAAATAGAATCGATATTGATATCAGGATTTTATCGGCGAGTGGATCGAGGACTTGTCCGATCTTCGTCGTCTGCTTATAGGCACGGGCGTAGTATCCATCCAGATAATCCGTGATACAGCAGAACATGAAGACGATGGTCGAAAACCACAACCCGAATCTCTGTTCAATGAAAAACCCGAGGACGAAGAATGGCAGCAGAAATACACGCGACATCGTCAGGATATTTGGAACGGTCGATAATTTGCTCATTCCTGCGTACCTTTATTAAAGAAGTAAAAGACTTGTTGTGCGGTGTGAGTATCGATACCTTTTACCATTTTCAATTCCTCAATAGAAGCTTTTTTTATTAGATCCACAGATCCGAAATGCTCCAATAGCCTCTTGCGCCTATAATCCCCAATCGACGGTATATCATCCAGTACAGATTTTACTAGGGACTTGCTCCTCTTCTTACGGTGAAATGTGATGGCCTTTCTGTGCGCCTCATTTCTCAGCATTATTAGGAATGAGAGCAATTCATCGTCCTTGCCAAATGTAATCTCTTCATTATTCCCTAGTATTACCTTCTCATACCCAATTTTCCTGTTATTCTGCTTCGCGATACCAATTACTTTCACTTTATTAGTTAATCCATAATTTTCGAGGACTCTATCCGCGACGGAGAGTTGAGTGTAGCAACCATCTATCAGTATGACATCAGGAATTTCCAATATATTCGACTTAAATCGTTTTTCGAGAACAAACTGCATCATCCCGATATCATCTCCACCGTGCGCCACTTTATCCTGTATATTAAAGCTCCTGGCCTTATCCTTCTGGATCTTCCCATTTTCGAAGACGATCATGACGCCACATGCATTCGTTCCCTGGATATGACTATTATCGAATGCCTCGATCCTGTCAATCTTATCGACTCCGAGTAATTCCTTCAGACTCGATAATTGTTGCTCAAATTCGTTGGTCAATTCCTTTTTGAGGTGCAGTTGAGCGTTGACCAAACACGAGTCTATGATCTTGATATAGTCTCCACTTTTACCGTATATCACTTTTACATCAGACCTCTTCCCTAACTCTCCATAACCAGCCTTCTGCTGCGTCGAGCCACGGCTCGAATACTTACATTCATCTCCTTGGTGTACACCAGAGTACACTGCGGTTCTGCGTGCCATCTCTCCTTCCATGAGATCTGATTCTGGAGGTTTTGAAAGAGATCTATCACCAAGAATCATCGAAATCGTATTCTTATTACTGGTTTTTAGATCATGACTCGTGACGATGACGGATGGAGGACGGACATTACTATAGAACTGCATTATGAATGACTCGAGGATATCGGTGACGTCATCACCTTCCGAAGAGTTTTGGATAGTAAATTTATCTGATCCAACGTTTTTCCCGAGCCTGAAGAATGAGACATAGACTATGGATACCTGGGCCCCCTTAGCCACCGCCACAAAGTCCATGGCGTCTAGGTTGGTAATCTGAATATACTGCTTCGATTGAATCTTATTGATCGCCACGATTCTGTCACGAATGAGGGCGGCCCGTTCGAAGTCCAGAGACTCAGATGCCACCTTCATCTCAGAGATCAGTGCATTCCTCGCGATCTCATCTTTCCCACGTAATAGATCCTCAGCGAGCCTCACATTCTTGGCATATTCTTCCTCTAAGATACGTCCCATACACGGCGCGGAGCACCTTTTTATAAAAAACTGCAGACATGGCCTCTTCCTATTATCGAAATAATTATCCGTACAATTCCTCAGGAGAAACACTTTTTGAATGACGTTCAGTGTTTCATCGAGGGCACTTATCGCTGGGTATGGACCAAAGAAATTACTACCCCGCGCTTTGAGGGTCCGATATTTAAAGATCCTGGGGAAACCATGAGTTTTATCGATGACGATATATGGGAATGTTTTATCGTCCTTGAGGAGGATATTATAGAATGGCCTCAGCTGTTTAATGAGGTTGCTTTCCAGTAGGAGTGCTTCTATCTCTGTCTTTACCACTATAATCTCTATATCATGAATATTTGAGATCATCATCCTGATTCTATTCTGCATCTTTTCTATTCTGGTGTAGGACATCAGTCTATTCTTTAAGTGCTTCGCTTTCCCGACGTATATAACCTTCCCATGCACATCGATCATTTTATAGATACCAGGATTCATCCCAGCTTCATTTGCCACGGATTTGAGACACGAGATAATGTCGTCGAAGTTATTCATGCACTCTATTCTGAAAAGGAATACGAATTGCCAAACGTCACATATATTAGACTATATTAGACAGCTGCATAATGTTTTAAATTCGTAAGGCACATCAGTCGGTTACTTGTAATAACTTACTCTATTCTGTATTTCTACAAAGAACTTGCTAATAATGCTTGATCTTCACCTTTTATGCGGCATTTTCTAATAAATTACAAATTAATCTTTCCTAGTATTCTCCAAGAAAGCCATAACTGCACTAGCTCCACATACCGTGGCTGAAGCTGCCGCCGCAACACCGTGATAATGTTTCTGGAAATGAGAATTATAGTAGTTATAGAAAGCATATCCTGTAGATATTCCAGCAAAAACAGATAATGCTATCAATGGATCCCTCCTTGATGACGTGGTGTTGTGAATACTCTCTTCACCTTTCAAGCCAGTGTAGGAAATGTTTTCTGTACCTCCAAAGTAAGAATCAATCACTTTGTTTATCAAATAGCACTCTGCCACGATTTTCCAAGCAGCCTCTACTCCAGATCCATAGCTCGGTTCGATAGAATAACTCTGCTCCCAAAAGGTATCCGTTTGAGAAGACAGAATTTTAACTGGAGAAAATAATCCATGAGCTGGATCTCCAGTAGAAGGCCATGCTAGCCCCAACCTTAACTGATTACAGTTCATCATTTTCTGTGAACATTCATTGTAAAATTGCTCGTAAATCCTGTACAGGGAATCATCTTTTATTTCTGCGGCGTTTCTAGAGAAAGTCGATTCTGACAATTCTTTTAGATGGTCTCCAGTTGCACAAATGGAGAAGGAAATTGCTGAATCTAGAGTCAGGATTTTAGCATCCTGTATAACAGTGGAAGCTCCAGCAGTTGCTGCAGCCATTAGGCGATATCCCAAACGTGTTGGTGCAGGCATACCATCATCGGTGGCCAAGATTCGTCCTGTCCCTGCGATTATTATCGCTACAATAACTATGGTATATTTGTATATTTTCAGCATAATCCTCCCCAAGCTATACCTAATATCTTTACATACTTTACTTTACATAATTTAATGAAATTATATTAAGAAATGGTTAATATCAAAACTTAATTACATTACTATTCTACTATTCCTTTCCCATAAGAATTAATAAATATTCTTAAGATCATCCATAAAGTATTTAGTAAGAAGCCTCAATCCGTTGAATTATCAGTCAGTAATTTACAAGCAAACTTACCAGCATCCTATTCATAAACAGAATTTTTTAAGATCTGACTCTTGAGATTGAAAAAAATAATGATATCACTGCAAAAAAAATAAATGTTGTTAACTTAAAATTAATAATAATTTTTTACACTCCTGGTTATGAGTATGAAAATGTTATACGTCACATAGTGGGAGAGCAAACGTGTCTAATATCGTAAGAAGCAGATTAAAAAAAGAATTATTAGGAGGGGTGATTCTTACAATCATTTGTTCTTCCTATTGTTACTCTGTGCCCCAAGCTCCAACCGGAGCCAATCAGTCTGCGGCAGTCCAAGAAAAGGCAAATGAACTGCCCTCAGAGAAAACCTCATCTAAGACTGTATATTTCATCGATAAATATGGAACAGTTTTTAAGTCTCCGCAAGCTAACAAGTATTTTGCTGGAATAGGCGGCTGGTATTTTATAACCACCGATTTATCAGAAGTCACGCAAAAAGCAGCAGAAATTGCAGGTGGCTCTCAGAACCAATCAGATAATCCTGGGACTCCCCTTGCTCCCACCAGCGCTGCCCCAGGCGCATTCCCGAACGGTCAAAGATTTACTCCAGATCAATTAGAGTATATTCGTCTAAACAGAAAACTTCCGCCTGGGATCACTATGGATGATCCAGCTGCAGCATCAGGAGCGTTCCAGCATGGTCAAAGATTTACTCCAGCTCAATTAGAATATATTCGTCTAAACAGGAAACTTCCTCCTGGTGTTACTACTGGTAGTTCCACGTCCGGCACAGGGACTTATCCATCGGGGCAGGGCTATCCACCTTATACACCGGGATACAGTCAACTTCCACAAGGGGCTCCAGGGACGTACGGCCCAGGACAAGGATCTACTCAACCAGTAATGAACTATCCAGCTGGGCAGGGCTATCCACCATATTCACCGGGATACAGTCAACTTCCACAAGGATCTTCTCCTGCTGCATCTGCTCCAGGAGCGTACGCCGCTGGGAGAGATCTTACTCCAGCCGAGATAGATTATATACTGACAAAGAACGATATTCCTCCAGGAGGGTTGTCTCCTGCTAGCACCGCATCGGCTCCAGGGACGTACGGCTCAGGACAAGGATTTGCTCAACCAGCAATGAACTATCCATCGGGGCAGGGCTATCCACCATATTCACCGGGATACAGTCAACTTCCAACAGGTGCTCAAGGAACTTACGTCATGGGACAAGGATCGACTTTACCAAACATGAATTATCCGTCAGGCCAGGATTATATGTACTATACACCGGGATACAGCCAGCTTCCAGCAGGTGCTTCTCCTGCTAGCACCGCATCCGCTCCAGGAACGTACGTCGCCGGGCGAGATCTTTCCCAATCCGAGATAGACTTTATACTGGCGAACAACGACCTTCCTCCAAGTGAAGCTACGAGCGCTACGTCAGGACAGTCCACAACCTCTCAGGGATTACGATTCACTAAATTACCATCGTAGCCCCATACACCTGGAAGAGCTAAGATCCAATGTCTAGTGCAACCCCAAAAGATATATTGGCTGGGTCTTCCGGGGGTTAGGATTCCGCCCCAGTGTAAAGGCAGTATTCTATAGCACGGCATCTGCCGAAGAGGGGAACTTTGCATTAACATCCTGTTCAACCACGCCCGGCCAGGACTCCATCTCTCCTCAATCAAGATTGACCTCCTCTTGTTTTCTTCTCAACAGGCTTTCTGTATCAGAATGGGATATTTCTAAGGCCTTTATTAGGGTTACCTCTGCCAAAGAGATTTCTGACGCCCCTACAAATTGGAGAGGCTTCACTTCATTACTGAGAATTCCTTCGGTATACCTCAAATCACGAATCTGCGTGCTTACCGATGTTGTTTGTGTCAGACAAGCTGTTAATTCGTCTTCTTGGGCCTGAGGACTCAATTCTACCAGAGCTGGCAACGAGGATACCAGCTTATGGATGTCTGAGAGTGTGCTCCTATCTGGGACTAGTGGTTCTCGTTGCCCCATGATCCAACGCTCTTGGTTAATGCTTCGTAGCAACCAACCCCATGCTGGAATGGCGAATTGTACCGCTGCCTGGTATCTTGGAAGGACGGCATTAATGATCTGAGCCAGTCCTGCAATGGTAGTTTGGGTAACCTCTTTACTTTGGTTCTGTTTTGTCGTCCGCTCCAGAATAACTTGCCCCAACCTTTCTGTTGCTTGTCTTAGCTTTCTCAGCCGCGTGTATTGCGTTGATGTAGGGTTTGCGTTGTCTAGTATCTGGTATGCTAGGAGGTCGAGATCCAGCTCTCCATAATCCTTGTGAATCTTGGATAGTGTCTGGGACGGAATTAGAGTCCGGCGCCGGAATTCCTCCTCGACAGCCGCTAGATCTCGGGTTCGTTTCGTGCTGCCTGGAGCCGCATTGTCTTGGCCAATCCGTTTCTTTTGCCTGTGTAATGCTCGTTTTTGGAAGTCTTCAAGGAGGTTCATCATTCCAATTAGGCTGTCTTCTACCTGGTTCTGCGCTTCGCGGTCAGTTAAGGAGAGGCGCCTCAATGCTTTGAATGTCTTAGAAATTTGTATCATCGTTTGATCGAGAGCTCCCCCGCTCGCTACAGGTGCACTTTGGATTCTATATCTTTGAAGATCATCACTGCTTATCCTTTTTGCGGCAAGCAAACTCGTCTCTGTTTTAAACTCGTCTACCAGCGGACAGTCACTTGGGTCTTCTTGAAAATCTATCTGGAGGTTAAGGCATTTATTAGCTAATCTTTCAAGCTCTCCGTTCAAACTTTCTGCAGCTTTATCTAAATTGGCTTCGTTGATAGCTAGGAATTTCTTTGGGTTCAGGCCGACCGGATAACCACTTCTAGCCACCCTGATGGGTTGGTTAAGTTTGTGGTCAAGTTGCTGTTTCCATGTTGACGTCCAGCCAACCCGTCTCGCAAACTCTGAGAAAGGGGAATTTATTAAGAGCTCATTCAAGGATCGGTGAACCTCGCTTAACCATATGTTCCACTCTTTGGACAAGCCTTCCTGAACCGTTGTGGTTTCTCGGATTCTTTGCTCCGCTCTCGCTATGGAGAATTTAATCGCTTCTGGGGTGATCAGTTCATGTACTACTCGCATTCCTGGTCCCATAGCATAGAACACCAAATCTACGAACGAGTCTGTTATGAGTTTGTAGAGGAGATGGCCAGAAGAGAGTTCCGAGCCGGTATTTACGAACACCGCCAGATCCCCGTTTTGATTGTGTCGGAATACCGCTTTGTCCAAGCCGGGGTGCATAACTTTTAAATGAAGAGTGTTTGCGAATATCAGTTCCCATTCGATCCCCGCTACGGAAGGTGAGTAAACATCGTCTTTTAATTTGTCAGGGGCGTGTATCCTCAGATAATCCAAATATTCAGTTCCGAAGCATGTCGGAATTACTGCCATTAAAAAGATAACCATCCTGTATATATTTTTAAAGGGCATCATGATGAATAATATTATCTTTACAACTGTCAGTATTATTCTCTTTTCTTTGGGAACTGTCAAGTTATAATTTGGTACAGTGATTAAATTCTTCGTTTCAGGGTTATGTTGTCTGGAGCCAGCTGTATAACACCATCCTTGTTAACGAGAAAGTCCTTTACTATTATGCGACGATCTTACATTTCTTTAGAAATGCTGAAGACAGCTCTGAACCCTCTTCGACTTGAAAATTGTCTGGAAATTTCTGCACCAATATGAATCTTATTACTGAATTCTTTTTTTATAGCCAATGAAACTTCAAACGCTCCTTTCCTCATTTTCCTAGGAACCACGTCGTCCTTCCCAAAAGTAGATTTTATATTGCCACCTAATTCGCAATGCCAACGTCCTCCAAATGATAAAGTGAACCTGGATCTATTAGTACAGATTATATATAGTCCAGGACAAATTGAGTATCTGGTGGCATTTGTATTCCTTACTCTCATTTCATCGTTAACATAGTCTCCATTTAATATATAGGAGCCGTGTATCATTAACTCTGGCTTTAAGCTAAATTGATTGTTAATCTTATAGAAACGAGAGAATTTAGCGCTGAAACCAAAATCACTACTACGAATACTGGATTTTTTAATTCCTTCTTCTCTTAAATTGTTGCCAATATATGCGTACGATGCAATTGCTTCAAATAGATTTTTCCCGAAGAACCAAGATACTTTGGCACCAAGCATGCATTCTTTGAGTCTCCCGTGCTTACTAACTTCATTCCCAATATACGAAGTTTTGCCATAGGTATAATCCATGAACACAGTTGGTACCACATAAGAATCATTATCAATTTTGGTTGCGTGAAAATCACATCCAAAAACGGAAGAATATTTAAAGCTCTTGATTTGAGCATCATCAGAATTGGCAGCATTTTTAGCAGACTTGTAATACATTCCGGAATAGAAAGACTTATTCCAGAATTTATATTTCTCAGAAAAATGCTCCGTTCCAGTTTCAGAAAATACAAAATTATGCATATCTGCAACCGAATTAAAGTTTATCTGATGGAGTGTATTCAACGGTTTGACGCTCTCGTACAGTATTGTGAGTTGCTCAGAGGTAGCATCTTTGAAAGGAGCATCCTGAGTCCTCAAAGTAACACATCCAAGACCACCTTCTGCATACAATTTATATTTCCCGAGGATTCCAGTAAATTCTTTCGGGGAATCAATTCTAATATTTGGATATTTTCCATTATTTAAAATTGTTAAAATATTGAAGATGTATCTTTCTCTAACGGGCTTACTTAACAGAGTATAATCGGCAACCACAAGGGAAGTGCCCTCATTAAAATGCAACTCTTCGACGGTCATGTGATCAGACGTCTCAGATGCAGGATCAAAATCCAGCTTCCAGAACATGTCGTGCTCATCACGAATCTTTAACTGATCAACAGTAACTTCGGCAATCTTGGCATCCATGGTATTTAGAGTCGAACCCCAGAGAGCACTTACGATGTGTAAGTGAGCAGTCTCGGGCGCCATTATGATTTCTCCTCCGTCCAAATTAAGATCGGTAAATTCGGCATTTTCTCCAACTCGAACTACACCTCTGACCGTGGCATTACGAATCTTTGCATTGGTGAATAACACCCGAGCCTCTGCCCTCTTACCAACTGTTAGATTATTTACCTCCCAATTTACATCACTGTCCACAACACTGGAACCTTTAGAAAATACCATTATTCCGGAAGACAAATTCACAGGAGTTACACCTGAAGTAGTTTCAAAGTAAGCTGTCCCATCCACCTCTATAGGGCCTCTGAACATCTGTCCTTGATGCTCCTCTTTTACTATCGTGAACGTTGCTCCATCAGAAACGATTACCGTTCCTATAAATCCAGAACAGTCGTTCTTGATCAAAATTTTCCCTCTATCAAACCAAATTTTGGCCTTATCATCATCGCTTTCTATTTTACCGTATACTGAAAATTTATCGCCTCTCTTTGCTAGATCAAAAATAAGCTCACCACCCTTACGAAGCCTGATGGTTGGCTTATTGTTGTTATCTTTTGCTCCACCTTCCCACCATAGCTCAGCTCCATTTTCAACTACGATATCTCCTCCTGGGATTGAGCCTTCTTTCGAGATTCTAGCAGTCCCACTTTTTACATAAAACACGCCGTTGTACCAAGAATTATCGTTGTCATAGACTATGGTATTTCCTTCTCCAATATCCTGTTCAACTACAGTGGTAAAATCAACATCTTCTACTTCACCATATCCTATTGTTGTATTATCAATATTTTTTACTTCGCCATATTCTGTTGTATTAAATCTCGTATATCCATCTATACTAAATAGAGCGGCTCTGAAATTTCCAGGACGATCCAGAGTAACTGTACGACTGTGCGGCATACGAATGGCATCCTTTTCGTTCAAAGTATAAAAATCCACTGGCGCAAAATCGACTAACTCTACACGTGCATCTGTTGCACTGACAGATCCAGAGAATAGTTCGTTACCAGATTCATCTGTTATTTTCCCTTGAATAATTCCACGTTGATTCGGATTGAAAGCATAAAACTCACTTATTCCTGAACCCTTTAAATCAGAGATAGCAGCTTCGCTAATAGGATGACTACCTCCTCCATAAATCTTGGTTACAGGCGCAGAATCATCAAGTATAAATCCAACATCTCTTCTGTGTAAGATAACTTTTGAACCGGCGATCATCAATTGGATATCGCCTTTAAATTCACTATCAACAGTAACGGATCCGTAATTTAATAATCTTGTACCGGACGCCATCTCCAGCACATCGTCCTTAGCCAATATTTCTCCCTTGTTTTCGGAAATTCCTTTTTTAATGCCAATAACGGTATGCCCATGCGTTACTAGTCTAGCATTTTTTTTGTTTTTCCATTTAGTTGGAGGCAGCATGGACATTCCAGACAACCCACTATCTAGCGCCGTTAAATGAGTGACAGTGTTTGATGGTAATACTGTAACAGTTCCTCTATTTTTCCACGAACGCTGTTTTCCAGTATCTTTACTTGCAGAAAGTTCCCCACCTGGTAAAAATACGATACTATCTTCTGGAGATGTATTGACGGTTTCTACATCAACGGTTTTATCAAGAAAATAGATCGTTGCGTCTTTAGTAACAGAATTTACTTCCGCTCGTAAAGTACTTCCATTATCAAATTCTATGAGCTTAAATTTTTTACCGTCAGCATCAACTGGAGATATAGATTTAATAGAAACATCGTGACCATTGAAATCTAATTGCACACTACCATTTAGTTGGTTACGATGTTCTCCATTAAGAGTAACTTCATTATCGTTGCCAATCTTAACGATATGTACCCCTTTATCTTTATCAAATTCATTATCTTTGCCGTCTTTCTTCAGAAAATCATGTAATACCTCCGTAAATTTCCTATCCACAGGATCAGTGGCCGAAAACCCATTAGTTGTAGCTATTAAACACACAACTAGAATACAAAACAAAAAATGGTAGCGGTGTCGCAAGTGCAACAGCATTAACAATCCTCTCCCAAGCGATTGACATCAGCAATGATGCTTATAAGCATGGTACGAAATCAAATTAGAATGCACAATAAAAAATAATTTGAAAATTTTTAAAAAATTAGGTCGATCTACCTAAAGTCTGATCCGCACGGACTATTAAAGCCGTAATTTTACAGAATTTTGATTCACAGCAAAGTGCAATGTTCCAGCAGCGTGAATCTCTTCATGTATTCCATTAGACTTCCATCATAATCCTACAGAATCAGCTTCTTGGTGTATACCAAAGTACACGGCATGTCTGGGCTCCGTCTTTCCTTCCAATAATTCTGTTTATGGATGGTTTGACAAATCACATACCTGATTGGAGTGGAAAGAAATATATTAGAAGTCTAAGCTTAGAACAGCTCGAGAAGAGGTCCAATCCACTCTTTCCCTCTAGAAATACCGAAAAGATCAATGTATTCGATCATGTCTTCTTGTGTAAATCGGTAAAAAATGGCTTCAATTAATCTCGTACATTGTCTGGCGTATGTGAGCTCTCCGTGTTCATTTTCAGGCTCCATATATGGTATTTGCTCTTCCACATCACCTTTTTCGTGAAGGAATTCTCCAAGACTGAGCAGAACTTTAAACATTCCCAGCATGAAAATATCAACATTTTCCTCGTTGTCATATTTATGATTATTCTTTTCCGGATCGACAAGAATATGACGGTTAGCTAAATCTGTACACAAGAACATATTTATCGGGCCCCGTAATTGAACTTCGTCACCTATCGTTCTCCGATACTCATGTCCAAAGACCCTTAACCCCTCTCCAATACATCTATTTCTCTCATCAAATATGGATGGATCAGCAATAACCGGCTTTAAAAAATAATCTTTACAGATTGACCAGAATGTTTTTCGGAAATCATCTGTACATCCGTCGGGATCCACCGCTGAGAGGACTAGCGCGTCTTGGAAATCTATGAATGACATAGTATCACTTCTCGGATCGACGATGATGTTGAATTCATGCAAATCCATGTGATAGCATCCAGCAGCATGCATTGCTCCCATCGCGCGGCCTAATTTGCCGAAAATAGGTAGAAGGGATGCGACGGAACCAAACATGCGCTCCTCCAAATACCTGTAGAGAGTTACTCCTGGAGCCAAATCCATAAACTGAAAACATGTCTGCCCAGGAAGAATGCTATCTGCATCGAATTCGAGCAATGGTACGGGCCGTGAGATTCTTCCATCAACTGAAATAATTGAGATATACTGCGGCACATAGCATCTAACACCATCAAAAACTGGATCCATCCCAAATACCCGAGCAACCAGCTGTGCTCCATCAACTTCTCGCCGCGCCCTTTCTATTAAAGATTTTACAATATTGGACCATTTACTTCCGGGCATTCTAGCAACTCCGTATATCTGAGGATCATTAACCCCATGGGTATTTGAATCTCCATTAAATTCAGATAGCTCTTGAGCAGAGGATGAACAGGTCCCCAGGACATCTCTAGCGAATTTTGCCGCTTGCTCTGCCGTAGAATTCTTTGGAATAATTGCTCCAAACACATCGATTGTTATGAGTAAATTTAAAATAATGCATATTAATTTTCTTCCAAATAACATTTCGGTATTGTATTCAATGAAACCCTGACTCAGTTATACAAAAAAGTATTGAGTATAGTCAACATATTTATACTATGCCTACCTTACACTCTACTAGCCGTATATATTTACTCAATAATTTCAAATTTTTATTTCTGATGTCGGGATCTTCATCGTTTATCAACACATGATCGCAGACATCCAATACGAGTTCCGAGATGCCAACCACCGTCTGGAATGTGGAGTCGTCCTCCTGTTCCGCCATACACGCCTCGATGTGGTTATTTAGATTCTCGGCATGAGAATTTATGAGGTCTAGCTTTTCATCCGTATCCTGCAGATTACCCTCTCCGATTACGCCGCGTACCCTCTTAACGGCCTCCTGTATCGTTGAGAACCCCTCACGCTTTTGGAGTATATTCAGCTTTTTTGCCTTAGCAATAGCGTCCTTATAGTTGAAATCAAACGTACCATATGAATTAACGACTGAATCCATTACCTCCGGATCTATCGAATACCTATCCGATATTAGTATTTTGAATCTACTGATTATGAAGTTATGGACCAGCTCAAGTGTATCGGGCAAAAGTGCGATGCCCTGCTCTGAATAGGCCGATATCAAGGTATCGATATACCACGACAGATTATCATTCTCCAAAACGTCGAACCTAGAGTCGCACAAGATGCGGATGATGCTCAGGGCCGAGCGCCTCAGAGCGAACGGATCCTTGGAGCCACTTGGAGTAATTCCGACCCCTATAAACCCGACGAGTGTATCGAGTTTATCGAAGAAGGATGCCCGGGTCCCCATGAACGAATCCGGAAGGCCGTCCTTGGCTCCCTTCGGCTTGTAGTGCTCTCGAATCGCCGTCGCCACGGCCTTGGTTTCATCCTGCTTCAGGGCGTATATCTCACCCATAACTCCCTGCAACTCCGGGAATTCTCCGACCATTTGCGTCAGTAAATCAGCCTTACACAGGGCGATTACTCTATGCTCCTCCTTTGAATTCGCTATCGACATCATCCGATCCACCTTCTGGGCAATCGAGCCCAGCTTTTCATGGAAGACCACATTCGATAGACGCTGAGCGAAGGCCTCGAGGGTAACGTCGGCATCTTCATTATAGAAGAACATGGCATCGCTCAGCCTGGCCCTGAGGACCCTATCCAGCCCCTCACGCATTGTCTGTGTGCACGGGACATTCGTGACGGTCCCATAGAATGGAGTCGGCATCGAATCCGTGTACGTCAGTGTGAAATACTTCTGATGAACCCTCATGGACGTCGAAAGAACGGGGGACGGCAGTTTCATATATTTCTCATCGATCGTCCCGAACTGAACGAATGGATACTCGACGAGTCCGGTGACTTCCTCCAGGAGATCGTCATCGTAGGCCAGGCACATCCCCATCGCCGCCGCCCTCTGCACGAGTTCGTTATTTATATAGGCCATCTTCTTGCGGTGATCCAGCATTACATGGTGTTGCTCCAGTTTGACAGAATAATCAGCGAAATCCGTTACTTCAATCGGCCCGGCCGATAAGAACCTATGCCCAAATGTGTGACCACACGTCGTGAGTCCAACGGGTTTAATAGAGGTGATGACCGGCTCATTATCATAGACGCATAGGATCGATCTGATGGGCCTAACCCAGGACGCACTGACGGTTTCCTGCTCTTCCAGATACCAGCGCATGGATTTTGGCCACGGCATGCGTTCGATGAAGTCGACGATTACATCCGCCAGTATATCGCGGACATCCCCCGCCTGTTCCTCAATCTTCAGATAATAATATCCGTCTTTTACGATGAGGTCTGGCTCGGTCTTGTGATTAGCATTCAGAAAACCCAATATCGCATTTTCTGGAGCCGATACCCTGGGCCCCCTTTTTTCTTCACAGAGATCTGTGGTTCGCCCAAGGAGATTCTTCACGACCAAGACTAGCCGTCTCGTCGACACATAGCTTTCGACGGATGCGAAATGGGTACCATACTCCTTCAATATCTTAGGGAAAAGCGATGACGCATTCTGGATGGCCCCCTTCTGGAAACGAGATGGAATTTCCTCCGATAAGATCTCGAGTAATAATTCGTTTTGAGTCATCTTGCATTCTCCTGTGAAGCATCATCGAGCCAGGCCTGGCAGCAGTTCTTGGCCATCGCACGAACCCTCGCGATGTATAGCGCCTTCTCGGTCACGGAGACGACACCCCGTGCATCCAATAGATTGAAGCAGTGATTGGCCTTGATACACTGCTCATACGCCGGCATCAGTAAATTATGGGCCAGTAGTTTCTGGCACTCTTTTTCGTGGTCACTGAAATGTGAAAGCAGGGTATCGATCGATGCCACATCGAAATTATAGTACGAGAATTCTCGCTCGAATCTCTTCAGGACATCTCCATACGTCAGCTTCTTCTCATCCTCGCGTCCATTCCAATTTATATCGAAGTGACTCTCAACCTTCTGCATGAAGGTGGTGATCCGCTCGAGGCCATACGTTATCTCGACGGGGATGACGGAGCAACCAATGCCACCAACCTGCTGAAAATACGTGAACTGCGTGATCTCCATACCATCGCACCACACCTCCCAACCAACGCCCGATGCTCCGAGCGATGGATTCTCCCAATCATCCTCGACGAACCGTATATCGTGATCCGATAGATCGAACCCGATATTCCTGAGGCTTTCGAGATATAATTCCTGTGGATTCTGTGGGGCCGGCTTCAGGATTACCTGATACTGATAATAATATTGCGTTCTATTTGGATTCTCGGCATACCTACCATCCTGCGGACGCCTGCACGGTTGAACGAACGCTGCATTCCATGTGTCGTCTCCGATGGCCTTGAGGGTCGTCGCGAAATGCGAAGTCCCAGCTCCGACCTCGACGTCGTATGGCTGCATAATGACACACCCATAATCCGCCCAAAACTTCTGCAGATCAAAAATGATATCCTGAAACGACTTCATGAATCCAGTAGTGAAAACCCGACACACATGGATGATACTATAGACGGCTGCAGAAACCAAGCTCTCTGCATGTAGTATTTATGAATTCCATACTGTCTGAAACTACCAAAGTCAGTACGGAAATATCAGCGTTGTAACTCCCAAGGAGTGATGAATCCACTGGGGGCTTGGATTTTAAGAGCTTCTAGTATACACTACCGAAGGTATCGGCACGAAAATGGCCTCGATGAATACAGATGATTGATATCGGTTACGTTAGATTACATCCAGGTATATTGGATACTGCCATGAAAAATCGTGGTAAACAACCGATTGAGACGCAGCTCTTGGATTACGAGGAAGAATTCCGCGGCCATCAGACGAAGCTACAACAGCTCCTTGAAGAAAGGAATAATGTATCCGATGAATTTGGGAGGTGTAAGGCGGCCGGACAAAATGTAAATGCACTGATATCTCGAATAGAATCAGTGAAAAAGAGTATCAATACTCAAACGGAATTGACGGAAAACGCTAAGACTAAATATATTTCACTCCTAGAAACGATTCCCAATATACCATCGGATGAATGTCCGATAGGTCCCGATGAGGGTAGTAACCTCGAGATTAGGATGCACGGATCCCCCCGTAATTTTAATTGGCCACCTCGTGAGCACCATCAAATTGGTGATCATCTGAATATGATGGATTTTACGAGGGCGGCCAGGATAGCGGGCTCACGGTACGTCTTCCTATTCTCTGACTTGGCACGGCTGGAACGGGCGTTGTCTCAGTTCATGTTGGATGTGCATACGATGGAGCACGGATATACCGAGGTGTATGTTCCGCTCATCCTCGAGAGGAGCGCAATGTACGGAGTGGGCCAGCTCCCAAAATTCGAGGAAGATTTATTTAGGACGACGGTTGGGACCTATCTAATACCGACATCAGAGGCATCATTAGCAAATATTCATAATTCCGAGATTTTAAGGGAAAGTGAATTACCTCTGAGATATACGGCATATACTCCATGTTTCCGATCTGAGGCCGGGGCCGCCGGGAAGGATACCGCCGGGATGCTGAGGCAACATCAGTTCGGGAAGGTGGAACTGGTCAGTATTACGTCTCCTGGACAGGCCATCGAAGAACACGAACGAATGACTATGTGCGCCGAAAACATCCTCAAGAAGCTGCAGTTGCCTTATCGGACGGTGATATTATCGACGGGGGACATGGGCTTCGCCTCAGAAAAGACGTATGATATTGAAGTATGGCTCCCGGGACAGGGAAAGTATCGGGAAATATCGAGTTGCTCTAGATGTGGTACGTTCCAGGCTCGCCGCATGAATACACGCTTTAAAAATGAGGAGACCAAGAAGAACGAGTATGTTCATACCCTAAACGGCTCTGGGATAGCCGTTGGCCGCTGCCTCATAGCCGTCCTCGAAAATTATCAATTGGAAGATGGGTCTGTAGAAATCCCGGAAATCCTTATTCCATATTTTGGGAAGTCGAAGATAGAGTCACGGTGATGCCAGACATATTCAGAATTATTGAATGGAATCCAGGGTTACAGCGCCAGAGAATCTGAGGATGTGGGCCATCCTCGGCTCGTAGACAAGCACCATTTTCTAGTATAATATACAGGACGTACCGTTGGGACAGTTGAGATTTATGCCTCGAAATTCAAAGAAAAAGACTGCCGTAAAGGATGCATTGCAACCGCTTCCGTTGATTGCTCTGAGGGATACTGTTGTATTTCCAGAATTTGTTGTGCCCCTTTTTATTGGGCGGCAAAAATCGATAAAGGCTATTGAGACGGCATTCAGTGCCAATCGCCAGATATTGCTTGTAACTCAGCGAGATTCGACGCTCGATATCATCCTCCCGAAGGATCTCTTCGAATTCGGCACGGTCTGCTATATCGATCAGATGATTCAGTTGACGGATGGCACCGTCAAGATCCTGGTTGATGGTCTGTACCGTGCCTTCGTTAAAGATATCGTCGATGATGATAGTATGATGTGTGGGACCGCCATCAAGGCCGAAGTAAGTGACTACAATATAAAGGAATTGGATGGACTGATGCTGGCTCTCCTTTCGAATTTTGAGGGCTTCTTTAAGCAGAATAAGAAATTACCGGCCGATGTATTTTCATCGGTTTCATCGATAGAGGATCCATCGAAACTCTGCGATACTGTCGCATCGTACCTCCCACTCAAGATAAGTGAACGTCAGGGTATCCTCGAGACGCTCTCCGTCAAGTCGAGATTGGAAAAACTGATATTCCTGATGGAGGAAAAGTCTGAGATAGTCCTCGTCGAGAAGAAGATAAAGAATCGAGTCAAGAGGCAAGTAGAAAAAAATCAGAAGGAGTATTATTTAAATGAACAGCTCAAGGCTATCTATCGAGAACTAGGAGATACCGATGATCTAAATAACGAATTACGATCATTGGAAGCCAAGATAAAGAAATCGATGATGGCCAAGGAGGCGAAGGAGAAAGCCCTGGCTGAGCTGAAGAAATTGCGGAATATGGCACCGATGTCGCAGGAGAGTGGCATCATAAGGACCTACATAGATTGGCTCCTGAATATACCGTGGGCTCCGTCGACCGAAAACGTCTCGATGCAGGATGCCGAGCAGATTCTGGACCGTAGTCATTATGGCCTCGAAAAGATTAAGGAGCGCATCATCGAGTATTTAGCCGTTCAAAAAAGAGTCCCCAAGATGAAGGCGCAGATCATGTGTTTTGTGGGGCCACCTGGAGTCGGTAAGACGTCCCTCGGGAAGGCCATAGCGGAGGCCACCAAAAAGTCATTCGCAAGGATTGCACTCGGTGGAATCAATGACGAGGCTGAAATTAGGGGGCATAGACGGACGTATATCGGTGCCATGCCCGGGAAGATAATACAGGCCATAAAGAAGACGAAGTTTACTAATCCCGTCATAATGCTGGATGAGATCGATAAACTCGGGTCTGATTGGAGGGGGGATCCCGCCTCGGCGTTGCTGGAAGTCTTGGACCCAGAGCAAAACCAATCCTTCGTTGATCATTATATTGAGGTTGCCTACGACCTTTCTGAGGTAATGTTTATAACGACCGCGAATAGCCTGGATATTCACTCCGCACTCCTGGATAGGATGGAGATCATAAGCCTTACCGGCTATACCGAGGAAGAAAAACTGAGTATCGCGAAGTTACATATAATACCAAAGCAGATGACTCAAAATGGACTCAAACTTAAGCCTGAAGAATTAAAGATCTCCGATACAGCGGTGGATAAGATCATCTCTCATTATACGATGGAATCGGGAGTCCGGAATTTGGAACGCGAGATCTCCAAGATCGCTAGAAAATCGGTCAGGAAGCTGGTATCTGATAATAAAATAAAATGTATCAGTGTCGACGAAAATAATTTGAAAGATTACCTGGGGGTTACAAAGTACTCTAGGCTCGAGGCCGGTAGTATTCCTAGAGTCGGTGTCGTGACGGGACTCGCCTGGACGGAGGCCGGAGGAGATGTCCTATCTATTGAAGCACTCCTGTTGCCAGGATCTGGAAATATCATTTCAACCGGGAAACTCGGGGAGGTGATGCAGGAATCCGTCAAGGCGGCCTATAGCTATATTAAATCTCAGTATAAGGCCTTCGGGATCGATGAGAAGCGGTTCGCTAAATGTGATGTGCATGTCCATGTCCCGGAAGGAGCTGTACCCAAAGATGGACCGTCGGCAGGGATTACCATATGTACTGCCATCGTATCGGCGTTTTCTAACAGGAAAGTTAAGGCCGATATCGCGATGACGGGGGAGATAACCCTGATCGGGAAGGTCCTGGGGATCGGGGGTCTTAAGGAGAAACTACTGGCCGCCAGAAGGAGTGGAATAAAGAGTGTGTTTATTCCCAAAGAAAACGAGAAGGATTTACCGGATATTCCTAAATCCATACTCTCGGATCTGAGTATCCAGTGTGTGGATCACATCGACGATGTTCTGGAGAATGTTTTTGTATGAAGTTTGTGGATTCGCACTGTCATCTCTTCTTCGATGAGATCTTCCAGGATTTGGACGGGAAATTAAGACTTGCAAATTTGGCTGACGTACGATACTTTCTATCCGTTTCGACGGACTCTGGAACGCTGGAGAAGAATCTGATGATATCAGAAGAACGCGGTGGAGTATGTTGCTCCGTCGGTATTCATCCCCTGCATTCTGATGAAGATTATTCTCTCTGTCATCTGGGCGGATTTCTAACGCACGATAGGGTCGTTGCCATCGGTGAGGTTGGGCTGGATTACCACTATGACGATGCTCCGTCACGTGAGAAGCAGCTATCAACCTTGGAGGAAATGTTATCGTTTCCTAGTGATTTACCATATATATTCCACGCTCGTGAATGCTTCCCAGATATCCTGGACGTCATATCGAACTTCGATAATAAAAGTGGCGTATTCCATTGTTACACGGGGACCATCGAGGATGCACGGAAGATTCTCGATCGTGGATTTTATATCTCATTTTCTGGAGTAATCACATTCAATAAATCAAATGATCTACGAGAGATAGCGAAATTCGTACCGAGTGATAGGCTTCTAATCGAGACGGATTGCCCGTATTTAGCACCGGTTCCGTATCGTGGTAAGACCAATGAGCCAGCATACGTCACGCTCGTTGCCGAATGTTTGGCGACTACTCGTGGCGTTTCCGTTGAGGAAATCGCGGATACTACAACGAATAATTTCTTTAATCTATTTCAGAAGGCCAAATTTTTACTGGAGACTAAATAATGAAAAATAAGCTATTACGAATTCTGTTTTTAACATTATTCGGATGTGCTGGTTTTTACCTATTCAAGAGCTGGGATATTTTTCGTGAAAAGACCAGCTTCGAAGTAGAAAAATTCCAGTTTTCACCGACGGAAGTGAACGTAGAAGAAGTGAAGACATCTTTTAAGGAGCCGGTTTGGTTCGTCAAGACCGATACGTCGATGGTGTGCTTCACCATAAAGTTTAAGAACGAAGGGAACAGGAGCTTTTATAAAACACCCGGCTTGTTAGATGTAGTTCTATCGACATTAATAGAAGGATCTGGATCTCGAGATGGTATAGAATTCAAGAAAATATTAAATGAAAAAGCTACCAGTATAAGTGTTACAAATGATAATGATGACATATTGGTTACCGTATCTTGTCTCGCGAAATACTTCGATGTAGCCGTTGAGCTATTATGCGACATCCTATCGAAGGCACATCTAAAGAAAGAGAAGCTCGAGATCTCTAAGCAGGGATTGTGTACATCTATTCGACAGTCTCAATTTAATACAGGCGCAGTGGCTGCGCAAAGAATGAACAACTTACTTTACCCTGAAGGGCATCCTTATAGGTATCAACACGATAACACGTTGAAAATGGTCCAGACATACACCAAGAAAGACGCCGATAAGTGTTATGCCCAGATATTTGATCCGAATAATGCATGCATGACGATTGTTGGAAATCTGGATAAGACACAGATCATCGAAACGTGTAAAAAGATTCACGAATCTATTTCTCAAAAGAAAAACGATTTTAAGAACGTTAAGCAAGAGACGAAATTACGTAAATCCGGGGTTAGTGTTCATGTTCCCCTAGATAATCCACAATCTACCGTCCTATTCTCCTTACCTGGAGTTTTGAAACTTTCGGACGAGAGGTATGCTGTAAGGATTGCGAATATGATCCTCGGAATGGTTGGGTTCAACTCAAGACTTTGGAAAGCGCTGCGAGATGAAGACGGATCTGTATATGGTGTGGTTTCCAGTACTAATGACGAAGATATGCAGGCAACCATATCTGGAAGCGCTAGAACTCGCCCGGGAAATACTAAACAAGTCATAGACAAGATTAAGAAAATTATCGCCGTATTTTTTGAGAAAGGAATTACTCAAGAAGAATTAGATGTAATTAAAACAACGGCTTTCTCTCATGATATTGCTGGTTCAACCGATTCTGTCCTCGCTTTTGTCCTTAATTGCAGGGACGGTAATATACCACGCGATCAAGTTAGTAGGGCTTATTATCGGTATTATGACCTATCTTTCGAGAAAGTTAATGCCGCCGTAAAGAAATACTTCGATCCATCAAAGTTGATTTTCGTAAGCTGCGGTAAATCCGTAAAGGAGACAAAGAAATGATAAAATTAAACAGTACCGTACGGTACTTATTTATTAATTTAGCATTGATATCAACTGCGTTTTCAACAGCGGATAAAACTTCGAAGGCTGCCAGTGCTAAGGTTTCGCCAAAAGAGAAGACAAGTAACCAGCAGCCACAGAAGAATATTACACCTATAGATATTCAGGAAGAGGTTCTGGAGAATGGTCTTAGAATTGTTGTTATTAACACAAAATGCAAGGGTGCCGTCGTATTCGGTGTCTTGTACTTCGTTGGATCTGCTGATGATCCTAGGAGCTCCATTGGAGTTTCACATTTCACTGAACATCTTATGTTCGGTGGAACAAAGAATTTAGGCAGTATGGAGCTCAAGGAATTACTTGGACGATATAATGCCAATACGAATGCATTTACTAATAATGATGTCACTTGTTATACACATTATTGTCGTAAAGAATTCTTGGATATTAACCTAAAGATCGAAGCTGATAGAATGCAGAATCTATTACTCGATGAAGATTATATAAACCGGGAACGTGAGGTTATAATTGAGGAACGGAAGACTCGTCTCGAATCCGATCCAAGACAGAAGTTCATGGTCGAGGCTGCATATAAGATAATGTATTTATATTCGACGTATTCTTATCCGGTGATTGGATATGTTGATCAGATACTGAGATGCGATAAAGCTACTCTCCTAACCCACTATAATAAGTTCTACAAACCAAATAATGCCGTGATAGTACTCGTCGGTGATATAAAGTTAAAGGAAGCTGTTAACTTAGTTCGTAAGTATTTTGGAGGTATTCAAAAGAAGGACGATGTCAAAAGGAAACGGGTTATCGATCCAAAACAGAGTGAATTGGGCTTAACCTATACCATTGAACATGAATCGGAGCAGACCTCGATGCATGATCTTGATACAATCTACAATATCGATAGAAATCTGATCAATACCATCAAGAAGGTCATTATCGTCGAGATAATACAGAATATCTTAGCTGGCGGCGAAGATTCGATACTCTCGCAGAATATGGTGGACAAGAAGGAGTTGGTGTATGTGATTGGTTCATATGTCGATATTAAGGCGTATGATAAGGGAAGATTTAGTATCTCTACGATAATGAGGGAAGGCAAGAACGTTAAGACAGTCGATGCAGCGTTGACGGAGTTAATCAATAATTTCCCGAATTTGCTGACACCAGAGCTGTTTGAGAGAGCAAAAGCTAAGATGCTGGATTGTATAGAAATGATGGAGGATGATCCGGAGGATGTGATGCAGTGGTGCGTCACAAACTTGGGGAACCGATATAGAATCTCAGATATCCGAAACGTCAAGAAGATCCTACAGGAAATCACATTCGAGGAAGTCAAGCAAATGGCTAGGACAATATTTACGAAGAAAAACAGGATTATGCAGATATATACACACCCGAATACTTGATTTTAACATTGGCTAATACAGATGCATAATATGCTGATGATAAAAATAAGACTTTGATAACATGTTCTTTAAAATTAGAAGAATATAATAGAGTGATTTAATATGAGTATATGAATGAGATGCTTTAAGAGTTCATAAAGTTATTCATCTGTATTAATAAGTCTTTCAAATGAAGTTGATATGTCGTATAATATGTCCAATTCGTGAAAATGTGCATTAAGGAGAAATTAAAATGCGAACAATAATTTGTGGTGGTAAATCAAAACGTCAGATATTACTGTCTATCGTTGCGCTATCGGCAGTGATCGTGGGAAATGTAAACGCGACCGATCAGAGGTTCCAAGCGGCAATAGACATGGTTGACAGCTTTATCAACACCCACAAAACCCTTCCTCTTTACAAGAGAGAAAACCTAGAGGAAATGACCAACTCGAATAATGCTATTATAGTGGAATTAGCCCGTTACGCCCTAACGCTAGACACAATGAAAGCACTTTACTCAGAGCAAATCGCCAGGTTAACAGGGATCGTCATAAGTTTACAATATCAAGACGAACAGTTACATATGATCTGGGCAAACTTTCACGATCAAGAAAACACTCCTCTCTATCATCCTAGTCCTTTCTCCCGATTCAAGCTATGGTTTGACTCGTTATCTCTGTTCGGAACACCGCAAGCAGATACAGTGCGACCGGTAACCTTCCAGCCCGTGCCCTTGGCCCAGGAAGTTCCAGCAGACGTAGGCCAGGCAGTCGCACAGGAGGGAAACGCGGACGTAGAGGAAGCATTAGCTCAGGCAGGAGTGCCGGCAGTAGGTGAAACAGGCCAACAGGCACAAGATGACCCAGTAGCACCTCCCCCAATGGCCGAAGTACCCCTCGTCGATACAGAGGAACCACAGGTTGGACCAGACGCGCAGATGGAAGAGGTAGACGACTGTGGGTACTCCGACGGATCGACTGATGGGGAAGCATCCGACGAAGAGACACTTAACCCAGAGACAATCTCCATGGACCAAGACAGGGAAGTTCTCTTCGACGACAATTGTATTCCCACAACCATTATTGTAAACGGAGAGGGCATGCAGGTAGAAGTGACACAACGCGAGCCCGGAGTATTCCAGGAACAAGACACTACAATATACATTTCGCCCTTTCTATCCCCAGAAACCAAGACGGGTACAATTCAGTCGCTATCTGAACGAGGGTATGGCCACTACACTCGCACTCCCAAAGGATGGATTATAGCTAATTTAGGATCTCCAACATCGTATTCTACGTTCCCGGACAGAGCGTCAATCCCAGAATAATCCTTTCACCCAACGTATATTAAGAACCAGCACCCCTCGCTGGCCCCCTCTCCATTAATTCATGACCGAGGATATTACCTCTCGTATCATCTTCAGTTTCCTGATCTCCAGGTCGGAAGATTTATCGAAATCCTCGGTCTTATGCGAGCAATAAATCTCCTTGAAGCCCAGTTTTTGGGCTTCCTTGCAGCGGGCGTACGATAGGTGTGATGGTCTTATCTCGCCCGATAAACTTACCTCCCCGAAAAATACAGATCCTTTTGGGAGAGGTTTCTGCATCGATGAAGATATGATCGATGCCATCACCGCCAAATCGGCGGCGGGTTCATTTATCCTGAGGCCCCCCGCGACGTTTAGGTATACCTCCTTATTCGATAGGTTCAATTTGCAGCGATTCGATAGGACGGCGACCAGCATTATCAGACGATTAGTGTCGAACCCCACGGAAGATCGCCGTGGTATCGCGATGTTCGTATGGGATACCAGGGCCTGAATCTCAGATAAAATGGGACGAGTCCCTTCGATACCAGCGAAAACGGCGACCCCACTCACCTCGCTATTATGCCCCGATAAGAAGGCGGCCGATGGGTTGGCCACCTCCTCCAAGCCATGCCCCGTCATCGAAAAAACGCCGATCTCATCCGTGGGACCAAACCTGTTCTTTTCACACCGTAGGATGCGGTAGTCATACGACCTATCCCCCTCGAAATAGAGGACGCAATCGACCATGTGTTCCAGGGTCTTGGGCCCCGCGATGGCCCCATCCTTCGTTATATGGCCCACTATTATTATGGTCACATCGTTTTTCTTGGCGAAATTTACTAGTTCTTGAGTACAGAACCTGACCTGAGAAATACTCCCCGGAGGAGACTGTATCAGATCTGACAGAATCGTCTGTATCGAATCGATTATAACGATCGAGCTTTTCGGTAATCCATGTAGCGAGCTAATGATCTGATGAATATTCGATGACGCCGCGATTTTCAATTGATTATTACTGATGTTTAATCTGCGGGCCCTCAATAATACTTGATTTACAGATTCCTCGGCCGAGATGTACACAAACTCAGAGGATCCATCCATTTCGGTTAATACCTGCAGGAGGAGGGTGGATTTACCGATGCCGGGTGGCCCCCCCAGGAGAATGATGGAACCATCGACGATCCCCCCACCAATGACCCGATTCAGCTCTTCTATCTGGGTCTGTCGCCTCCCGATTATGAGGGACTCTTCGGTCTCGACACTGTCATCACTGAGAGTTACGAAAAAATCATCTGGGATGTGTTCATTTTGTTTGGTGATGCCCATCTGATCAATCTCTTCGATGACGGAATTCCAGGCCTTGCATATCTCGCATTGCCCAACCCATTTCGATAGGATCGCACCGCACTCCTGACACACGAACCTAGATTGTGCTTTAGCCATACATAATATATCCATCAAAGATCCGGATACAACTATAATATGGTATGCAGTAGCCGTTCAACTATCCGTTATCGGATCGTATGATCTGTTTGCTGTGCCGCATTCCCACGAATGATCAATAAGAGAATCCTAACGCGGAGTCCGGGTGATGGTTATGCGACCAGAAAGTATAGGAGGGCGATTGGCATCCGGCGCAGGCAATATGGAGGTAATGTGGAATAGGCTGCTTTCGAATTCATCAGAATCGGTTCTTATTAAAGGAGTTCCGACACGCTGAGCCGCAGTGTACTTAGACGTACCTGAGGATTCGAGTATTGGATCGACGAGCCAGTATGCTGATTGCAAAGGTTTTGGAGAGGAGACTAATGACGGAAGGTGGGATGAGCATGTGCCGGCTAGAGATACGAGCCTATCCCCCACACAAGAACCACACGTCCTAGGAGTAGCTGGAAGGTGAGTCATGGGGCATATTCTGTGTGGATTCCTGTTCCAGATCTTTGGTAGAACCTCGCCAACGCCGGAGCCAGCAGAGCCTGCCGCTATGTTTACTCCCAGTCCACAAAATAGAGCTAATTGTATTGCTTTTTTCATAAGAATTCTCCCAATTTATTTTCATTTTATTGTTCTAAGTACTTAATAATACACTTGTTTTGTTAAAGAATTGTTAAAAGTGTGGATATTAATACATACATCACAGAACCGCAGCAAATTCACCTACAGAAGAGCATAAACTCTCATAGAGGAACATGATGGGTTTAGCTCTGCAATATCTCCTTGATCTCCCGCTGATATAGATGACAATTCTTTAATTATTCGGATCTGGATGATGGCTTTACAGGTGCCTTACCAACGTTATAGAATTGCATCTTGCATAACAATTCTATTTTATTTCAAGCAGAATCCAGCTTCAATATATGGTAAAATTTTCTCATCCTGTGTTATGAGTGGAATGTGTGTTATTCGTGAGGTTGCCACTATCATTCTATCAGCAGGATCTCCGTGAAATTGCCCTGAAAGAGAGCAGCTATCCAACAAAATTTCGCGGGAAAGTTCGATGATCTTGGTTGATGATACTTCGATTGCCTGCTCGATCCATTTGTTGACTGGTTGAGATAATGTAATCCTCCCTTTAGAAACTAGCATTCCAATTTCCCAAATGGAAATTGCGCTCAAACATATTCTGGCACCTGAATTCACGGTCTCTTCTATTCTTTCCTGATTTCCCTTGGTTAATTTTTGATCACCATTCATTAGCCATAAAAGGATGTGGGTATCAAGCAAGAGATCACTCATTTTTCAGAGATCCATTCACAATCTATAGGAATTCGAATATCGTCATTCTCTATGAAAGAATTACGCATTGCTCCAAAGAGTTCCTTGGATTCCGAAGGTAGAGAGCTTAGCCTTGCAAACGGAACTCCTCTCTTCGTAATTAAAAAAGTGTCGCCCTTGCGCACATCATCCAACAATTTTAAACATTTTGCCTTAAATTCGCTGGCCTGAATAGTTATCTCCATGATAAAACTCCTATAGTCATTTTGATATAACCATGGTAAACTACTAATAGATAAAAGTCAAGTGTAAAGGGCATTTCATCAGGGCACCCCACATATCTCATTTTGCTTGCTTCCATCTAAATTTATGGCCTATTAACGTTTTATTAAACAAAACGTGGTAGTATCCCGGGTGGGTGGGGGTCGGCGGCGGTGTATACGAAAATAGCATAAAAACATTAAGAATTCGTTAATTTTCAGAAAATATCTCCCCAGGAAAATGAAATGATTGTTGATAAATATATATACTCGCTTCACTTCAGAAGCATAAGATTTTTTGCCTTAACAATGCTGGATTTCAAGCATTCATCGTGCTTAATTTTACGCGGTTACAACGTAGAGCGAGTATAATTACTCCTTTAAACATTGGACTTCTTTCCAAACCTCCAGAATCGGATCTTATGGAAGGAGATCCGGCACGCAGAACCGGAGTGTACTTTGGTGTACATGAGGATTTGAGTACCGGCTCGACGCAGCAGAAGACTGATTGTGGAGAGTTTGGAAAGAAGTCTATTTAACAATGGGAAAGTATACAGTCAATTATGCATACCGAATGTATCTATCCTTGCAATATCTCCTTAATTTCACGTGGGGATAGGTGACAGTTCTTCAACTGTTCGGATCTGGATGATGGTTTTACAGGGTTTTTATCGACATTATAGAATTTCATCTTGCATAACAACTCTATTTTATTATCTTTTATTAGTCCTTCCGAGATGATATTGGAAAGTCCACCGAATACTCCCTCTTCGAATACTAATATTCGTTCGTGATTTTCTGCCAACTTATAAAACAATTCGAAATCGAACGGTTTTAAAATCTTTAGATTCCAGACGGTTGGTGAGTCTCCATTATCAATCATCTCTATGGCCTCGAGAATATTCCTCAATAGATCTCCACATGATATTATTAAAGTGCATGTTCCTTGAACGATTTCATCGTGTAAAACCTCAAAAGATTCCGCCTTCGGGAATCGTAGGACGCACGGATACGATATCTCGCCCGCCATCACATCTAGTAACTCTTCCAGATCCCCCCTCGATCCCGGTGAAAAAATATGAATATTGTCAAAGTTCTGCAGGAGGGAGATGTCGTAGATACCGGCGTGGGTCTTCCCATCATGTCCCGGTAACCCCGCCTTATCCACAATGAATCTTACCGGTAAATTTTGAAGGGATACATCGTGGTATATCTGATCTATAGCCCGCTGTAAAAACGTTGAATATATGCAGATGAAGGGCTTGAGGCCCTCCTTGGCTAGGCCCGCCGCGAAGGTGACGGCATGCTCCTCAGCGATCCCGACATCAAAAAATCTCTCCGGGAAAAGATCGGCGAATTCGCGCAGTCCACACCCATTCTTCATGGCCGCCGTGATGCATACTATCTTTTCATCAGCTCTTGCTAGTTCCACGATCTTTTTACCGAAGACATCGGAATAACGCCTACTCTTATCGTGGTCTACACCATGCATCTTCGTCGAATCATTTTCTGCGGCCGTGTATCCCATGCCCTTTCTGGTGATAATATGCAAGAGGACAGGCTTATAATTAGCGATATCTCTGACGTTTTTGAAGACCTCAATTAGTTCGGCGATATTATGGCCATCGACCGGCCCTATATACTGAAGTCCAAATTCCTCGAAGATATTGCTTCCCTTCACGACGATCAGAGATCGTTTTACCAACGATTCGATGGAGGTCGCCAAGTTCCGCGGCATGGAATCCAGAAATCGTCTGAAATTCTTTCGGAGAGTCAGGGATTTGCGGGACATGAGCAGCTTCGAGAGATACCGTCTCATAGCGCCCACCGATTCCGATATCGACATTTGGTTGTCGTTCAATATGACGATGAAGTCCTTGATGTAGGCGATGTTATTGAGGGCCTCATAGATCATGCCGCCACTCATGGCGCCGTCTCCCAGTATGGAAATCACCTTAAATGCCTCAGACTTCTTCCCAAACTCTCCACAATCAGTCTTCTGCTTCGTCGAGCCGGTACTCAAATCCTCATGTACGTTTGAGTACACTCCGGTTCTGCGTGCCGGATCTCCTTCCATCAGATCTGATTCTGAAGAGTTAGTGACAAGAAGTCTATTCTTAAGATCTCTGGCCTTGGCGATTCCAATCGATGCACTGATGGAGGTCGACGCATGTCCCGCGATGAAGGCGTCGCATTCGCTCTCCAGTGGATCCGGGAAACCCGAGGCTCCATCGCTGGTCCGTAGCTTTTCCATTAGGTCACGACGCCCTGTCAGTAATTTATGCGCATATGCCTGATGCCCAACATCAAATACGAAGCGGTCCGTAGGGCAATTGAAGACATAATGTGCGGCGACGATGAGCTCGACGGTCCCCAAATTGGAGCCCAAGTGCCCACCGTTCGTAGACGTTATACGGATGATTTCGGACCTCAATTCAGAACATAAACTCACCAATTCGGATAGGGTGAGTTTCTTTATATCGGATGGCCGTGAAATTAAATCTAATATCATTTAAGGTATAGCTTTACGATATTCTGTACCTCTTTTTTTGAACGACTTATATCATCATTTATAATGACGTGATCATACTTCGCGATACTCTCCCCATTGAACGACTCCGAAATACGTTTATTGAGAGACTCTTTTGTCTCGGATCTTCTATTCAATAGACGCTGCTTCAGGGCCTCTATCGAGGGTGGCAAAACCAAGATACCTATCTTCTGGATTTTAAAACTACCATCTGCATCCGACAAGTCTCCGTGCAGAACGGCCTTCGCACCCCTATAATCCACGTCCAGAATACAGGCCTTATTGTGCGTCAGAAGATCGAGGACGGTGCTCTTGAGGGTGCCATACTGATTCCCATAGCAGTCTGTATATTCAAGAAATTGCCCATCCCCAATAAATTTTTCAAATTTATTTTTGGTGATGAAGTGGTAATCGACGGCATCGGTCTCACCAATCCGAGCCGCCCTCGTCGTACACGAAACACTGATATCAACGTCACCATTAAATGTTTTTAGGACGTGTTTTATGAGGGTTGTTTTACCGGCTCCAGACGGACCCGAAAATACGAATATAAACTTCTTCATCGTTCATCCAATTTAAATTCAATTCTCCTGTTTTTCGCCATGTCTTCAGGAGTGGTCCCATGCGTTATCGGTTGATTCTCCCCAAATCCGGCGGCCACGAGGCGCTCAGGATCTATCCCTAATTCTATCAAGGTTTTAACGACGGAAATGGCCCTGGCCGCAGAAAGCTCCCAATTCGACGTGAATTTACCGCCGACGATGGGACGGGCGTCAGTATGGCCATCGACCCTCAAGATCCACTTAACCTTCTTGGGGATCTTCTTACCGATCTCCTTCACGATATCGGCGAGATCTCGCAACTGCTCCTTCCCGCCTTCATTCACTTCATCAGATGCAGAATCGAAGAATAGCTCCGACTGGAAGACGAACCTATCTCCCGATACCTTGATGCCATCCTTATCCTTAACGATCGCCTGGAGTCTATCAAAAAATTCAGATCTATACGAATTTAATTTTGATAATTCACTGAGCTTGATATTTTCCTTTTTGATATAATCTATTGCCTTCTGCTGTTGTTCGGCATTCTGCTGCTCGGCTGCCAGGGCAGCCAATACGTCCTTCAGCTGAGTAGTTAATTGGTCTATTTTTTCTTCGAGTGTAACCTTTTCACTATGCTCCGTCTTCCTCAGTATTTCCTCTTTGTCGAACATGCCCTGAAGTGTCGCTATAGACTCGTTTAGTTCCACTATCTTTTTTATGAGATCAGAATTTTCATCCGTAAGCTTGGCGGAATGGTCCTTCTCGGTATCGAGGAGAGTACAAACCTTAGATAGCCTAGACCTCAAATCGGCCAACGAAGAATCTCTGTCAAAAATTATACCGGATAGGTAGATTTGTGAGGAAATGAAGCCGACCAGCACGAATATGAAGACCAGGAGGACGGTTGATAAAGCATCGACGAACCCAGGCCAAATATCGACCTGTTCCTGATTTTTACTACGTCGTGCGAAAGACATAAAGACGGCAACCACGATCCCACATAACAATCATACTATAACTTTAAGTAATATGGAAACACTAAGATTGGAGCTCAGATGATAGAATCGATATCACTGAATAATGTTTAAATCAGTAAGATATCTCAGTCATATACTTATAGTAACTTACTCTATTTTATGCTACTAATTTGGAAGAACAAGTTATTAATTCTTAAAATTCATCCTTCTTATGCACTGGACACAAATTGTGAAAAGCCTATTATACATTTCCATCAGGCCAGTCTTTCATTGTATAATCCTCTTGTTCTCTGATGTTTTGTGATGAGACCCCACATGATGGATGATAAGAAGATAAAAGACGTTACTCCCGGTCCGAAGTTCGATGTCTTCGTCGAGAGTATCGAGGAAGAAATTCGGAATGAAAATTGGCAGAATCTTTGGAATAAGTATGGGAAACTGGTTTCCACCCTCTTCGTAGGGAGTCTGCTCACGATCGGCGTCTATAACATGTGGAAGCAACGTACGGCCTCCGAAATTGAGGCGATGTCTCATAGATATTCGATGGTGCAGAATATGCTGAATTCTGGGAACGCTGAGCAGGCCCTGCCTCAAATTAAGGAACTTGCGACATCGGCAAAGGAGCCCTACAAAACCCTCGCCAAAATGACGTACGCATCTATCCTTAGAGAAAAGAGTGATAAAGCAGCGATTACTCAGTATAAGCAAATCTCTGAAGATAAAAAGGCGGATAAAATGTTCCAGGAATTGGCGTATATCCTATACGTCAATACGTGCATCGATCTCATGCCTCCCAAAGAGATCATCAAAGAATTGGATGGATTTATAGAGACGTTATCGACTAAGTACGTCAGTGGAATTTGGGAAATGTTTGCGATGGAAGCCTTGGCTTTCTGCTATATTAAATACGGGAAAAATGATTTGGCTAAAGAGGTACTCCTCAAAATCGCCAAGACGCCTGATATTCCACCTGGTATGGGAGAAAGGGCCAAAGATTTAGCGAATATGCTTTAGAGAGATATTATGATGATGAGAAATTACTTTATACTGTTCTGTGCGGCACTCCTACTGATGACGGCCTGTGATAAGAAGGAGATATTGCCCGGGAAACGGGAACCAATCTCTGGGATCCCGCTCAAGTCTGACTCTAGAGGCAGCATAGATTCTGATTTGCGGGCAAGGAGCGTCCAACTCCCAGCCGCGACATCCGTCAGCTCATTCGTCGATGTTATGGGGAATAAACAACACGTCGCAATAAATTACAGACTATCACAGAAACCTAAAATATTATGGGATACATCGATAGGTAGGGGGCCAGTATCCTCCGACATCATTGCGTATAATGGATTTTTGTATGCCGTCGACGCCACTGGGGAACTCAGTTGCGTCTCCCAAAAGGACGGGAGAATCAGCTGGAGCAAAACGATTGCGAAGCAACCCGATGAGAGCTCGTTTGCAGGGGGTCTCACAGCTAATGGTGGTGTCATTTATATCAGTACAAATATTGGGCATGTAATTGCGATCGATACCAAGACGCACAAAGAACTCTGGAATATAAATTTGAAATTCCCGGTGAAGGGAGCACCACTATACGTCTCCGATAAATTGATTGTAACCGCCGTTAATAATCAAACGTTCGCTCTTAATCCAAAGAATGGAGAAACACTTTGGAGCAAGACGATGACCCAAGAGCAGACGGTGATGTGTGGAACTAGTATAGCCGCCGTGTCTGGAGATACCTTAATCTGCGCATATTCCTCGGGTGATATTATAGCCATCAATGTGCGGGATGGATCCGATATCTGGGCCGATGTATTGTTTTCGGCGAATATAGCAGAGAGTGGATTCGTGATATCCCATATCGCTGCATCTCCGGCCGTTCTGGATGGATTTGTATTGGCATCAACATCTGAATCCAAAACCGCAATGATCGATGTGGTATCTGGTATCAGGCGCTGGGAACAGTCATTTGGGACCACGCTCACTCCCGCCGTCGTTAGAGATTGGGCATTTATGTTGAGTAATGATAATACTCTCTTCTGTATTTCACTGAAGACCGGCAATATTAAATGGACGACAGATGTTAGGAACTTAAGCGATGATGAGTGCTCCAAGAAAAACAAAGTAAAGTGGGTTGGGCCCATCTTGATCAACGGCAACGTGACCGTATTCAGTGAAGATGGCGATGTAGCGTACTTTGACGCATCGACTGGTGCACTGAAGAAGAAGGATACATTCCCCAAGGTATCGTTCACCAGGACCCCGATAATAGTCGACGGCGTAATGTTCGCCGTATCGGAGAGGGGCAGTCTATATGCCATCGGATGATTTTATCATCCTGATAGCTGGTCGAACAAACGTTGGAAAATCCACGATCTTTAATCGCTTAACTGGCACGAGAGATGCGATAACGTTCGATCGCTGTGGGGTTACTAGGGATGCTAAATTCAAGGAGATAACGATCGATGGAAAGAGGGTGACCCTCATAGATTCCCCAGGAATGTTTGACTATGACGAAGTAGATGCCTCTTTATTGGATGGTATTTCACGGAATATAAATGAGCTTCTAGTAAATGCTAATTTGATACTATTTGTTCTGGATGGTGATGTCGGAGTCACTGAATACGACAAAGAAATAGCCAGAATATTGAGGAAATGTGGAAAGTCCACCATTACAGTCATCAATAAAAGTGACAAGAAAAAAAGGATAGAGCAAGTTTACGTGGAGTCCCTCGAACTGGGTTTCGATGAAACCTTCAAGATATCGGCGGAACATGGCCATGGTATTGATGAGTTATGCCAATACATTTCGAATAGAGTAACGTATGAAGAGGAATCATTGGCTACCCCCCCTCCAGAGCAAGAGGAAATAGTCAAGATTGCGATAATAGGACGTCCAAACGTCGGGAAATCGACCCTGATCAATCGGATATTAGGGGAGGATAGGCAATTGGTGGCGGATTTCGCGGGTCTCACGAGGGAGAGTGCAGAGTTTGATATCCTATTTCAAGAAAAGCGCATCAAAATACTGGATACGGCTGGAATAAGGCGCCAGAACCGAGTCCAAGACCTTTTGGAACAAATATCTGTCCAGAACTCTAGGAAGTCGTATAGGAACGCAGACGCCGTCATCCTGATGATCGATGCCACGACCCTGAGATCTGGGAGGATCGATAGGCAGGACATTTCGTTGGCATCCGATATAATTAGATGTGGTAAGGCATTGGTCATAGCCTTCAACAAGGTCGATAAAACGCCGTATACCATAGGCGATACCCCGCATTTCATAAGAAGAAACTTTAAGCAGAGCCTATCGCAATTGAAAAATATTCCGTATCTCTTCATTTCGGCTTTAAATCGTGAAAATATTAGAGTTCTTTCAAAACCTTCAGAATCAGAATTATTGGAAGGAGACACGGAGCACAGAACCGCAGCGTACTTGAGTGTACGCCAAGAGAATGTTATGAAGTATTCGAGCACCGAATCGACGCACCAAGAAGCTGATTGTGAAGAGTTACGAAAGAACTCTATTGATGTTCTTTTGCAGACCACACTTTCAATTCATAATAAACAAAAGATACGAATCAAGACGTCCGTTTTAAATAGGTGGCTCGCCGATGTTGCGCAGAGTGACATGATGCAGAGTGCCTCCGCGAAATTTAAGCTGAAATACATGACGCAGATTGGAATCTTACCGCCTACGTTCCTAATATTCATAAGCAACCGAAACGGACTTCGAGAGGATCATAAAAGATTCATCACTAATGGTTTCAGAAAGTTCTTCGACCTAGACGATGTCCCATTAAATATCGTGTTTAGGGCTGAGCATTAGACTTAAATTTAGGTTGATTATCCCTCAAATCTAGCAGTAGTTTTCCTGATGGCTTCGTTGAAGTCAGGGATAATGTATCCGAAGGTATCTCCCGAATTCTCTTTGATAGCTTTCTGTTGAATTATATCCAGGAGCATACCGTTTGTGCCCGTCACAACAACTGTGGCTCCCTTTTTCTTAGCTCCATTCACGATTTGTTTGAGGGACACGAATGCTTCTGTATCCATGTATGGGACATTTTGGAAATATATTATCAAAGCCTTGGGATACTTCCCACGAGCAATCAATGCTCCTTCGATCACTTTCGCTATATTCAGTGATAATATGTCGTAAATCTGGATCACTTCAATTCGTCTCAGAATACTCGATGAAATATGTTGACTCGTTGAAAAGCCATTCTTATTGGACATAAATGCTATAGCCCCAGCATCGTGTTTCTTCGTCGTATGAACGGATGCGTCATTAAGCCGTACCATCCTCTGTGCAAAAAACATACTCGAAATCGTGAAGCCAACAATCACCGCCGATATGAATCCAAAATAAATCGCCACAATTAAAGTGATAATAAATATGTAGCAGTCATTCGTCTTATAACCGAAGTATTGTCCAAAGTTTCGGCACATCACCTCAGAGCACGAATAGACTATCATGATGCCCGATATGCACATCAACGGCACGTACCTAAGAATTTCCCGACTAAACCAAACGAATACAAACGATATGGCCGCTAGTATTAGGGTCGAAATGATGGTCTTTGTTTTCATCGATATATGCTTCAATGAAAAGTTGATATCTGGAGCTACGAACAACCCTCCGCATGCGATGGAAGCAAAATTCGAAATACCCGATGAAATGAGCTCGACATTACTCTGAACCCTCTTATCCCCTGTAATACTCGATGAAACATTGGTGCAAAAACAGGCCTCAGCTCCGATGATGATTGCAATCACGAACGCGTAATCCAGAGTATTGGCAAGGATCGTCTTGGACGGCAAGCTCCGTGCGATCGTAAAGATATTATCGATTATATGTCCAGACATGAACTCTTTCCCGATTGTCTTGATATCGAACAGAAATGGGATGTACCCAAGATCAGTGGCGAGTGCAAACCCGCATCCAAGCAATATGTATAACAAGAACGGCAGAAAGCCTCGCATAAATATTCTGAGAACAAAAAGGGGCAAAATAAATCCGGCTCCCATCAACATGCTCTTTGAACTAACGTTTTTTAGATTATCCTTTAGGAACCCTAGGTTCTCGAGGATCCCCTGTGTAGACTGAATAGTATCAACCCCCAAGATATATTGAATCTGATGAAGAATGATCGATACGAGAACATAGAAAGAAATGGCCGCCACAAATGCATATGAAATATGCTTAAATATTTCACTCATCCTCAAGATTCCAAAAAGGAATAAGATAATCGATACAAAAATAGCGGTAAATAAAAGGCCTTTATATTGATACTTATTCAGGATTTCGAATGTGATGAGGCAGAGCGGCAGAGATATGGACGCTATCTGGTACTTTGATCCACCGAAAACAGCTGAAACTGCCGCAGCTACGGCGCACGATGTAAGCCCTTGAACCGGTGAAAATCCGCAGAAAAATGCCAATGAAAAAACGATCGGGAATAATAATAAAAAAATCTTAAATCCCGCCAGGATATCATTTAGAAAAAAATTAAACGAATACCTCTCGGTGTAGAGATTAAATAATGATGGGCATAACCCAATCCGCCGTATCACGCTAAGCTGATTCGAAATCCTTCGGTTAAACTTCATGCTTTGGCAGACTTAAAACTCTAAATACTCATTCTAAATTCTAAAAGCCAAAAGTTAATTATTCGTTTATTTTCCCATAAATGATTGACAGATCATCGTTTTTTTCGTATCCAATCATTCTAAATTATTACAATCAAGACATAAGTATGATCATTTCTGACTCTTTATTTGCGGCCACACTTCCAGATACAGCACGGCTCGCCAAGCGATGGGTTGTTGCCGTCTCTGGAGGCTCCGACAGTTTATGCCTCACGTTATTGGCCAATGAATATGCGATGGTACATGATGTTATCCTATTCGCATGCTTCGTAGATCACGGTCTCCGCCCGAATTCCAGAGAAGAGATTGAGGATGTTATAAAAGCATTATCTCAATTCTCCTCAATCAATACTAAGGTTTTAGTATGGGAACATTCTGGCGATATCGATGGATCCATCGAGCTGAAGGCGCGGAATGCCAGGTATAACCTCCTCACCAAATTTTGCCAGGAAAATGGGATTGACGTATTGATGACGGCACATCACGCTCTAGATCAGTGGGAAACCTTCTTCATGAGGTTATCACGGGGATCAGCGCTCAGGGGGCTATCCTGCATCAAACCAATCTCGGAACGTAGTGGTGTCAAGATCATTAGACCGTTATTAAATTTTGCGCCATGTGATCTCAAGGAAACGCTGGGTTCACGCTTCGGAAATATTGGCTATAAGCACGATCCCATGAATGATCAAATGAAATTTGAACGCGTAAGGTGGCGTAAGGCATACCAGGAGATCGCCTCGAAATACGGACTCGATACCAAAAATGTCAACAAGACGATATTTCGTCTCCAGATGGCGAACGATTGCCTTGATCAAATAGCTTCGCACAAGGTATCAGAAATATACGATGGGCAATACATCCAACTAAAGCCATTCAAGGATCTGCATATTGAACTGAGGATGAGAATATTGGGTATTATATTAAGGGTTGGACACCTCATCTCGTATGACCTGCTCCTGAGGACCGCTGACCAGGTGTGCCGGACGGACTTTGTAGCAACAAACCTGGCTGGATACATCATTCGCCGTGATAGAACCAAAAATCTCCGAATAGAGAAGGAGAACCGAGACCACTGAATAATATTATAAGTTCCTTTAGTTTAATCAACGTAAGATATTTACTATATTCGTCAATAATACCGATAGCATAATGACGGGAATAAACGGGATTGTTTTTTCATTCTTATGCTTTACATAGACTCCTATCAGTGTTCCTATTCCACCATTTATTACCAAAAACAGTGGCCAATCGTTTTCTTGAATAAGAAATGATATTGCAGCAATCACTAGATAATCAGCGGCTCCGAACGCATGCTTCTTCAGCATGCAGTAATAAATGGCTCCGATGACGAGATAGATGCAACACGGGATACACGACACAGCTCTTCCGAAGAAATACAATGAAAAACAGCTGATGACAAAAACCGATACGATCCATACCTCGATCTTACGGTACAGAATATCTTGTATACAAAGCACAATGCCGGTGAGGCAAATGATGGAGTACACCAATACTTTTATCATGGTACAATGATGTTACATAAAATATATGGACTCTCAAATCATTTTTCTGACTGTTCCTTTGAGGAAATCTCGATCGTATGTCCTGAATGTAGATTCACAAATATATTCCTCTTCATTCCATCTGATTCCAGAAAAAGCTACGTCGCTGCAATGTGGTGGTGGATTCGGTACGATAACTTCATATACTCTTCCCTGATCCTTACCATTCAGTGGCGTAATACTCGCCCTAGTATTAACGATATCTATGAATCGTTTTGTAGTCGTTTCTGATGTTATATCGTTCATTTTTAATAATGTTATTTTTTTATGCATTTTAGAGATGAGATGTTTCATTTGATAATCCTCCTCATTAATCTATTGATATATTTCGGTATTTATCGATGATGCTCTTAATGTAAGCAGAGCCAAAAATATCTTCATCTGAACAGATGTATATACTTCGAGCAATCTGCAGGGAGACATACTGTAAATCACGTGGAATTTCATCGTAATTATCAATCACTCCGGCCGTATATATTATTTCGATCGGATATTTCGATGTATTTGATACGACGAAGGTTTTATTGGATTCGACTATGATGCTAAAATCCATTTTCCTGCCATCACAGATGGGGAATTTACTTTCAACCGATATGATATGATCGACATACCTCATCGGAAGCTCTACCATTCGCGGACTAGACATATTATCTCGATACGCTATGTAACGGTATTTTTTCTTTAGGATTGGCTGTTCAATGTAGCTCTCTAGGATAGATGTAGCGATCTCGATGATGTGCCTTAGATAATCATCTTCGTGCTCATGATCTATACGAAGATGCGCTTTTAATGCATCTAGTTCAAGTATCTGAATTTTTGATGGTTCAATGATGATGTTCATAAATATTTCCTCCTTTTAAATCCGTAAATCCATCGTCATAAATCTACAAACAGAACGACGACGAGGAACCTACTTCTACTGATGTCTTGGATTTTTGATGATCCTAACGTGGCCCAAAAACGAGCCAAATCAGATCTCATCTCTCTGAGCGTATCAAATATATTTCGAGTAGGCAACAAGATTTTTAGCCCACAATACGTAACATGGTGCAGAGTCTGGGGATGCTGTATAAACAGATTGGTAGGATGAATCCTAGGTATATAGATTTAGCTGGAGATTGTGGATACATGAAGAATGATGCTGGAGAATACGT
>JAISBP010000015.1 GCA_031266135.1 Holosporales bacterium | reverse complement strand
TTGCCAATCTTTCTCAGATATGTAATATTTCATGAGTGGTATATGTTGTGTTTAAGATCAAATTAACAACTATATACCACACTTTCTGCCAAATATAAAATTTCCTAACAGGACCTAGTGAGTCCTACCCCGTAGCAACACACAGCCGCTGTCATTATTAGTGCACCATCCCTAGCCAATGGATGATGTAGCGTCCAATCCCACGCAGACTCTCTAAAATAATCCAAGGCTCTTAGACAGAGCGTCGTTCCAGCTCCTAAGCCATAAGCTACAACAAGCAAACTTCCAAAAGGCTGCGGAAGTATTAGTTGATACTGTGCTGCAAGCGCTCCATACCCTATAATATTAGCCAATATCCATTCATCGCGATGATCTATACGCAGTATTTCAATACGTACATCAGGGGCAAGTGGATTTTGCCCCATGTCGTCCCTGTCTTCTGCCGCAAATAATGTGATAGATCCTGTAATTAGAGCCGTACATACAATCTTCTTCCACATAGTTTCTTTCCTCAATACCCAAATGTATAGCCAGCATAATGATGCAATGCTTAACAAAGTATTAAGACAGGATCATGGATATGTTCTTATACACAAAATGAAAGGGATTAGATAGGAGGTAGAAGCAGAAGAATGCACTTTACTCCATATAATCCAGATCTTAACCCCAGAGAAAGATTCTGGGATTGGATAAAACGGAGCACAGACCTGCCGTGTACTTGAGTGTACACCAAGAAGCTGATTAGGTCTATTATGCATAGATCTCTCTGATTCAGAACCAATAGCTTCGTATCAAATGAATTGCGTTGCAAAGGTAAAGTTAGGCCTTGACACGTATTACTTCGATTTGGTACACCAGTAGCCCTGATCGGAGTACTGGATAGGCAAGGATTCAGTGCGGGAGTAGATCCGTTATTTGATGAGTACTATGGAAACGATACCTATGACCCTTGGTGGGTACCAAAAACTACAGGAAGAATTGAGACGGCTAAAGAATGTCGAGCGTCCCCAGATTGTGGAGGCCATCGCGAATGCTAGGGCCTTGGGCGATCTGTCAGAGAACGCTGAATACCACGCCGCGAAGGATAGGCAGGGGATTGTTGAATCTAGAATCTCGGACCTTGAAGATAAATTGAGTAAGGCATCTGTCATCGATGTCTCGAAGATCGTATCCGATACCGTCAAATTTGGGGCGACAGTTGAACTCAAGGATCTGGTTAGTGGCACCATCACTAAGTATCAGATCGTCGGTAGTGATGAGGCTGACATTAAGAATGGCATGCTCCCAATCACCTCACCCATCGCCAAGGCCCTAATTGGGAAGCGAAACGGTGACGATATCGAGGTATCGACTCCGAACGGCATCAGGGAGTATACCATCGTCGGATTGACATACCTGTGACCCCGTGCCCTCGAATTCAAGATGTATCAATAGATTACGCGATTTTTTCAGGACTTCTGCAAATCAGGAAACACATGCGACGATCATGTGGATTTGTTGTATACACCTTTTTTGGGGTATTTCAACGAATATGGTCTCGGCATTACTTCCCATCTTCTTTGTCTACGAATTAAACGGAAGCGAATTATTTGGATACTTCGAGGGGACGATAGTGGCCGTATCCTACGTCGCCAAAATGAGTGCCGGTTTCTTCATGGATGTATTTAAAAAGAAAAAACCGATGCTGATGCTAGGGGCCACATTAACCGTCATGAGCAAAACGTGTTTAGCGTGTTCATGGAGTCCGTTACTGGTGTTCATCTCCAATTCTTTCGATAGGTTTGCCAAGGGGCTCCGACATGCCGCGACCGACTCAATCCTAGCCGAAATAGCAACGAAGGGCGGATTTGCATATTCTTTGCGGTACGTAATGACGGTCCTCGGTGCCTTCATCGGGGCCATCATCACATCACTTCTGGTCCGGAGCTTCGGTCAAAATTTTCACCTTATATTTACGTTGGCGGTGATCCCGACGGTCATCGCCCTCTATATCCTCAAGAAGATAAAATATAAGGAGAGCCAAAAATCAACAACCAAAAACAGACATAGATGGAATTTAAAGGACGCTCGCCTTATACCTCGTGAATATTGGAGCTTCATCGTGGCCGTCCCATTTCTCATGTTAAACCGATTCAGCGAAGGATTCATTACGCTGTTGGCCAAGGAGATTCTCCCTGATTCCGTGGCGCAATTCCCGGTGTTCATCGCATTCTATGAGTTATGCGCGATGCTGACGGCCCTCACAATCGGGAAAATTGCCGATAGGGTGAATAAGAAGGTATTGCTGGTTTATGGCATCTGTATCCTCATCATAGCCGATTTAATCGGGGTATTTGCTCATAACTTTTATTGCGTCCTGGCGGTATATCTATTGTCCGGAATACACATGGGGGCCACACAGGGCCTCCTGGCGTCGATCGTTGCACAGTACGCACCGAAGCACCTCATCGGTACGGCCTTTGCGATATATTATGGAATAGACGGGATCTCTTTGTTCGTCTCGAATTGCCTGGCGGGAGCATCGTTTAAGTTAGCGGGGTTCCTGGGGATCCACGAAACCGCCGGTCCATTTATTATCGGAGCTATAGCCAGCACTATCGCTACTGTTTATTTAATATATTCTTTAAAAATAAGGAAATAAGATATACTCGATGCACTTTGAAAGTACGTAGAATTTAAGCACGCCATGAATGCAAAATATCTTCTGGAGTATAAACTGAGAATAATGGGCCACGCCAATAAATTTCTTCTCTAACTCTCCATAATCAGCTTCTTGGTGTACACTCAAGTACACGGCAGGTCTGTGCGTTATCTTTCCTTCCAATAATTCTGATTCTGAAGAGTTATGGAGAGAATTAATTCAACGGATACGTTCTTGATGCATCAGAACTATCTAAAAGTATATGTAACGTATACACAGCGACTTTCGTACTAGACTTGCAATTAAATAATCATATATTATATCGACATATATCTAGGAATGAACAAGACATTGAAGAAGGGTTTTTTATTTATAATTTTTGTTCTGATCAAGTTGACGTGCAATGCTACGGAGATCATTTTAACTGATTTACAGATTAGAGCTATATGTCCATCAAGTGGCATAGACCATAAAATTGCGGCTCTAATTGCGGCTATTCTTGGATGCAAATTCGAGTATTCTACTGGAACATCAGATGATCAGGTATACTCCGACCCAAATGCAAAGGCAGATCAACTGGTAGAAGCGGTTAACTCCGATGAACCCATACTTTGGTTTATTCGAGGAGGATACGGAATCGATGCAATATTGGGAGTATTATGCAAGAAATCTCTTCCGAACGCTTCAAAAAAAATAATTATCGGATATAGCGATGGGACCGCCTTCCTTATTTATATGTCACAGAAGTATGGGTGTACAGCGATAAATGGTCCGTTTCTAAAAGATTTAGCTCTCAGAGATAAATCACCAGAATCGTCAAGGCTTCTACTCAACTTCTTGAGAAAGAAGAGCTCCACATTAGCAATACGTGACCTCGTCCCTCTAAACCAGGCTGCAAGAAATTCAACCAGGCTGTGTGGGAAAACTACGGGCGGAAACCTAACGTGTATAATATCAACAATAGGTACACCATGGCAGATTCAAACTGCCGGGAAAATACTTTTTTTGGAGGATGTAAACGTTGAGGGCTATAGGTTCCACAGACTTCTGGTTCATATGCTAAATGCTGGGCTCATCAAAGATGTGGTGGCCATTATCTTCGGTGATTGTGGAAAGAAGGTAGATCCAGTGATAATTCATTTTGCCACGGGAAACAATATCCCAGTCTTCAAGAGTTGCCTGTTTGGACATGGCAAAAATAACAATCCGTGGGGTTACGGATTCAACGGAGTTATCTCCAAACAGAAGGGACGCTATGAAATACGAATGTGTAATCCAAATTGTTAAAGATTTTAGACTATTTGCACTTACCTTTTAATTCATTAGACCCCTTGTCACAAACCTCCATAATCAAAATTATTAGAGCTCTTTCGAAACCTTCAGAATCAGAATTATTGGAAGGAGACACGGAGCACAGAACCGCAGCGTACTTGAGTGTACGTGAGGATTCGAGCACCGAATCGACGCACCAAGAAGCTGAGTGTGGAGAGT
>JAISBP010000013.1 GCA_031266135.1 Holosporales bacterium | reverse complement strand
TTGCCAATCTTTCTCAGATATGTAATATTTCATGAGTGGTATATGTTGTGTTTAAGATCAAATTAACAACTATATACCACACTTTCTGTCAAATATAAAATTTCCTAACAGGACCTAGTGCCAGAGTTGGAAATACAACTGACAGATGGTGGAAGGACAATAGTACCAGGATGTGAGATAATTTTGGAAGGGAATTTATTTTGGCAAACATATAATGAAAACTGTGAGCTTGTCCTTCGATTTACCCTTCAGGGAAGATCCTATCCATTGCAAGAACCGAGTGACAACCTGTCATAATGATGCGACGAATGGATTATACTATACTAAATTCTCATGTAAAAAATTTAAGAGATATATACAGAGTATTACTCTGTAGACTTAAGTTGTTAGGATACGCAGGTACTCATGCAATGCAGCAAATTGCCGATATGTTCGATATATCTATTGAACAATAAGTAATTGCAGAAGATTACTAAAAGCTACATCTTACTCCGAGCGTGTTATTTAATGCTTCAGTTTTATTATTCATCTATTATACATCGTTCTTAATATAGATTTATGGACAATTCCTTTGATCATAGATGATTGACATAATGTGTTTCAGATGTTACAGTCAAATCATGTCGATATGCGTATGCTTGTTTTAGATGTCTAGGAAGTGTGAATTAACCGGTAAAGCCGTGATGTATGGTCACAATGTAAGTCATGCCAATAATAAGACCTCAAGAAGGTTTTTGCCTAATCTCCAGAATGTGTCGTTTTTAAGTGATTCTTTGGGTCATTCGGTGAGGCTGAGGGTATGCACGAATGGGATTAGAAGTGTCGAGGCCAAAGGTGGTCTTGATCGTTATCTGTTAACATCAAGCGATGAAGTTTTAAGTAAGAGAGCGTTATCGATAAAGAAGATATTGAAGACTAGAACTCAAAAAATAGGGGGATAGAAGATGGCCGACAATGAGAATCAGCAGAATTCAAATGCACAGATGCAATATCCATACTACATTCGGGATCAATATGTCAAGGATTTAACTTTTGAGAATCCAAATTTTTTGATAAAATACTCGAAGAATCCGGTGGAGCCTGAAGTATCCGTCAATGTTGAGACTGCCGTCGCAAAATTGAATGAAGAGAGCTACGAAGTTATATTGAAGTCTACCGTCAGTGCCAAATCAGGTGAATCAACCCTATTTGTCATGGAGATTGAATACGCTGGGCTGATAGCAGTGGCTAAGGACGTACCACAGGAAGTTCTCGATCCAGTCCTGATGGTGCATTGTCCATTTTTGATGTTTCCGTACATAAGAGAGATAGTATCTAGGCTGACGCAGTCCGGCGGGTATCCACCACTCATGCTGGAGCCAATCGATTTCGCCTCAATTTATCTAGAGAAGCAGAAGAGCCGAGAGCAGCCACCGCAGATGAACGGATAGTTAATCTTGTTGCTAAAGAGCAACGTATTATAAACTATATTGCGGATCTTTAACTTATTTACTTGATAAGAATTGTGAAGGGAACATAGACTCTAATTATATTGTTTTATTCAAGTATTGTTAAGTTATGTCTAAGGAAGATTTAGTTGAGTTTAATGGATCGGTTACTGAAATACTTCCGAATGCTATGTTTCGTGTAGAGCTTGATAATGGTCACAAAATTTTAGCGCATACGTCCGGAAAGATGAGAAAGAATCGAATTAGGGTATTGGCCGGAGATAAGGTAACGATCGAGATGACACCATACGATCTTACAAAAGGCCGTATCATTTTCCGTGAGAAGTAAAAAACAGATACTTACGAGTCTTTAGACTAGGAATTGTGGAAGGTAAGTTTAATCAATGTTGTTTTTCCCGTATGCTGCTAATACTTTCTCGCAGTATCTAGTGTTGGATTTTGGGTGTGATCCATGGTATTTTTTGGTGGCCTCTGTCCAATTGCCGCACTGTTTATACAGAGACTTGAGGAGATTCGCCGCGTAGGTTACGTTTTTCTTGGAATCTAGCATGTCACTCGCACTTGGGAAATGCTTTCTGTGGGAATGGTAGTGTATCTGCATACACCCTACGCTCATGTTAGAGTATCCGCTCTTAACATATTCATCGATAAATTGCTCTGCTTTTGCTTTTGATTTGAAATGAATGGACCGGTGTTTTGCGTTGACTGAATAGGGATCACATCCAGATTCGACTTTCGCAATTGCCATCAGGAGACCACGCGGTATTCCATTATCTTTCTCAGCCCGTGCAATTACCAACGAAATATCGGTCTGATTCTGGAAACTTTTCCTTTTGGAGTTGCCTTTAATACTGGTTTTCCTGTAACGGACCGTACTAGCTTTTCTGTAACCCTTTTCAAAATTAGTGCTCTGGTTTGTTGGAGTTACACTGTAATGCCAAAGTGTATCTGTGTACACAGGGTTGCCTATAATACCGGATCCATTATAATAGATCGCATTAAATTTTCTGTAAACTCCTTCAGAGTCTGCTTTCGCAGGCTCGGCAGAAAATCCATTACATCCATACATCATTAAACAAACAAACTGCACAGATAGGGTACGCAAAACTCTCAGATGTCCAAGCACTCTACCTGGAGACCACAAAACCCGATACAGTATAATAGATACGCTATTGTTCAATGATTTCCGATAACTTTTAACCAAATGTTCCCACCAGTTGATGCTAGCAAACATATTTACGACGAGTCAATTCCAATCAAAAAAAATTTTTAAATCAGCAGAATCAGATGCTGATGGATACCAGAAATGGTCTTCCTTAATATTGAGGATTGTGTATATACTCCATTGATTTGATTTACACACTAAGATAACTTATGAAGTTCCATAAAGTATCGCTGTTTTTAGGAATCAACTTCGTATTTAGGATCATACTTTCCATCTTAAATGATGTTGGACAATTCTGGTTATCGGCGATTTTATTAGGCTTCATTAATGATTCGATCGTACTACTGTATATAGCGCCAATTTCTCTTATTTACTCAGGTATTATTCCTAATCACAAGGTCGTTTCTACTATCCTGAATTTTATATTCAGTTCATTTCTTATCTTTTCCACGATTTCTGAATACTTTTTCTGGCAAGAATTCTCGAGTAGATTCAATTTTATTGCTGTTGATTATTTGATTTATACGCACGAAGTCATAGGAAATATCAAAGAATCATATAATATGGTCTATATTTTATTGGGAACATTTATTCCGGCGCTGTTCATTACGATATTATTAGCCAAACTCGAAAAATCAATAGATAGAAACCCTTTTAGATGGAAGAATTTCATTCTGTCTTTACTATTAGGTGTATTAGTATTTTTTAAATTCGATACTTCATTATTGGAAATATCTAGCAACCGCTATGCAAACGAGGTATCTAAAAACGGTTTATATGAATTGTTTTCAGCTTTTAGAAATAATGAACTCTCATTTGAAAAGTTTTACCCAACTGCTAATCAAGGAGAATTGACTGAATCATTAAGAAAAACGATTAAAAATGAAGAGCCGCATTCAGTCTTCATCAATAAAACGAATATTTCGAGATACATTAAGTCTAATATTAATGAAAAAAGATTGAACATTATATTTATTACTGTAGAAAGCTTAAGCGCTTCATTTTTAGAATATTTCGGTAATTTAGATAAATTGACTCCAAATATGGATGGCCTAGTTAATAATTCACTCTGTTTTACGAATTTATTAGCAACTGGGACGAGGACGGTCTACGGTCTCGCGGCTATTAATTTATCGATCCCACCATTACCTGGGAATTCAATTATTCGTAGACCTGGTAATGAGAATCTATCAACCCTGGGGAGTATTTTGAATTCAAAGGGATATAGTTGTAAGTTTATATATGGTGGATTCGGCTATTTCGACAATATGAATTATTTTTTCGAGAATAATGGATATGAAGTAATCGATAGGAATAATATTAATAAAGATGAAATAGCATTTGCGAATATTTGGGGAATATGCGATGAAGACTTATTTAATATTGTTTTGAAGGAAGCAGATAAGTCATATCAATCTGAGAAGCCTTTCTTTTCAATGATAATGACTACGTCCAACCATAGGCCGTATACGTATCCGGACGGGAAGATTGACATACCATCTAAGACCGGGAGGTCTGGGGGTGTAAAATACACAGATTACGCCATCGGTGAATTCCTGAAGAAGGCCAAGACCAAAGGATGGTATAATGATACTCTCTTCGTAATTACGGCTGATCATACCGCTGATTCCGCCGGGAAGATTACATTGGATCCAACGAAGTATCACATACCACTTTTGATCTTTTCTCCGAAACACGTAAAGCCAGGTATTGTCCCAACTCTAGCAAGCCAAATAGATATAGCACCCACAATATTATCGATCCTAGGCATGTCTTATGATAGTAAGTTTTTTGGACATAATGTATTGGAGGCCAAAAATGAACGTGCCTTTATCTCTAATTACCAACAAATCGGATTCATAACGAATTCTGAACTCCTAGTATTGAGGCCAGTCAAACGTATAGAAAAGTATAGACTAGTATCTGATGGTCGGTTTAAGAGAGAAGATGATTTGAGACCAGAAGCTATACAGATAGCACTACAATACTTTCAAAGTGCCAATAACTGGAAAGAATGGAATCAGAAATAGCTCTTCTTTTGAATCTCTAGAATCAGAATTATTAGATAGAAATAAGAATCTCAGAATCGTAGTGCAATTTAAGTGCAATTATTTGACAATGCTCATTCGAATGAGTATAGTGCAACTATCGTCCATATTTAAGGAACAAAAACCTTATGAATAAAATTATTAAATACGCATATGCAACGGTTATTCTGCTGGGATGGCAGATAGTAGCTGCAAGTACCGAAGACGAGATTAAAATCGTCATAGACCAAGCGCAGCAGCAATTAGAAGAAGGGATGCGTTTAGATCAATCACATGTCAACTTCCTTGCAACCCGCTTGCATACCTCCAATTATGGAAGCGAGCTAACAAATGACGAATTGTCTGATTATGCCAATCGTCTCACTCTAGCTCTGATCGAGAGTATAAAATATGGATTGTTTGAAGAGTGCTTGGATGCAAGTATCGATGAGTCTAAGGCAGCCAACGCTTCCGAGGTGACAAGTGCGAACATCCTCACGCAACAAGCTCGTGAATCGTTCCAAGGTAATCCGTTAATGGAGTATGCTGTGCAACTAATCGAAAATCCAGGCCCAGAAGGAATTACTACGGATCGAATGCGGTATTTAAATTCGGTGATAGGCAAACTTGCCAAAGAGGAAAATCAAAGAAAGATTGCAGTCGAGAAAACTCCAGAAGACCTAGATTCTTGAGGCTCAGTTGACGGACGAACATAATCCATATAAATATGGCATAGTGTTCGTCAAGCTGCCTTTTACACGAATAATTGGAGCACAGTACGGATTGTGGAGAGTTTGGGAAGAGGCTTAATGTGATTTTTACCAAAGTCCGAGATAACTTATGCCTTTTGCAATATGTATAATTTTTTGTTTTTTTAACTATTTTTTAACAGTTTTACAATAGCATCTGATTATACGTAAGCATTATCAGCGGACAAAACTACATGGTAAAGAAAAGAGTCATATTATTAGGATTAATTCTAATTGTTGGGATGGTATTCTGGATATATAGGGGAGATCTATTCAAAAGTGAGCCATCACCAAAACAAGAAGGGTTGGATACGGCAGTATCGGAGAAAAAAGACAGTCGAGAGTGCGTGGCAAAGGTGGAGGTCCTGCATTCAGACATACTGAGAGCAATTGTTGATTTAAAACAAACGGTCAGTCACATTTCTCCGCAGGATGCAGCATCCGAGCTCGAAAAAAGGGAAACACAACCACAGGACGATTCGAAGATCATAAATGACATTTCAAAGTTACCAAACGGGATAGTTTTACTAATAACTAAATCACCTGCATCGATTGCTGGTATTAACCCGAAGCAGGCGTATTTCGAATTAGTAAGAAGATTCACTGGGCTAACTCCAGAAGATGTCAAAAATCCAGATGCGAAAAAAGTGCTGGAAGCTCTGCAAAAAAAGAAAGAACAAAAGGCCATAGATGAATGGGCAAAGAACGAAGATGCCGAAGCTGTGGCCGATTTTATGAAAAAAGAAGCCGATAAGGATTCTTCGGCCATCTCAAATGTTGTCTACGGTTTTATGAGACGTGGTGCGAATGAAGACGAATACGTAACGTATACGGAACGTTATGCAAGTCATCCACATGCCGGACAACTAGGTATGAAGAGAGAAGAGGAATACTTCGACAAAGTAATTAAAAGTAGTAAAAAACTCGATCCAAAACTAAAAGATCCAGATAAGTAATGTGTATTTTTGAGCATTCCAAAGTTCTAGATGCACAGTTATTTATCGGGATGACGACTATGGTGGAGGCTGTTTCGGAAGAAGCCTCCTGCTTGTCAGTTCATGTTCACAGCTCTCCATTTAAAAAGATCAGATCTTAAAGATTTAAGGATTCGATCTATAGTTGATACTTATTGTTCCATCACAAGCCAATCGAACTTTTTACGATGTTGCCCTGGGATAGTAGATGTTTTTAGAGCGTCCGTTATGCTAGAATCCTCTGTGTGGCGGAGTAGCTCAGTTGGTTAGAGCAGCGGAATCATAATCCGCGTGTCGGGGGTTCAAGTCCCTCCTCCGCTACCAATGGGTCCTCGTTTTGCTGGAGGTAATACTTACTTGAAGATAAATTCGAATGATATAAGACTCGGTAATGTCCTGGATTACTCGGGGAAACTCTGGATCGTCACGAAGACTCAACACGTTCAGCCGGGGAAAGGGGGAGCGTTCATGCAGGTCGAAATGAAGGAGCTCAATGGAGGGACCAAGCTGAATGAGAGATTCCGTGCCGCCGATACAGTCGAGAAAGTCTTCCTGGAAGAGATTGAGTATCAATTCCTATACCAAGATGGAGAGACACTCCACTTCATGAATCAGTCGACTTTTGATCAGGTTCAATTGCCGCTGGATTTGATGGGGGATAGTGCCGTCTTCCTAACCGATGGAATGATCGTTAAGATTTGTCTGTATGAGGGGAGGCCCATCGGGGTTTCACTGCCACAGACCGTTATCCTCGAGATAACCGAGGCGGAGCCCGTCGTTAAGGGGCAGACCGCCGCCTCTTCCTATAAGCCAGCCGTCCTATCGAATGGCGTCAAAATCATGGTACCACAGCATATCGAGGCCGGGACGAAGGTCGTCGTAGATACTTCCGATTCCTCATATGTTGAGCGATCGAAATAGGTCATGGGAAGAGAGACCGAGTTACGCCTCATGAAGACGGCCGCCGAAAAGGCGGCATATGCATTGATCAGAGATTTCGGAGAACTGGAAAAGTTGCAGGTATCCCGCAAGGGCTTCAAGAACTTCGTGACGGCGGCCGATACCAGAGCCGAAGAGAGACTGATCAAAGAATTAATGAAAGCCCGACCGTCATTTTCATTCCTATGTGAGGAATCTGGGAAGATTACTCGGGATGATCCCAATTCCGTATGGATAATCGACCCCATCGATGGGACGACCAACTTCATGCGGGGGATCCCTTATTTCGCGATAAACATCGGCCTGATAGAAAATGGAGTGACCGTCGCTGGGCTGACGCTAGATCCAATGCGTGGAGACTGTTTTAGCACGTCATTGGGGGATGGAGCCTTCCTGAAGAATCGATGCCGTTTGAGAGTCTCCGGAAGGTTGAGTATTTCAGAGGCGGTCATAGCGACTCACACTGATCCCAGTACAGAATTTAAGATCATGCAGAGTGGGGTGATCACCAGACGGACGGGATCGGTTGCCCTTGATCTGGCGTACGTCGCGGCCGGGAAGTACGATGCAGCCATTGCTCATAATGTTAAGCTATGGGATTTCGCCGGAGGAATACTAATGGTCAAGGAATCTGGAGGCTTTGTTCATTGTACGAAAAAGGATGATGCAATGTGCGATGTCGTCGCTGCATCTTCAGAGAAGTTGTTGGAAAACTTGGTACTATTGCTCAAGGATCAGAGTTAATGGAAGGCTTTATCCACGAAGATTAGGAGGCATTCCTCTCACAGTTCTCTAAAAGAATAGTATACCTGATAAAATTATTATGCTACCATACGGACCCGTGGTGAATTACTCACCAGTGGAAAGTTCAATTTCTTTATCAAAAGGAGAAACACTATGATGAAAAGGTTAGCCTTATCAATGATAGCGGTTATGTTAGCGTTGATAACGAAGACAGGAGCGACGTCCGGGAATGGGAGTGAGTTCTTTGAATCACCCTGTAATTCCTTCGCTATTGAAACTCGTGGAGGCGTCAAGGTCGTTGCTGAAAACAATCCCTCTCCGTTTGTGCTTGGAAACGAGAGGCTACCGCCGTTAGCCCAGGCTGATTCGGAATTCGCCTATCTCGGAAAAGGAGTTGTTTGTGCGTTGGACGCTACTCATCACGCCAACAGTCTCGATTCCGCTACTTTCGACTCTCCATGTACTATTTTTATCGAGGGGATACAAGTTGATTTCGGAATGATTGCTAATGTGACATTGGCTCGAATACTTTCCTCTGTCGGTTCCACATCCTTTTTCAAAACAATTGAAGATTATTTAATTGACAATAAATTACGGTATACGAGGTATTTAGTGATAGTAGGGGAAGACGTGGGCGGAGAAGTGGGCGTAAGCGTTGGGGTACATCATTTAACGCCATTATTAACATAGGTTCTGCCAATTACGGTTGGGAGCAAGAGTTAACCGCATGGAGAGACAGATTATGTCTCTCCGCTCTGTCCATATGTGTAGTCTTCCAATTTCTTCAATAGATCTTTCCAAACATTCAGAATCAGAATACGGAATTAATGATCCTGATCTTGCAATACTCATTTCTAAGCTAAACAAACATCGATCTCAGATGGAGAACTCGATTTTGTAAAAAGATTCGCGAAGGCATGTCGAACCATGAGCCATGCAGGACAGGGTATAACGCATGTGTTCATTACCATCGTTTTTAAATCGGAACTAGGAATCATACTTATGCGGAACGTCATATTGTTGTGCAACATTAGCACCATCAATTCATGCTGAGCACTTCTTCTCAGGTTTATCGGATTATACGGTCCCTGATTAATACTCACGTAAACTGGAACCAATCCAGGAATTGGTGAATTTGCATCAATATTGTTCCTCTGTAACCATTCTTGAGTGATGGATCTCTGTAGAATGTCAACATCTTCCGTAAGGTGTCCTTGAATCACTCCTGTACAGTATGCTCGCATATTAATTTTCATGCATGCGCATGTTACTACCACAACATCAACATATGATGCGAGTGGCACATCCATTATCGTCGTGGAAGCAGAGAGTTCAGATATTAATCCAAGCATGGCAATCTGAATGATCTTGATCATTTTCATCACTATTATCCTCCCTTAGGCAATAAAAAATCTTAAGCTAATGTCTTAATATTATCAATATTCGCTTCCAATGTATATGAATATCTCAAAAGTAAAATACATGCGATGTATAGATTCATAATTCTAGTATACACTCCTTCCAAACCTCCATAATCAATTATCTACAATTAAATCTATCCATTTTCAAAAATCATCAATAATGTGTCAAAACTCCGATATAGAATCTATAGTGTATCAACTCCGGATTCCTTTAATTTTCTCCATTTTTGAAACATCCGTTTAACTTCAGGATTGTCTGGAAGCTGATCTTCTCTATTCACCCACTTCAAATCGTACGATTCTTCGCTAACGACAAATGGCTTATCTTCCGTGGCCCTTAGATAGAAGCGAACGTCGTAATGATAGTGTTGGCCTACATCTTCATAAGACGGAATAAAATGAACGCTGATATCAAATATTTTATTAATGACGGGTTCAACGGATAGCCCTGATTCTTCTAGCGCTTCCTTTTGTGCCACACGCAGTAAATCACTATCTCCATCAGCGTGGCCGCCGAGTTGTAGCCAACTTTTGAACTTCTTGTGATGAGTCAGTAAAGCGGCGTTCTCTTGAAAATTTTCAAGCCAGCAACTTCCTGTAAAATGCCCTTCCTGACAACTGCGTTCAAAGCAATTAGATTCACGCGACAAGAAATCTAACATTTTCGATTTATTTTCCTGCTCCTCTGGGTTTCCCGGAACATACTCATTTAATAAGCTCGCTATAAACCGACGATGCATAAATGTACTTCGAATTCGCTGCCGTAAGGCCTTTATATCGGGTCCTAGTATATGGTAGGTTATCCATTAATCTCAATAGACTTATTTCAGTTATTCTTCTGCTTCGTCGAGATGCGCCTGGCGTAATTAATCACATCTTTGATATATACACAAATAAATCAGAATGATCACCCTATTTGCATTTACTGGAATATAGAATGATACAAGTTATGGAAGAGAGGAGAACAATCAGAATCAGAGGCCTAATTCTCGTCTTCCTCCAACGCTTTGTTTGCAGTTATCGCTGATGCCGGTATATAATTGGGTTTATATTGGAATAATTTCTTTTTTGCCATGCTGAAATCTCTTAGAAATGCGTCCCATAGTCTCGTCATTAAAATCCTTTTCGGCGCTATTATCCTTAGTTTCTGCCTATGGGGTGTCGGAGATATCATCAAGAATTATTCTGCTTCCAAGTCCGTTATTCGCGTTAAACAGGTACGTATTTCGGCGGATGCTTTCATGCGTGAATACAACGAGGAGAGGCAAAGAATTAGGAATGCAAGTTCTATACCTCTCTCCGACAAGGAATTGAATAGTCTAAATATCAAGAGTATCGTATTGGATAATCTCATTACTAGGGCCGTCTTTGACCAGGCCCTCAAGGGTATCGGTATTATAATCCCCAAGAAGAGTGTCCTCAGTATTATTCAATCTATCCCCGATTTCCAGATCGATGGCATTTTCAGTGAGAAGGTTTATGAGGACGCTATTAGAAGATCCGGAATATCCGAGGCCGGATTCCTGGCTCAGATACGCGATAACCTAGAGAGGACGCAACTTCTGTACCCTCTTGTCGCCAGCTATAAGATTCCATTATTCATCAAGGAGCAGATAGCCAAAGAGTTTGAGTCAGTAAAGACAATTGTATTGGCCAAATTAAATGTATCCGATATGAAGATAGATGAAAATATTCCGACCGAAGATACACGGCAATACTTCGATGTAAACAAAGAGAAATATCAAAATCCAGAACGAAGGAATATCTCCATTTTATTCGTCGATAACCTGGCGGCTTCGGGAGATGAGCTAAAGGTAAGTAAAAAGGAGATCGATGAACGTTATGAGGAAGTAAAATCATCGTTTACACAAGAAGAAACTCGAGATTTTGAACGGTTTGCTTTTGAAAGGCGAGAGGATGCAGATAAGGCGTGGAATGTGCTCAATGCCGGAACACCATCAGAAGATGTCAAAAAGAAATTCGCTGTTAATTCTGATTTTATAAGAGATACTCATTTATCCGATTTCCCAGAGCAATTCGGAGATACTCTGTTTGAATTGACATTGAATCAAACGTCCACCGTCTGTGCGGTCGGTAATCAATTCTACGTATATAGATGCGTCAAGATAAATGCTCCGAAGCAGCAGGAAAGTCCCCAGGAAATAAAAGAAAAGATCGCCAAGGATATACAGAATGAAAAACTGAATTCCCCTGAGGCTTATGAGAAGATCAAGCTCGTCAGGAATAAGGTGGACGATGGATTCGGAGCCGGCAAGAATATCGATGAAGTCGCGAAGGATACAGGTCTACGAGTCGCCGAATTGAAAGACTTTGATCTACAGGTTGGTAATCCAGAACTGGTTAAATTGGTTCCAGATGAGGCCACCAGGAAGGAGATCATTGAGAATACATCCAGAACTGATGCTAAGCAGGCAACGCAGACCATCGAATCAAAGGAAAATGATACGTTGTCATACGTTGTTTATGTAAGAAATATTAAGAAGGCCAATATTCCTGAATTCGATAAAATCTCCGAGAAGGTCAAAAAAGATTATATAAACGAGAAAAAAGGAAAGGAAGCTGAAACTCAAGTAAGGGCGATCGTCAATAAAGGCCTGGATGCTTGTGGTGAAGTCCTGAAATTGAAGGACACGAAGTCATATAAAGTATCGAAGAAAGACGTGATCATGGCGGTAGGTCAAAAGACGGCGTCTCAGGATACCAAGGATATAATGGCCGAAATCCCGAATCCAAACGTGCTCCTGAATACGCTGGGTACCATGAAGAAGGGTGAGGCCATCGATTATAAACTACCCGACGGAAACTATGTTATAATCGCGCTCAAAGAGAGCGGCTCCAGCATCCGAGCGTCCGATGAATTCGGAAGAGTCGTGGCGAATTATATAGATTCTGGTGCGTCGAAAGATGTCGTCCCAGTCGCCATGAAGTCCTTCCGGAAGATGCACGATGTTGATGTCGATGAGGAACTGGTGGAAGAACTGGTCAAGGTCACCGATAAAGATGACGAAGGAAATTAGATGATGGAAAAGAGAGTGAAGATAGGCATCAACGGATTCGGCCGAATAGGCCGGATGATATTGAGGGCGTATTTTGAGAATAAAACGAAGTACGATAAAATAGAAGTGAGCTATATAAACGATCTCTCAGATATACGGACCAATATCCACCTCCTGAAATATGATTCCGTTCACGGAAGGATTGGTCGTGATATTCAGGAAACTGCGAATGGAATCTCGATCGATGGGCAGGAGATATCGATGATCTCAGAGTCTAATCCAGAGAACTTAGAGTGGAATTCGAGGGAGGTCGATATCGTCCTGGAATGCTCCGGGAGATTCACGAAACGATCCGATGCTGCTGGTCACCTCAAGGCCGGAGCTAAGAGGGTACTAGTATCCGCTCCATCAGAGGGCGCTGATTTTACTGTGATTTATGGAATCAATCACACTGGGATGAAACGCGAACATGAGGTCATTTCGAATGGATCGTGTACGACTAATTGCCTAGCCCCTATAGCCCAATTAATCGATGAGCACTTCGGTATTGAATATGGATTCATGACGACGGTGCATGCGTTTACCGGAGATCAGAGGCTGGTCGATACCGTCCATAAGGATCTCAGACGGGCCAGATCTGCTCCACTCTCCATGATACCGAGTACGACAGGCGCCGCCAAGACGTTAGGCCTAGTCCTACCGAATCTAACGGGGAGGTTGGATGGGGCCGCCATCAGGGTCCCCACCGCCAATGTTTCGATGATCGATTTAAAGTGCACGATCTCTAAGGCGGCCGATCGAGGTACCATAAACGATCTCGCGAGGAAGGCGTCTCGTGACAGATATGACGGAATCCTTGGATATTGCGACGAACCACTCGTCTCGGCGGATTTTAACCACTCTACGATGAGCTCTGTATTCGATGCGACGGGAACCGTCATCTTGGGCAATCACTTCTGCCGCGTCGTCTCGTGGTACGACAACGAATTCGGCTTTTCAAATAGGATGCTGGATGTCGCCCAGTATTTATCGACAGGGTCTTAGGGTAAATCTCTTATCCATAAATCCTTTCGGGATTATGGTTATTATTCGTCGTGGAGTCAATGATGAATTTGTGTATTGGAGCCTTCATTATTCTGTAGTACTTTAGATGTATGAAATTTCTTTACAGGCCATTGCTATATGTATCTATCTTCTGGTATGATTACTATAATTGAGGTATTCATTTAGTAAATCCGAATATTTATACCATGGAAGATACTTACTTAAATTCAGAGGTTGTCATTGTTGGATCTGGACCTGCTGGGTTGACATGTTCCATATATGCAGCACGTTCAGGCCTAGCCCCCGTATTATTGATCGGAAATGTTCCGGGAGGGCAGCTCATCACAACCGATGTAATCGAGAATTACCCTGGATTTAAATCGATATCTGGGTGTGATCTCATGATGAATATGTTATCCCAGGCCGAGGAATTGGGTACCCAATTCATATACCAAAGCCTCGAGCAAATAGAACAGACCGACGATAACTTGTTTATATTATCACTTTCATCGGGAGAACGGATCACGACCAAAGCCGTCGTCATAGCGACGGGGGCTACTCATCGGCGCCTCGGCGTTCCGGGTGAGTCGGAATTCTCCAACAAAGGAGTCTCATGGTGTGCGACGTGCGATGGCCCAATGTATAGGGAGAAACGAGTGGCCGTCGTGGGTGGAGGGAACACGGCCGTTATGGAGGCCATGTTCCTCAGCAACTTTGCCGAGCAGGTCTACCTGATTCATCGGCGCGATTCATTGAGGGCCGAGAAATATTTACAGAATAAGCTGCTCTCAAATAATAGGATTGAATTTCTTTGGAATAGTGAAATAGTACGAATATCTGGTGATAAGGTAATGGATTCCGTTCTACTTAGGAATATCGTCAAAGATTCGGAAAGCCCATTGAAATTGGACGGTCTTTTCATAGCGATTGGAACGACTCCATCATCTGGATTCTGTCGTGATTTGATTGAAACTGATGACGATGGATATATAATGGCGATAGATACGAAGACGTCTTGTACGGGGATTTTTGCGGCGGGTGATATTGTGAGTGGCAGCCTAAAACAGGCCATATTCGCGGCGGGGCAGGGAGCGCTCGTCGCTAGATACGTCGAGGAATATTTGGGGGCCAGATGAGATAGAATGACGCCTCAAGATCAAAGGAATGCCGAAATTATTGAGACGGCCATTCGGAATATAAAGAACTTCGTAGATTTTCCGAATACCATAAAGATGATCCGAGATCTTGAGGATAAAATAGACTGTCCGGAATTTTGGAATAATTCAGAGGCCGCAATAAATATAATCAAAGAAAGAGATAGACTACGGAATTCTGTAACCGCAGTCCAGAATCTAGAGGCGAAGTTTATCGATACGGTTGAGCTGATCGAATTGGCCGAATCTGAAGGTGACACGCAATCGGTCAGTGAATTCAGTGCCGCGCTGGATGGGCTGACCCATGAGGCCACGACCCTCCAGATAGAGTCCGTCTTGAGTGGACCACACGATGCCGCCAATTGTTATGTCGAAATAAATTCAGGTGCTGGAGGGACGGAGGCACAGGACTGGGCCGAAATGCTGGCTCGTATGTATTTTAGGTGGGCCGAAAAGAGGGGATACAGCATCGAGATAACCGATAAAACGGGTGGTGATGAAGCTGGTGTCAAATCGATCACGCTCAATATAAAGGGGCTGAAGGCATATGGCTGGCTAAAGAAAGAGACGGGAGTCCATAGGCTGGTGAGGATTTCACCGTTTGATTCAAATGCCAGGAGGCACACTAGTTTCGCGTCCGTCTGCGTATCTCCAGAAATTGATAATGACATCGAGATCGAGATAAACGATTCGGATCTGAGGATCGATACGTATCGGTCATCCGGAGCTGGGGGGCAGCACGTGAACAAGACTGATAGCGCGGTGAGGATCACCCACTTTCCGACGGGCATAGTCTCTCAGTCTCAAATTGACAGGTCTCAGCATAGAAACAGGGAAATAGCAATGAATATGCTCAGATCGAAGCTATATGCACTGAAATTGAAGGAACAGGAAGATGCCACCAAGAATTCTCAGAACAAAACGGATATCGCCTGGGGAAATCAAATCCGGTCATACGTTTTGCAGCCATACCAACTAGTCAAGGATACTAGAACTGGGGTTGAAAAAGGGAATGCCATGGCCGTCCTCGATGGTGAGATTAATGAATTTCTAGAATCGGCTATATCTCAGTATAATTAATTACTTGTGATGTAATTAATAAGTTCTTATACTAATTCCACTTAGTACTCGCATCCTTTTGTCTTGCTGAAAAAGATACGAAATGGTACGATGACATGTCCATCACGTTAACAATATTATCTTTACTCTTTTGCTGTTTTGTTGGATATTCTGTTGGTAGTCATCTGGCTTGGCATATCAGTTTCATGAGTTGGCTGAAAGATTTCGTTACCCCGAAGATTAAGGCGATCATTGGGGGGACGTCCAACGATGAGGCTGTCTCTTGGACAAAGTGTCCATCATGTGAAAAGCTGATATACAACGCCGAGCTCGCTGAAAACTACATGGTATGCAATAACTGTAATCATCATTTCCAAATATCTGGTAAGGCGAGATTCGCCCTAGTATTCGATGATCAAAAATATACCGAGATACCAACGGTCAAAATAAAGGATGACCCCATAAAGTTTAGGGATACCAAAAAGTATCATGATAGACTCAAGGAGGCGCGTCAGGCAACGGGTGATCAGGACGCCATCCTAGTAGCCTGTGGCAATATAGGAAATTTACCGGCCGTCGTTTTCTCGATGAACTTCGCATTTATGGGGGGATCCATGGGATTGGCCGTCGGCAAAACCATTTCCCTCGCCGCAGAAACGGCCATCAAAAATAGGGCCGCCCTGATTGGATTTACGGCATCGGGAGGTGCCAGGATGCAGGAAGGTATGTTCTCCCTCATGCAGATGCCAGCTACCATCGCCTCAATTTGTACATTAAAAGAATACGGATTGCCGTACATTAATGTTTTTACTCATCCAACGACTGGGGGAGTCCTAGCGTCATTCGCCATGCTGGGAGATATCCACATATCCGAACCGAATGCCCTCATCGGATTCGCGGGGGCGAGGGTCATCGAAAAGACGATAAAACATAAGCTACCCGACGGATTTCAAAGATCCGAATTCTTGAAGGATCACGGGATGATAGATATGATAGTTTCTAGAGGTAATATCCCCGAAATCTTACGCGGTGTATTGGATTACACGATCGGGGGACTTTATCATTGATAAGATCTATTTCGAAATCTCCAGAATCAGTTCTTATGGAAGGAGATCCGGCACGCAGAACCGGAGTGTACTTTGGTGTACATGAGGATTTGAGTACTGGATCGACGCAGCAGAAGGCTGATTATGGAGAGATGCGGAATAGATCTGCTTTTGGTTGCCTGGCCATAGCCTCAGACCACCGCGGATATCGTCTCAAGCGGGATCTAATCGAGCACTTCAGATCCACCGGATACAATGTCGAGGATTTCGGGACGGATAGTGATTGCATTTCAGTTGATTATCCGGACTACGCCAAAAAGGTGGCTCACAGTGTGCTGAATTCAAACGATTGTTTCGGGATTTTAATCTGTTATTCTGGGATTGGAATGAATATTGCGGCCAATAGGGTTAGGGGCATCAGGTCCGTATGGTGCCCCACCGGAGACGCCTGGGAAGAGATTATGCGGTTAGCACGCGAACACAACGACGCCAATATCATCTGTTTTGGCTCGAAATTCACCACTCCAGAACAAGCGATTAAGTGTGCCACCGTATTTGTCGATACAGAATTCTCCGACAACAGACATCTCATAAGAATAAATAAAATTGACGAAATTTAAGGAGTTTCTCCTATTAGAAAGGGAGCGAATCCCGCTATTTGCATCGGTAATTCTTGGTATAGGCATAATATGCGGAGTTTTCTTTCCGTTCCTGAGCTGGAGATCGTTGGTAGCCTTCCTGGGATTGAGTGCCACAAGTTGCCGGCTGATCTTCAAGAGATCGAAGCTTTTGGCGACGGCGATATTGGTATTCACACTCGGGGTATACGTATCCCAAACTGGCGGTATATTTGAGACGACGCTTTTGACGAACAAGAAATTCATCGACAGAGAATACGATAAGGTCACCTTCTTCGCGGACGTTGGATTCATCGATGCGACACACCCAATCATGAAGAACATGCAACGTATAGTCTTTAGAAACATTCAGTTTCCAGATGAAGATTTGGGCTACATCAAGACGGCCAAGATGACGTGCCCCAGCAGGGCGATCGCTGATCTCGTCCCCAATGACCGTTGTAAGGTCGTGGGGAATCTGATGCCCTACAAGATGGCCGCGATTCCATCTTCGTTTGATCAGGCACAGTTTAATGCACTCAATAAGATGGATGCAACCGGAGTCGTGCTCTTCACCAAAAAGATGAATCAAGATCAAGGAGGGGGTGCCAAAACCGATGTCTTCGCATACCTCCGCCGAACTCTGACCCAGACTATCATGGAGAAGATGGTGAGCCCAGCGGGAGGCGTTGCGTGCTCCCTCATCACCGGTGATAAATCTCCGATCACCCAAGATATTCGAGATAATTTTATAAATACGGGGACGGCGCATATCCTCGCCATCTCCGGCCTCCATATGTCCCTCATAGCCTCAATCCTTTTCTTCATATTTTTTAGGATCAACTTATATTTGAGCTGTATTTTTAAAGGCATACGGGCCAGGAAAATATCCGCAATCCTAACGATCTTATTTACTTATTTATACTTGGCAATCTCTGGATTTTCCCCATCGGCCGTCCGGGCATTCATCATGACGACCATCTGCTTATTGGGCGTTATCTTCGGGCGAGGAGCATTATCTATGCGGAGTGTCTCGACCGCCGCCTTTTTGATTTTGTTATTTGATTCCGGCGCCTTATTTTTGGTGAGTTTTCAATTATCGTTTAGCGCCGTTGTTGCTCTCATCGCGTTCTATGAGAAGTATAGCTCCACATTATCAGAATGGAGATTTAAGAATAACTCATTTTGGAAGACAATTTACTCATACATAGCTCTCTCTGCGGTGACGACATTCATAGCCTCGGTTGCGACTTTCCCGATCTCCGTCGCGACGTTCAATCGATTGAGTCTCGCCGGCATCTTTGGGAACCTCTTCGCGATACCGATGGTGAGTCTCATCATCATGCCGCTCGGTATCATCGCGATGTCTTTCGGGTACTTCACGGATGTCATCACCAATTTCCTCGAGGGCGTCATAAACTTCCTCATATATTTCCTTGGCATAATCGCGGAGATGCCTGGCTCAAACATCACCCTCAAATCACCGGAAATAATGACGCTCTATATATTGATGATGGGTGGCATTATATTGTGTCTCTTAAAAACAAAATTTAAGCACATCGGATCAGTACTCATCGTTATGGCATCGATAATGTGGATCATCCAAGAAGGCCCCGATATAATAATGCCACCGAATCTTGAGGTCATATGCCACATTGATCAAGACGGAAATTTCTACACTACATCGGTCAGGAAGGGCAGAAACCAAATCATATCGATACAGAGGAACTTGGGATTTAGCGGCAAGCTTAAAAAGAAGGAGTTCACGAGTATTGAGGTAAAGTCACACCCCCAGGGTCTCTACATCTGGACCGGAGATAACGGCGTCACTAAACGGAAGCAAATGGCGAGGAGACTACACCCGTATTGCCCGGCGTATCTCGAGGACGTTGAATAGTCTCTACGTGATCATTACTCCTCTATCTTTTTCCGTTTCATCTTTTTACTTTTGACTGCCAGTTTTTTTACTTCATCAGAGAATGTTTTGACGAATAAGACTTTCACCACAGAGGATATAGAATTATCCCCAAGAAATGACAGGTTCTTCGTCTTCGTTGAGAAGAGGATAAATAATGGGCTGAGGGATAGTGATAATGCCGTCACACATATAATCAGCTTCTGCCCGAATGTATCGATGATTTGAGATTGTATTGCGACATTAGCAAGGAGCAGAGAGAATTCACCAAGTTGAGCCAATATAATTCCAATCGAAACGGATTTCGCTAATTCTATAGAGAATACCCTGAGCAGTATGCTATTCGAAAATACTTTCCAGGCTGTGACTCCCAGCAATGTCAGCAGTACTACAATCCAATTATCGGCCAGGAAATTGAGGTCGAACATTAGGCCTACCGATAAAAAGAATGCCATCAGCAGGACATTCTGAATGGGTTTAACGCTGTTGAGGACATTCTGCCTTTCCTGGGTATTTCCTATGAAGAGCCCCGCCAAGAACGCTCCATACGCCTCGGATAACCCAAACAATACAACGATCGATGCAGCAGCGAAGCACAAGCCCAACGTCACAACCGGTGTCAATTCAGCGTGCGATAAGAACTGCAGTGATGGAATTATGATCTTTTCTTTACGGCCGAGGTATTTGATGAGTAATACGACGAGGCCAATCGCAACTATCAAATCAAATATTATGGTAACATTGATGGCACTTTTGCATTCCCTCATGATGAGCATCATCGGGACGATCACGATGTCCTGCGCCACCAAGATCCCGATCGTGATGCTCCCGATGTCGGTCTTGAGTTCTCCAAGGTGTTCCAGGACCTTCACGATCGCCGCCGTCGACGAAAGTGAAATGATGAACGCGGCCAGGAGGGATGTGTATAACGGTAAATCAAATACGACCGCAAATAATATCGATAAAATAACGTTGGCAAAAACTTGAATAATAGTAAATAAGGTCGGGATCTTCCACATCTTCAGGAACGATCTTACGTTGAGCTCCATCCCGATGACGAAGAGGAGTAGCAATATCCCCAGCTCCGAATAGAACTGAATCTGATCCCGTGATGAGATAAAGCTCAACCCACTGGGCCCGAACATTATGCCGGCCAGGATGTATCCTATCATCACGGGTTGGTTCAGCCTCGCGAGGAGCATCCCCGAAACCGCGGCAACCAATATGATGACGGTTAAATGTGCAAAAACATACTCGTTATTCATGGTGGTTGTATTGTAACATACATCACTATGAGCAGGACAGATCTAAATATTGTAATCGAGAGTATAAAGAGTAAGCTCCAGTTATCGAAGGTAGTCGGTATGGACGTTGCCCTAAAAAGGAAGGGGCGTGAATTCGTGGGGCAGTGTCCATTTCACCTCGAGAAAACGGGATCCTTCTTCGTGAATGATGAGAAGGGAACTTTCTACTGCTTTGGCTGCGGTGCATCGGGTGACCTAATAGAATACGTCAAAAAAAAGGAACGTATACAGTTCCATCAGGCCATTGAAAAATTGGCGGCCATGGCCGGGGTTAAGCTTCCCGAAAAGGTGGAGTATCATCAAGGATTCGATCAACAGAAGAAACTCCTACAGAAGGCCATGGAATTCTTCAAAAATAATCTCATGAAAAACAAGGTGGCACTAAAGTATTGCGAAGATAGAACTATTGATCCGGAGCTTATCGATAAGTTTTCAATTGGGTACGCCGATGATGACGGCAATTCCCTACTTTCATACATACGACAGGGCGGCTTCTCCGATGAAGATATAGCTGATTCTGGGCTCTTTATTTGGAAAGGTAAGAGTTGTATTCCGCGTTTTAAAAACAGACTAATGTTTCCCGTTTTTAATAGAGATGGATGGCCCATCGCATTCGGTGGCCGTGGTATATCGGGTGTATCCAGGCCAAAGTATCTGAATTCTCCAGAGACTGCTCTATTCCAAAAGAGGGAGACTCTTTACGGGTATAACGTAGCCTCCCGAAATGCATCCGAGAATAAACAGCTCATAATAGTTGAGGGATATATCGACGTCGTAACGATGCATAAATTCGGGTTTGATACGACGATTGGTTCGATGGGAACAGCGTTATCCTCCGAACACATAGCCAAAATCTGGAAATATTCTGATGAGCCAATCATCTGCTTCGATGGAGATGAGGCCGGAGAAACCGCGATGATAAGGGCACTCCATACGGCGATGCATTACCTGAGGCCAGGGAAAAGCGTGAGATTCTGCATACTACCCAGGAAATCCGATCCAGACTCATTATTACGAAATAATAGACTTCTTTCGAAATCTTCGCAGCAGAAGAATGATTATGGAGAGTTTGGGAAGAAGTCTAATGGTATCAAAGAGATGGAAGACTTACTATCTCGCTCCCTGTCGTGCATAGATTTTTTCTGGACTTATTGCCTTCAACAACTTGAATGTTTTAGATATAAGACTCCCGAGAATATCGCACAATGGAAAAAGGATATAAATACATTTATAGAAGATATTCAGGATTTAGAAATTAGAAAATTATATAATGCAGAAATAAAAGATAGACTTTATATTTTTAATCAACAAAATAAAAGGAATAACAATGCCTACAAATCCATAAATCTACGGGCAATTGTCATCGATAAGCACGAAAAGATCTTGTTGAAGGAGGCGCTACTATTGTATATTATCATAATGCGTCCTTCTATAGTTTCGTTTGTGGCTGAAGAGTTGGCGACCGTCGAGTTATCGGATCTTGGATTTGAGGAAATTAGAGGGGTCTTGCTATCTCTCACCGAAACTGAAGTCCCTGATTTTACGGGCCTAGAAGAGGTAGTCGTCAACATAAAATCGATGTGCTGCAATCACTGCAATTTCAATATTATGAATGATGAGGAAGCCTTAAGCTTCTGGCGCAGTATTTTTCGGCATGGATTTGTTGGCGCATCTCAGAAGCGGGATTTAATCGCCGTCAAAGAGGAGTGTACTCAAACGCTAAGTTCCGAGAAATGGGAAAGGCTCAAGGCACTAAAAATTGATTCATTATACAAGGGGAATGTATCTGATGACTAATCGTAATGAAATTGAAGATGAGCTGTCGATTGATGAGCAATTAATAGCGGACGATCCGAATGTATTAACCCTGGTGAAGATCAGTAAAAGCCGAGGGTATTTGACGTATGAAGAGCTGAATGAGATGCTCCCGACTGCTGAGTATGATTCCGAGAAATTATCGATGGTCATGACGTATCTGTCTGATCTCGACGTCAAAATAATAAGTGTGGAAGACGAGGAGACTCTGCTCCTGGATTCCAAAGATGAAATCGGGGCATCTCCACTCGCAGATCATGAAGATTCTAAGGCCGATCCGGTTTCAGAAGAAGTTAAAAACGATGATCCCGTCAAGCTGTACCTAAAAGAGATGGGCAACGTAAACCTCCTCTCCAGAGAGGGTGAAATTACGATCGCCAAGAAGATCGAAGAATCGATGGACTCTCTTTATGGTGCGTTCTGTGAGATTCTCCTTACGACAGAATTAATACTATCCCTGAAGGATAAGCTGCAGGAAGACATGATCCTCGTGAAGGATATCATAGCCTCAGATAATTCCACAATCGAGGGCGACCAATTCACCGAATCGGAGGAGGAGGTGATCGAAGAGGAAGAGCAGGCGGCGGCCCCCATCGTCAATAATGACGAAGAAATGAAGCGAAAGTTGTTGGAACTGTTCAATAAGCACCTGGAATTATACGATAAGTTATACGCCAAACAGAAATCATTAAAGTTCAATATCGCGAAGATAGAGGAGAATGCTGCGTATAAGACGATTAAATCAGAGATTCTCGGTAATTTTTTTGAGATCCGTTTGAATGAAAGAAGGATAAACGGATTAAAAGAATCTATAACGGCGCTTATATCCGGTATCCCGGAAATAGAGAGGAAGTTGGTATCTCATGGAGAGAAGTTCGGAATTAAACGTACGGAATTAATAAAATATTTCGTCGATAAGAATTTTGATTCGGCGTGGTTGAATGGGATTGCTTCAAATCCAGCGAAGGAATGGCAGAATTTCTATAGAGAGAATTTAACATCTTTAGCGAATCTTGTGCAGATGGCGACCGAAATAGAGGAACGCCTCAAGGTGCCATTCTATTATTTTAGACATAACCTCAATATAATCCACAGGGCAGAGAGGGAAGAGACCCGGGCAAAAAAGGAGATGATTGAGGCGAATCTGAGACTCGTCATTTCGATCGCTAAAAGGTATACAAACAGAGGCCTTCAATTCCTCGATCTAATTCAGGAGGGGAATATAGGCCTCATGAAGGCAGTCGATAAATTTGAATACAAGCGCGGATATAAGTTCTCGACGTATGCGACGTGGTGGATTAGGCAGGCCATCACGAGGTCTATAGCCGATCAGGCACGGACAATCAGGATCCCGGTCCACATGATAGAGACCATCAATAAACTCGTTAAAATGTCGAAGCAGTTGATGAGTGAGCTCGGACGAGAACCGACGCATGAGGAGCTGTCCGAGAGACTGGCGATGCCCGTCGATAAGGTACGGAAGGTCATGAAGATCGCCAAGGATCCGATAAGCCTCGAGACTCCAGTGGGTGATGAAGATGAGAGTCATCTCGGAGACTTCATCGAGGATAAGAGTGTGACCATGCCGATTGATGCGGCAATACAATCGAATCTCCGGTCCGCCACGACGAAGATCCTGTCGACCCTCACTAGCCGCGAGGAAAAGGTATTGAGGATGAGGTTCGGAATCGGTCTGCAGTCTGACCACACCCTAGAGGAGGTTGGGCAACAGTTCTCCGTCACACGCGAAAGGATCCGGCAAATCGAAGCAAAAGCATTGAGAAAACTGAAGCATCCGAGTAGATCTAGAAAGTTGCGTAGTTTTTTGGATAGTTAAGATGAGTTTAGAGAGTAAGTTATCCAAATTCGGCAAAGTCGCCGATGCTTTCTTCGGTAACATAAAACACGGAATATCAGACTTCTATCATGACTTCGCTGGGAGCAGTAAGCCTACATCGCGGCGTCCGCCACATAAATCACAGTCTAGTATGGCATCCCCCTACGCCATCCTAATATTCGATAGTTTCGTTGCGTTTTTATCGATCTTCATATCAATTCATCTACGAATCGGCATGGATTTCTTGGACTATTCTCAGTCATACATCATAAAGAATATGTTTGTATTCGGCTTGGTGAGCTCGAGTGTTTTCCTGTGGCTCCAGGTTCATCAGGCGTTCTGGAGGCATACTTCGATCGAAGATATGGCCCCCATTTTCCTGTCGGTAGTATTATCGAACCTTCTATTCTTTCCACTTATGATCCTGATGAATCAGGAGGATTTCCTCCCGTATTCGGTACTGATAATCAATGTCTTCGTCTTGAGTTTTATGCTGCTCATCCCCAGATTTTTGACGAAGATGATGTATAACCAAAAGATAAGTAAGATGAAGAAATACGGGAGTATAGACGATAAGACTCACCAACAAATCGATGCTCCGCAAGTAATTCTGATCGGCAGTAATGCATCGGCCGATGTTTTCTTGAGGGAAGTCGTCATCAATGAAGATATCACATTCAATTTTATACCGGTCGGGATACTGACACTCGATTCAGACGATGTTGGGCACGTCATCAAGGGGGTCCCCATATTGGGGGAAGTACGGGACCTCGGGAAGGTACTCTACGAATTACGTGAAGAAAATATATTCCCACGACAGCTCGTCATCACTGAAAAATCAATTCCGGACAAGATGAAGAATTATCTATTGAGATATGTGGAGGATCATAATCTTCTGTTGATGCACGTCATTCACCAGTACACCTTCAATCCAGTTTCATGATTTCCTGGTCCGATACTGGGATTGTGATTTCTGTACGGAATAGGTGGAAGGAGCACAATATCGTCAATATATTCACGGAGAAGCACGGGAGTATTCATGCAATATATAATCGCGGCAATCCAATTTCATCATTCTCAAATGTATGTCTAGATTGGAATGGTAAAAGCGAATCCACGATGGGATTTTGGCGGATTAAGGATGTACAACAAAACTGGATGCGCAGTGCGGATTTTGAGATACACGTTAATGTCTGCCAGAGTGTATGCTTTATTTTGAACAGAACCTTACCGAGTGGAATTCCGTATCCGGAACTCTTCGACCTCGTGCAATACATTTCGAACGATCTCCATAATTTAACGAAGATTGAGGCCCTGAAACTATACGCATACTTCGAATTTATATTATTAAAAGTCACGGGGTTTGGATTTGATTTACGAATATGTGGAATATGTAATCAACGTGAACCCATAGATTATATCTCGTGTAAAACTGGATGTGGAATATCTGGGCGATGCTCATCGAATACAACAGACCTCTTCCCTAACTCTCCACAATCAGACTTCTGCTGCGTCGACCCGGTACTCAAATCCTCATGTACACTCAAGTACACTGCGGTTCTGTGTGCCGGCTCTCCTTCCATAAGAACTGATTCTGAAGGTTTTGAAAGAGGTCTAACGGATCAATTATTTAGGATACCAAATATATGGAAGGTATGGGATGGCAAAGACGCGTATAATACAGAATCGAACTTAAATGAAATCAATCAATCTTTAACGATTACAGACTTTTTCATAAAGAAACATTTGATATCTCAAACAAACCATTTCCGGAATGAATATACTCTCACTTAGCCCAGTCAATTTCATAAGATACAGGAGATTTTGGAATTTGATCATACTTCTAAGGTAGATGAGTATGTGTGCGTAGAGATTTCGGAGTTATACTCGTTCCACTTACCAAACGCATTATTTTTTGCTTTAATAACGATGAATTTTAGGCATTCATTACACTTAATTTTATATGATTGAAAAGTGGAACGAGTATATGCACGATTCTTTTTCACCAGAATTGACGTCTAGAAACAATGAATGCTAGCATTACACGTATTCTTTTTGGCATTTGAGTTGATAATTGTCTGATCAGATGTATCTCTTAAGGAAGCAATTCCTCGGGTACTTTAAGGCCGCCGGACATGAGGTCGTGGGATCTAGTTCGTTGATCCCACACACCGATCCTTCCCTAATGTTCACGAACTCCGGTATGGTTCAGTTTAAGGACATTTTCACGGGGAAAAAGGGTACGCCTTATAAAAGGGCCGTAACGGCGCAGAAATGCCTCAGAGCCGGAGGGAAGCACAACGATCTGGATATGGTGGGATATACGGCTCGTCACCACACCTTCTTCGAGATGCTGGGAAACTTCTCATTCGGTGATTATTTTAAGGAATTGGCCATCGAATATGCATGGAAATTCGTGAATTCCGAACTGGGATTACCAAAAGATCGCCTCCTATTTACGGTTCATACGAGCGACGAGGATGCGGCCACGATATGGAAGAAGGTGGCATCCATCACCGATTCTCAAATCATCAGGATCCCAACGAACGATAACTTTTGGAGCATGGGGGAGACGGGCCCCTGCGGACCATGCACCGAGATCTTCTATGATCATGGCGAAACGATACCGGGTGGAGTCCCGGGATCTGCCGATGAAGACGGAGACCGCTTCGTTGAGATATGGAATTTGGTCTTCATGCAATTCGAGACTTTGGATGGCGGAGAAAGGGTAGTCCTGCCCAAACCATCGATCGATACAGGTATGGGCTTGGAGCGAGTTTCCGCTGTCCTCCAGGGTGTCCACAACAACTTCGACATCGATATGTTCAGGACGATTATCTCGAGGATTATAGTCGTCTGCGGAAGGGATGATCCCGAATTTACGGTGCACCGGAATGTCATAGCAGATCATATCAGGGCAATTTCATTTATGATTGCCGATGGGATGCTCCCCTCCAATGAGGGACGGGGGTACGTCCTCCGCAGGATCATGCGGCGCGCCATTCGGCATGGCTACATGATGGGTGTACGAGAGCCGTTCCTCCATCGTGTTGCACCCGTCGTACGTGAGGTGATGGGATCGCACTATACGGAGCTCACGGAGTCTGAATCCGTCATAGTGGATGCCCTGAAACTCGAGGAATCAATTTTTATGAGGACGATTGATAATGGGATGAGTATCCTCAAGTCTGAGCTAAATAAACTCGGCTCTCACGGGAGTCTAAATCCAGATATTGCCTACAGGTTATATGATACCTATGGCTTCCCCTTCGATCTGACGCAGGATATTCTGAGGGCAGAAGGAAAGACCGTCGATGAACATGAATTCGACACAATCGTCGCTATGAATCGCGAGATTTCCAAGAAGGGGTGGGCTGGAACCGGTGCCATATCGACCGATAAGATCTGGTATGATATCGCATCCCAGGTTGGAGATGTCCAATTCCTGAGGAATACTCGTGGGTGTGAGGCGGAGGTCGCCGCCATAGTACATTCCGGGGATGAACTCATGGTCGTAACGCATACGACGCCGTTTTACGCTGAATCTGGAGGGCAGGCCGGTGATCGTGGCCTAATCTTAAGGGATAGCATAGTTGTAGCAGATATAACTGACACCAAAAAGGTTGCTGGTGTTGTCGTGCATATTTGCCATATAAAAAATAGTCAAATTAAGACTGGAGATACACTATCATTCGTGGTCGATTGGGGCCATCGGCTCCGGACATCCCGAAATCACACGGCGACCCACATTTTGCATGGCGTACTGCGGAATATTCTGGGAGAGCACGTGACGCAGAAGGGATCATCAGTCACGTCCGACAGGATTCGTTTTGATTTTATACATAATGAATTGCTGAGTTCTGGTCAGTTAAGTCAGATCGAAGCGGTTGTAAATAATGCCATTGAGGAAGATATGGTGGTCCAGACGGATACTATGACCATCGAGGAAGCCAAATCACGCGGGGCTCTGGCATTGTTCGGTGAACGGTATCCGGATGTTGTGAGGGCCATATCCATCGGTTCCCGAGATGATGGCCGTTTCTTTTCGATGGAATTATGTGGCGGTGAACACGTTGATCGGACGAGCCAGATAGGGTGCTTCAAGATCATTTCGACGAGCTCGGTTGGGGCAGGTGTACGGAGGATCGAAGCCGTCACGGGCCCGGGCCTCGCCTCACATCTGGATGGTATTATAGAGGAACAGAATCAGACGATCACTTCACAGTCTACCCTTCTTAAAGAACTAGAGAAACAACTCGATGAATATAAGATGAAGAATACGATGAATAATATCGAGATAATCACGGAAGAACTTCCTAATTCGTTTATTCTGAGACATGCATTATTGAGTGATGTTAGTCAAAAAATCGTATTCTCCCTTATAGATCGGGAAAAAGCTATGGGAGGGATGAGATGTCTCCTCATCGGGAATGACATTGCGAAGAGCGGGAAGATGACGGTTGTGGTCTATATTTCAGAATCTTCAATAGATGCACGTGATATTTTAAAGGAAATAACGAGAGAATTCGGGATGGATGTTAAGGTCAGTGGCCGAGCCGACCTAGCCCAAGTCGGCGGCCTTTTAACGAAGGCAGACCTCCAACGATGCCTGCAATTGGTGAGGAGATGTATTCTCCACACCACATCGGAACAATAATCAAGGTGCGTACGTTCCCGAAGGAATGGGCGGGGGGGGCACCGTACTACTCTCTCGGGACCTTTTACTCCTGGTTGAGTATTCATATCCTCCGGTGACCACTGTCTGTACCATCTCTATCATCTCGGCGAGGGCCCTTTTATACCGTTCCAGCTTCTCCTCCATTTCTTCCCATTTGCCCTCCGGCCAGTTATCTCCCCATTGGATCAGTGACCAGGAATATTCCAGACTGGCGTCCATGAACGAATCTAAATACCCCACTGCCATATATAATTCATGTCCTAGAGATCTGCTGTGCAGGTACATTCTTATAAGTTGCATGGTGAACTTGGCCGCCTGGTAAAAATACTCCCCAGGTCTTGAGCGGAATTACTCCTGGTTTGCCTGCAGCGACCTAGCTTGGATCAACCATGCCTTCCATGGCATAAGGCCCGGTCGGATGGTGGCTTTTTTGGTCTCTCTATTAAAGTCTATTGGTGCTTTTGGGTTGTTTGCTACTGAGTCTGGTGATTGTCCTGCTCTGGATCCTCCCGGGAAAGCTGCCAGGGCTACTGCGCAAATCGTTATTAATGCTCTCTTGTTCATATTTCTCCCCATTGTCAGTATTTCTTCTACCTATTACCATTATTATACCATGATTTTCCTCAATTTTGTTATTTAATTTTGATTGTGAATGCATGTTTCTTGTTACTTTAATTCGGATCCGTGTGGACCATTTAGATGCTGAATTTGCAAGGATTATTGCTGTCTATATTGTGACCATTGTAAGAAGAATGTTGACGTATACTATTTTTTTGATAAAATTATTTGTGAAAATTAACGAATTCGTAATGTTTTTATGCTATTTTCTTATACACCACCGCCGACCCCCACCCACCCGGGATACTATCACGTTTTGTTTAATAAAACGTTAATGGGATATAAAATTAAATTGAAGAAATATTGTGCGTTGTAATTTATTTGATAAGGTTATGAATCTAAGTAGAATAACTTCCTTGGTTCAAACCTCCAGAATCAGAATTATTGGAAGGAAAGACGGCTCACAGACCTGCCGTATACTTGCGTGTACACCAAGAACCTTATTATTGAGAGTTTGTGACAAATCAACTAATTGTATGTACTGCAAAGCTTATGCAACTGGTCTAGTCAATCAGGTATGACCGACGAGCCATCTTCAGAAATTTGTATTTCCAGATAATTTTCTTTTGTTATTTATAATTTCTGGAGCTTTATCTATTTTATTCTGTTGAGGTGTTCTCGAGATGGCTAGGGTCTCATCAGGGACATCCTTGTTTATAACGCTCCCTGCGGCGACCATCGCATTATCTCCAATCTTGATTGGGGCTATGAGTGAGCAGTTTGCGCCTATCATAGTATTACATCCTATGACGGTATCGTGTTTGCGAACTCCATCGTAATTGCACGTTATCGTTCCGGCTCCGATATTCGTATCCTCGCCGAGGAAAGCATCGCCTATGTATGCTAGATGTTTAATTTTCGCTGATTCTCCTACAACCGCCTTTTTGATTTCCACGAAATTTCCGATGATAGATTTGGATCCGAGGACTGTATTTTCCCTAATCCTAGCGAATGGACCTACCACCGCGTCTTCCATGATATTGCATTCTTCTAGGTACGAAAACGCTCTAATACATGCCCCATTCCTGATTGTGACTCCATTTTTTATGATGACGTTTTGCTCGATTGTGACATTTGGATCTATTTCTGTATCGAATGCGAGATATACATTCTTTGGATCGAGAAGTTTTACTCCAGAATTCATGAACTTCATCCTCAGTTTATTCTGGACAATTTCTTCGGCTCGAGCTAGATCGACCAACGTATTGATTCCATGAAAGGGCCAATATTCATCTCGTTTTATGACAGAAACAGGGACGCCGTTTTCAACGAATATAGTTAACAGATCAGTCAAATAGTAATCATTCGTCAGTTTATTTGGAGTAATATCGCCAATAAATCGCCTCAAAAGATCTGTTTTTATTTTGTAGATTCCACTATTGGCGAATGGGCACGCTCTTTCCTCTGAATTGGCGTTGAGATATTCAACTATCTTAACGAATTGATTTTGTTGATCCGTAATGACGCGCCCATACGGCATCTCCATCATATCATCCGGTATTCTGCAGGCAATAAATGAAACATCTTTCCCATCGTTTAGTAATGATTCAAGATGAGATGATTCTGTCAGTGGAGTATCCGCATAAAGAATTACAGTTACATCAGAATCTAAAAGCGGAACGGCGTGTTTTACGGCGTCTCCCGTACCTCTTGGAGATGGCTGGACGACCGTAATACTATCGCTAAACAATTCGTGATCTTTAATATGCGGCGACACAACAGATATTATACGACCCTGTTCTTCTGAGATGATTTCATGACATGTATCTATGACGTAACGTATCAATGGCTTCCCAGCCAATTCTTGGAACATCTTTGGAATGGAGCACTTTGTGCGCGTACCGTTTCCTCCTGCTAATATAACGAAATCAGTAGACCTCTTCCCTAACTCTCCACAATCAGTCTTCTGCTTCGTCGTCCCGGTACTCGAATACTTCCTTGCATCTCCTTGGTGTACACTCAAGTACACTCCGGTTCTGCGTGACGTCTCTCCTTTCATAAGATCTGATTCTGGAGGTTTTGAAAGAGGTCTAGTATTCACTGTTTAGTGAGGCTATTGTAAATTTCTTCGGATGGTATCATATGAACCATGGCGTTGTCCAAGCTATTTAGAGTGTGTTCTCTGTAACTCTATGTCTTACTCTCTGTTTCTAAAAATTCATCCTTGAACGTTTTAAATGCTTTATCGAGCTCTATTCGCTTTCTGAAATCAGATATTAAGGTATTCAATTCATCGTTTTCAGTTCTAAGTTGCGAAAGGAGATCGATTGACTCCTCGAGATTACCTTCATCAAAAGCGTTGGCAGCAGCTTTGAATCTGGATTTATCATCCGTCTCCGAAGATAATGTATCTCCATCCTTTTTGCTATTTCCAAATCTAAATGCTCCAAGGATGCTCTCTTTAATGATTCTCTTCTGTTTTTCCCAGAACGATTCCTCTATGATCGTATCGAACGTAGCCATACTGACCGAAGCAAACATCTTTTTTAAAGCCGAAATTGGTTTTACGGTTATTTCACTAAATTTCATTATCTCATTATTCGATCTATATTTCTTCATATCGATTTTTTCCGCATTCGCAGTAATGAAATTATTGAATGGAGCTCCATCCTTAACTAAGTTTTCAAATGATGTTATGAATTCCATTTTCTCTGGTAGTAGCGCTTTTGCTAGTTCTTCCTCGCTCTCTTCATTCTTAATATTAATTTCAGTTTTAATGTGCTCGATATCCTTCTGTAGTGATGCAATACTAGTATAGATGTATGATGAATTCTCCTTATCAGTTTTTAGATCTTCTTTTATTGAATCTATTGAATTCATGATGTCGGCTAGCGAATCCGCAGTGACCTTTATTTTACTTTCCAATGAATTGCATTTTTCAGTTATTGTTTGTAATTCCCGATCATGCTGATCAGTCCAAACCTTCAAGAAAAAAAAGGCGCACGCGAACGAGAGACATGCATTAAAGAGGTATGTATAGAGAGATTTGCCGTAAAATCTTTTTCTGCTACCCGGCTTGGCAGATGCTTTTTCTTTTTTCTCTAAATTCTCGCCGTCTACCATCTCTCTCGCCATATAATGTTAACAATACTTATATTATAGCATAATAAGTGAAACAATAGAGGTGCCATTCCTTTCATCCATGTAATCTACAGCTTTTTTATTTCTTTATTGAGAAGATGTAGCGTGTCCTACTATCATTCAATCATTATGTACACTTATTTGACGAATTATATAACTAAATAAAATCTCATGCCACGAGTTCTGATTCTTGATTTTCGGCTGGAGGAGTGTGTAGGGCGCTGCACAGTGCCACAGCCAAGGCATCGATAGAGTCCAGTGTTTTGGTTTTGTTATCGATCTCAATTTCTATGCCCAGCATCTTCTTGACCATCGCATAGATCAGCGTTTTATCGGCGTGGCCAGCGCCGGTAATATGTTTCTTTATTTCGTTCGGTCTAAATGCACGGATAACAAACCCAGATAAAGCGACCGCCAAGAATCCAGCCGTTCGCGCCATAATTAATTTTTCACTGGTCTTTGGGTTGATATTAACGAATACCTCCTCCATGGCGATACTCTGTGGATTATAGGTCGCCAAAACATCACGAATAGCATTGAAGATTTTGGCGAGTCTCTGGCCCATCTCGGATGAGACGTCCGTCTTTATCACACCGCAATCGATATACCTAACCTCATCGCCAATTTTATTGATGATGCCCCACCCCGTCTTGGTCAATCCAGGATCTATTCCTAGGATTACGGAGCCTTGGGAACAATTGCTCATGATGCCATCTCGTTGATACCGGTACTGGCTATAGTAATACATCCCACGTACACAGCGCCAGACATCTTTAAGATCCGTGCGCATTCGTTCAGTGTGGCGCCCGTCGTCATGACGTCATCGACGAGGATAATTCTTTTATCGCATAAATCTTTGGTACAAGCAAATGCATCCGATACATTTATCTCTCTTTCTTCGATCGTTTTATTGCTTTGATATTCTGTTCTTCTGATTCTTTTTAGACAGCTAATCATTGGTACCGTAACAAATTTTGATAATTCTATTGCGATGAGTCTCGATGGATTGTATCCCCTCAATAGTGTCCTCGTCCAATGAGAAGGTACAGGCACGATGAAATCAGCATCACAGAACAGGGACCTATATTTCATCGATAACATACGGGCGCAAGTCTTGGCGACCTCTGTATCAGCATGCTTCTTTATCTTCAGAATAATTTTTCGAGAAGTATTATCGTATAACATCAGAGATCTGCATCTATCGAATTCTCTGCCGATATTGTGGCAGACCGGACAGATTGGATCATTTCCAATAGAAGTTTGCATCATTTTCCCACAACACACGCATGACGGAACATCAATGAACGTCAACTCAGAAAAACAACGGGGGCAAAATACAGCATCTCCATATACCTCATCCCGGCAGATATAACAGCACGCCGGAAATATCCAATTAAAAAATCGTTGAATCCAGATGATCAACTAAATATTTCATAACATATGCATGTAACAAGCACATTGTAACACGATGATAGGCATGGATACCAAACTCTTCAGTATCAGACCTTATATCGTATCGACGAATTATAAGTGTTATAATACGACGATCACTATCTTATCACTTTACTTTAAACGAGGTTATTCTTAACCTCTCTCAGAGTTATTACGGTGAAATATAATAGAGGGTCTACGGTCTAAATGATCTTCATTCGTCAGGAACAGACGAGGTACGTCATCTCCATGATGGATATGGAGCTTGCTGTTGAAGGAGTGCGGCATGGCCAAAAAGAATGTGTAATCATCACGGAGCACGAGACGGTGTATACGGCCGGGAGAAGCACCGAGTCCATGGATTTTTTAAAATCTTCAGGGAAATGGGAGAGGTATCCGATCTATCATTCTAAGCGTGGAGGAAGAGTCACCGTTCATTCTCCGGGACAAATTGTGGTTTATCCAATTATTAATCTGAGATTTCGCGGTTTAAGCGTGACTACTTATGTTTCCTTGCTTGAAGAATGGATAATCAATGCCTTGGCCACTTTCTATGTTAAGTCATTTAGGTCTGACCATGGTATAGGTGTGTGGACTCCATGTATCCAGAGCTATGGAGAAACCGTACCATCAAAAATCGGATTTGTTGGGATTAGGATCGTGAAAGGAATCGCAAGTCACGGATTCTGTATCAATGTTAATAACGACCTAATGCTTTTTAATGACATCATTCCATGTGGGTTACATGACGTCAGAATAACATCACTGAAGAACATTCTTGGGGCAGAGATAGAGATGGAGACGTTCATCTACTCCATTATCCAATCCTGCCCACTCAGGAATAACCCTCCGCAATATTAATGGAGGTTTGTCACGTGCCTTTTACTGGTCGACAAGCCGTTCGGCACTGTATATCTTTGGCTCTCCAGAAGGGTCTGGCAGTATGCAAATTCGAGCATCAGTGCCAACTTGAGGGCGTTGCAAGAGAGTACCCAGCGTATACTTAACATCGTCAATGGAGAATCGCTGATCTGGGGCCTCAGTGGTTTTGACAACCCACATATTGTGATCCAAATGCATTGCTACCTGCCTCTGGCCAAGCGGGATACATAGTGGTATTGCGAGCGTCGCATCTTCGTATCTTCCAGGGTTCCTATAATCATCTGGTTTCTCGTAATAATTTCCACCTAAGTTTTCCGCTGAGATTTCTGCCGGTAACGAGCTGATGGCGAAACTGAAACGATATACTAGCTCCCTATTCCTTTCAGCGTTTCCTACAGAACATGGAAAATGAGATATTAAGTTCATAAAATTAGTGGAAGGCCAGACCTTTCTATCCCATAGGTTCCATTTGATTAATTGATTTATTTCGCCAGGATCGTAAAAGGCAGGAAGCTGTTCACCTTCTGGCATCAAAACAGGTCTGACGCATAAAAAACGTTCCGCTCGGAGTTGTTCAGTATTCAGAGCAACAACTCTCATCCTGGAACTAGTTGTGTGAATACCGAGAAGTATGGGACTGTCGTTGGTCGCTGCCACTATCTGTTGCTGGGTGAAATCACCGGACTCGGTTACTGCGGCTCTACCATCCCTATTGTCAAATTCTTCACATAACGCTCCAGTCCAGACTTGCCGATAAGCGAAAACCTCATTCTCTATCGTCTCAGCTCCTCGTGCAGGGTTGATTCCTCCTATCGCTATGGCGAACACCACTGTTTTCAATAAAACTTTCTTCATAATATAACTTCACCTGTTTCACACTTCACCGCACGGAATTGTATCAATACTCTTGTGCTATGTCAATGTACACATTACATATACTTTTGCCATTCAAGATCGTACATGTAATAGATTTGCCTCAGACAGTGTTTGTACGAGATCTGGCAAAGTCGTGATTTTCTCGAATATTGAACTACAACTAAATACAACGTAACCGCAAAATCTAACTATTGTTGAAAACTCTCAATTAAGTAGAGCGTACGGCAGGTTTGTGCTCCGCATCTCCTTCCAATAATTCTGATTCTGGTGGTTTCGAAGATGTCTTTCGTTTGCAAATTAATTCATATGCAACGTAAGGATGTCCGAGAGTATAATTAAGGAGGATTTAGAAATTGGGGGTATTCACATGAAGGAAACGAAGCCAATCCAAAATAGCACGATTAGATTTCTCCTCGTAATACTTATAATATCAGCAGGAAAAGCAACGCAACCGTTTCAAATCCACATTCCCGAAGTATCGAAGGAATTCTTAGAGTACGCGCAAACACTGAATCTACCGTACCCCGATGTTCATGGGACCTTATCCGGAACGTCTTACTCATGCCTGTATTTTGCTGTGTACCAAAATGAGTGCTCCGAAGAGATGGCAGAATTACTGTCAGGTGGTCTAGCTTCATGCGGGATCGCCTATGGCTTCATGGAGTGGTTTATTCATCCTTTTAGCCGGCGTATGTTCCATGAAATAGCAGCTATCCGTGCTAACCCTCTGGAGTTTAGACAAGCCGTAACCACCACAGATAATGAGGACGCAGTAGATATACTTTGCGAAATCGCTTCTTTGGATCATTTACCCCTTATTTCTCGTATCCAAGAATGGGTGGCAAGTGGGTTTGACCGGTTACCTCCTTCGTACGATTCTTTAACTGCTGTCCTCCTGAACTATAGGAATTACTTAGCGGATCAAGCTCTGAAACGTCAAAAACAAGTCCAGTCTATAATCCATAGCATTTCCTCTCCGGAGGACGTCGTTCCCCTTATGCCAGTTCATCTTTCAGGCCCAAAAATAGCTGAAATAGCTGAAACCGTATTTGCTAAATTCGATGAATTAAGAACGAGGTATATAGAGCGTCCTAATGACTTAGAAGACTTGTTGAGTAACAAAGAGAACGTACATCCTGTAGTGCATACCTTACTCGTGAACCTATACCAAGGGGCACTGCCGGGTACTATTTGTTTTTTAGCGAATGCTGTAGATGATCCGAAGTCCCTTCCCGGGATTTGGCTATCACAATTAGACGCAAAGAAGTCCTAAAAAATGCGATCAGAAGCCCAGTCTATTCGGAGACTCATAACCTGGAGAGGTTCCCATTAAGACAGCTGCATAATTCTTCTTGTTTCAACCATGCTCAGTAAGCAGTCAGGATGGATACTCTGCATATGGTATGAGAATGCAACCTATTTTGTATGGAAATGTTGAAAAGGCCTGTGTTAACATGCCCTAGGTTAGTGTTGGCTTTTACGAAATTATATAAAAAGGATACTAGATGTTTAACGTAATATCCGAGGGAATCAATTGGGCAGGGAAGACGATTTCAATAGAGACGGGGAAGATAGCGAGGCAGGCAGATGGCGCCGTGATCGTGAGGTACGGTGATACCACCGTCCTTTGTACCGCAGTTTTTGCGAAGACACCAGCGGAGGATGCGAGGTTCTTCCCGTTGACCATCAATTACCAGGAGAAATTCTATTCGGCCGGGAAGATACCGGGTGGTTTCCTAAAGCGTGAAGGTAAACCCTCCGACAGGGAGGTCCTGATTTCCAGATTGATAGATCGGCCCATTAGGCCACTGTTCCCCGAGGGATTCCTCAATGATATACAGGTAGTTTGCACGGTCTTGAGTTATGATCTCAACTGCGATCCGGAGATCGCGGCCATGACCGGGGCTTCAGCGGCGTTGAATATTTCTGGAGTCCCGTTCTTGGGGCCAATCGCGGGATGCAAGGTCGGTTACTCCAGCGATGAAGGGTATATCCTAAATCCAATTCATCAGACTCAGTTGGATCTATTCGTGGCGGGGACCAATGAGGGTATCCTGATGGTGGAATCAGAGGCCCATGAGCTATCCGAGGACACCATGCTCGGTGCCGTTATGTTTGGATTTCGGTCGTTCCAGCCCATCCTCGAGATGGTCAAAAAATTTACGGAGAAAGCCGGGAAGTCGCGGATGCAGGTCAGCCCATTCGAGGAGATTCACTCCGATTTATTGGGGGAAATAAAGTCCCTGTATATCACCAGAATAAAGGATGCATTGAATACCAAGGATAAGGCGGAGCGTAGTATTCTCCTCGATAATGCGAAAGAAGAATTATTTACAGAATTTAAAGAGCGGCAAGCGAAGGTCGTGTTGGATGGCCTGTTCGAGAGTATCCTCTCAACGGAGATGAGGAATACCCTCCTAGCCAGCGGCAAAAGGATCGATGGACGTGGACCCGACCAGATCCGCGACATTTCATGCGAAATAGATTTTTTGCCGAAGGTTCATGGGAGTGCGCTATTTACTCGTGGAGAAACGCAGGCCGTCGTGGTATCGACCCTGGGATCTAGTGCCGACGAACAGATAATGGACGATATTTCGGGAGATCGGAAAGAGCGATTCATGCTGCATTATAATTTCCCACCGTATGCGACGGGAGAAACGGGCCGCATGGGAGCTCCCGGACGCCGCGAGGTTGGGCACGGGAAGCTAGCATGGAGATCCATAAATCCAGTCTGCCCGCCCAAGGAGAAGTTCCCATACTCCATCAGGGTGGTATCGGATATCACCGAATCCAACGGCTCATCCTCGATGGCCACCGTCTGCGGATCATCTCTCTCGATGATGGCCGCTGGTGTTCCACTCACCTCGCCCGTAGCCGGAATCGCCATGGGGCTCATCAAGGAAGGTGAGAAATACGTTATATTGTCTGATATCATGGGGGATGAGGATCATCTGGGAGACATGGATTTTAAGGTGGCGGGCACTGAGCGTGGTATAACGGCCCTCCAGATGGACATCAAAATCACGAGCATTAATGATGCGATAATTAAGGATGCGTTGGCGCAGGCAAAATTAGGACGTCTCCATATCCTTGGTATCATGAATAAAACCATAGCCAGTGCCAAGAATGAACTCAATGAAAATGCCCCCAGGATGGAGACGTTGGCCATCAGCCGGGATCGGATCAAGGATCTGATAGGCCCCGGTGGCAAGATCATCAAGGAGATCTGCGAGAGGACGGGCGCCAAGATTGATATTGCAGATAACGGGATAGTCACGATATTTGCTAGTGATAAGGCCAAGATCGAAGAGGCCATGGAGGATATAAAGGGCATCTGTTGCCCACCGGATATTGGGACCATATTCGATGGGAAAGTCACGAAGATTACCGATTTCGGGGCCTTTGTTTCGATAGGGAATAAGGAGGGCCTAGTGCATATCAGCAATATCGCCAAACATAAAATTCCGACGGTGGCATCGGTCCTGCATGAAGGCCAGGAAGTCCGCGTTAAAGTAATCGGTGTCGACGATAGAAATAAAATAAAGCTTTCGATGAAGGATGTGTAATATAAATATACAGTTATACAGTTGACAATCTAAGTACGAATAGATATTATACTCCTCAGAGAAGTATTCGGTTTTCAAAGAAAGGAATTGCTATGAATAAATTTATGAAATATACAGCATTAGCATTGCTGGCGCAGACACCACTGACCGCAACATCGTATTCGACGGGAGAAGATGTTATGTCACAGGAAGGGTTTATAGATATTCCATGTTTTAATGGTCTCCCTGTTTCAGAATATCTGCCGGAAGGATGGAACGAGATGGATGGTAAAAAACAATTGCAACACATGAATAAACTCTTGCAGCATCTTTTATCGCGTAAAAATGAAATGACAACTTATAGTAAAGTTACAAGGGAGTTTTATGATAAAAATGAAATAACGCTTTATGCAATAAGCAAATTCACACCTAAAGTGTTTGTCGAAGGATTTATGATCCAAGTGCGTGATATAAATATTATGACACCGAAAAAACTGCGAGTACCCCCTAAAGGTAGTAACTTTCCGAATGAACTTCCAGGAAATTTCGCTATGCAAAGTGAGAGACAGCAGAAATTCTATACCTGGCACGTATTTACCCTGCTGAATGATGCAAATATGGGTATCGATATAGACAGTGAGATGTCCGCGAAATACCAAGTAGTCAGCCTACTCTGTAAGATCGCAGAGACGTATCCTGATATTTTTGTAGGTGGGTATCAGGGTCTTGTTGAGGAAAAATTTAAGCTTTGCGCGGGAATACGAAGTCAATCTAAGGGAGATCAATGGGAAGGAGGAGGCTATGACCTACCGCTATTTTTCGTATGGGACGACTAGCCTGCTGGTTAAATCTTATTGGTAGAATAGAGGAGTACAGTTGCGGAAATCTAAGAGTAAACCGATTTTTATATATGAATATAGGGAGTGCATGATGCCGTGTACGTTCGGCCTCTTATTACGTAATACTCCATAAGAAGTTTCTTGGTGTACGCAAAAATACACGGCGTCCGTGCGCCATATTCCCTTCCAGTAATTCTGATGCTGAATGGATTGTAGACAAAACATTTAGCGTTCAGGCGCAGTTTTGTGGCGGAGAGAGGGGGATTCGAACCCCCGATACGTTTTTGACGTATACTCGCTTTCCAGGCGGGCGCCTTAAACCGCTCGGCCATCTCTCCATCGAATTCGTTGATTCTATCATCCATCTCTGGAGATTGTCCAATCTTCTCGCCGAAAAGATTGATCATACCCTAAGACTGCTGCATAAAAGTCGAGACATGGCTGCTGAATCGGAAGGGTTACATTCTCAAGAACTTTTGAAGAAAACACTGATTATTGAGAATTATGGAAGGAGGCTATTGTGATCCAACTGATATCGAAGATAATAACCAGCGGATAGATGCGCGGAAGTTTGATAAGAATATAAGTGTGACTAAGACCCGATTGCCTGTACTATACTCGTTCCACTTTTCAATCATATAAAATTAAGCGCGAAGAATGCTTGAAATCCAGCCTTGTTAATGCAAAAAATACTGCGCTTCTGAAGTGGAAAGAGGATATCATAAATTGTTTAATAAAACGTTAATAGAGCATAAATTTAAATGGAGGAAATACTGATGCCTATATGAATGCTTAAAATTAAGCATCCTAAATCTTTTTCACCAAGACGTCTGAGGGTAAAACAACCATCAAACACTCAAATTTGCAGTGAAAATCAATCGTGTGGGACACTGAGGAGAAAGCGCGGTAACACCCAAACTCCATTCTCCTTCGTGTATAATGAGGGCAAGGAGAATGATATCTAGCTCGGGGAAGAAGCTGTATCCTCGGTATCAGGTTGAGGAGCTGCATCGGTGCTTGGCGCTCCGCGCATTAAGCCAATTGCGAACGAACCGATCACCCCCAATTCCCTTCTCGTGGCTTCCAGATCTTGTAAGCTTGCCTCTAGTTGCTGCCATGCCTGTATTGCTATGAGCGATTCCGGGTTCACGGAGGCAGCCTGGAGGGCCTCTAGCACATCTGCCTGTTCAGACAAGATCGTCCCTGTGGGGGATGCTGTGGGCATGTTGAGCACGGCGAATACTGCAGGCCGTGCAATTGTATCGAGGATATTGTATACTTTTCCTAGGTCTGTCCTTATTTTGGCCAATTCTTGCTCGGCCTTCAACGCCGTGCATGATCCTTTGAACAGGCCCAGCCTGACGCCTGCTACCGTGGAGGATAACCATTCCAATACCTGCGACATTTCTGGATTTTGGAAAATGGCTCTGAGCACTTGATTGGCTGGTTCTGCGTTCCAGCTCTGCCACAGTACTTGACATACCGGCGCTTCTCCGGTTGTGCCGGGAATACCTGCTTGGGCTATTTCTACTACTCTCAGGATACTACCCCACAATGAATCTGCAGGCGCAACTGAAACTCACAGGCCTTCCATTGCATAGGAAGAGAAGAGCCCGTTCAACGCCATTGCTTGTTTAACTATCGCGTAGGAAGCATTGTCTATCTCATCTGGATCCTCACTTGCTCTTGCGTTCAGGATCACGATTGCAGCTAAACCTAAAGCCCAGACCGCCGTCTTCCCGATTCGTTTTATTGACCTCATACTGTTGTCTCCTTAAAAGACGAAAATTGTTTTCTTGTAATGATGCATATTGTAATGGATTTAGAGGAGTATAATCAAGGTTTTGTTTGAGAGTTAACGTTCATATACTTCGAGACGGATCAGATGCCGCGCGGCCGGCTCCGATATACTCCATCTGAAACCGCCTCATAATTCCATCCATAAGCACAGGAAAGTGATTTAGATCTTACAAAGGTAATGGGTGTATTTCCAAAATGGAATGATTATACTCTATATCTTGTTGAGGTAGAATTCCCCCACAGAGCCTAATAAGCCATGAATTTACAGCGTAATCCATTTATTCATTTGAGAATCCACACGGCGTATTCCCTATGTGAGGGAGCCATCAAGATCCCAGATCTCGTGAAGATGTGTGTCTCTCTGGATATGCCGGCCATCGCCATCACTGATACCAACAACATGTTCGGAGCCCTGGAATTCTCGCTTAAATGTGCGGATAAGGGAATTCAGCCAATCTCCGGTAGCCTCATAAATCTAAGATTTAAAGACCTTATCGCTCCGATTATTTGCCTCGCCCAAAACGAACGAGGATATAAGAATCTGTTGAAGCTTATGACGTGTTTCTATATTGAAAATCAGAATACAGGCAAATTCATAACTCTGGATAACTTGCGTAACTATAGGGATGGACTAATCGTTTTAAGTGGAGGGGCTCGTGGACCAGCGGGCTCCATGTTCGTTGATGGTGACCACGAGGGTGCCACTTCATTCCTGAAGGATATGTCCTCCATCTTTGGTCCCAATTTTTATATCGAGTTATCCCGGACTGATGAGCCTATAGAAAAGCAAACGGAGCCATTCTTCATAGAATTTGCTATGCAGAATAACGTTCCGCTCGTGGCCACGAATGACGTGTTCTTCCTGGAGAAGTCTATGCATAAGGCCCATGACGCGTTGCTATGCATTGCGGATGGGGTGTATATCACGACCAAGGATAGGCGGCGGGTATCACCGGAGCATTACGTTAAGTCCTCGCATGAGATGTTCCATATTTTCTCGGATATTAAGGAGGCATTTCATAATACAGCACTAATAGCTAAACGATGCAGTTTTATGCCCGTCAAAAAGAATCCTATTCTTCCGAGATTTGGGGATAATTCTGGGAAAGATGAAGATTCTCTACTTGAAGAGATGGCACGACACGGACTTCACAAACGCCTGGAAGAAGAAGTATTCCTATATGATTCGAATAAGAATACCCCCAAAGAAGAAATAGAGGCCGAGTATTTTAAGAGACTAGAATATGAGTTCTCCGTCATTAAGAACATGGGATTCAGTGGATACTTCCTCATCGTCTCTGATTTCGTTAGGTGGGCTAAGGATCAGGGGATCCCGGTTGGACCGGGACGGGGATCTGGCGCTGGCTCAGTCGTCGCCTGGTCGATCCTGATAACCGATCTCGACCCCGTTAAATACACCCTCCTCTTCGAAAGGTTTTTAAATCCCGATAGGGTTTCGATGCCGGATTTTGATATCGATTTCTGTCAGGAAAGGCGTGATGAAGTCATTAGATACGTCAAAGACAAGTACGGCGAGAAGAAGGTGGCCCACATTATAGCATTGGGAACACTGCAAGCCCGGGCCGTCATCCGTGACGTTGGGCGTGTTATCCAGATGCCATATGGGCAGGTAGATAAAATATCGAAACTTGTGCCTCATAATCCGTCCTCTCCAGTGGATTTAGCTCAGGCCATCGAGATAGAGCCTCAATTTAGGCAACTGATGGATGAGGACGATACCGTCGCTTTCCTGATTAATACGGCCCTACAGCTCGAGGGATTATACCGTCATGCATCGACCCATGCGGCCGGAGTCGTCATCAGCAACGAGGACGTCGACGAAATGGCGCCCCTATATTCGGACGGTGAATCGGACCTCGCCATCACGCAATTTAATATGAAGTTTGTGGAGAGCGCCGGCCTCGTTAAATTCGATTTCCTTGGCCTCAAGACGCTGACTCTCATACGGCATGCCTGTGACAATATCAGGAAGTATCGTGGGATCGATATAGATATAGCGAAAATAGATCTCGAAGATAAGGCGACGCTTGATATGCTGTGTTCCGTAGACGTCGTCGGTGTATTCCAGCTGGAAAGCTCGGGGATGAAGGACGTGGTCCAGAAACTGCAGCCAGATGGACTCGAAGATCTTATAGCTCTCGTTTCGCTGTATAGACCGGGACCGATCGATGATATCCCCAAATATCTGGCCAGGAAACACGGGAAAGAAGAGGTGACGTACCTGCACCCCATCCTAGAGCCCATCCTGAAGAGGACGTATGGTGTCATGGTCTATCAGGAGCAGGTCATGAAGATTGCTCAGGAGATGGGCGGGTATTCACTGGCCGCAGCCGATATACTGCGTCGCGCGATGGGCAAGAAGATCCGCGAGGAAATGGAACGGAATCGTGAGATATTCATATCGGGAGCCGTGGCTAAGGGGATCCCCCGGGATATTGCGCAGCAGACCTTCGCCCTCATGGAGAAATTCGCTAGCTATGGATTTAATAGGTCGCACGCGGCACCGTATGCACTCCTGGCGTATCAGACCGCATTCCTCAAGGCAAACTTCAGGAATGAGTTCTATATAGCGGTCATGAATCTCGATATAGGGAACGTCGATAAGATATCGATCTTCGTACAGGATGCTAGGGAGGCTGGGATCACCACTCTGGGCCCAGATATCAATGAATCCACAGAGTATTTTACGATAGAAAATGGGGCGATAAGATACGCCCTCGGCAGCCTCAAAGGCTGTAGTACCACGATCATGAGTGAAGTTGTGCGGGAAAGGGAGGCGCGAGGTCCCTTTAAAGGAATCTTTGAATTTTTTAAACGTACTCAGCATATAGGGCTGTCTATTCGCCATATTGAAGCCCTGATATTGTCAGGTGCATTCGATACACTGAATCACAATCGACGCCAATTGCTGGAATCTGCTGATCTCCTGTTGTCACGTTCCAAAAAGGCCGAATCAAAGCAGAAATCTTTATTCGGCGATACGGACGTAATGTCCGAGGATCAATTACGAGATGTTCCGGAATATAGTCTCATCGAGAAACTCGAGCTGGAACGTAAGGCCATAGGATTTTACCTGAGTTCTCACCCAATGGAGGCCTATTGGGAACATCTGACTAGGTTTAATATCACGCGGAGTCGAGATTTCGCAAAGGCATCCGAGAATATGACGGTCGCTGGGGTGTTACTGTCCAGGAAAGATAAACTCTCGAAAAACGATCAAAAATACGCGTTCCTAACGATATCGGATACCGATAATACGTATGAGATTACTGTCTTCCCGGATCTCTATGCGAAGAATAGCTCAATCTTGAAGGTGGGGACTCCTCTCGTTATCGATATCACACGGAAGCCGGAGACTGGTAACGATAAACTACTCGCCATAAATATTCAGAATGTTGAGACACTAATAAAAAGGCAGAAAATCTTTTTGTATCTCGACGAAGATGCAGATGTCGATGCCCTCTATAGGAATATCGAAAATATAGAGGACGGTGAAAACGAGATTTCATTTATTGTGCAAAAAGGCAATGGGAAGAAAATTGAAATAGAAACGAAATATAAGAAGAATATATCGATAGAGAATAGTCGGAGAATAGAATCCATCCACGGTGTGAAGTTTAATAGAGTTCTTTCCAAACAAAGAATCCATGAGGATTTGAGCAGTGGATCTGACGTACAAAAGACCATGAAGTCGCAGTTTGGAAAGAGATCTACTGGATAAAATATACTCCTACAAGCGCATATAATTATCTGGTTATATTGCCGAATAATTAGATTGACAGACCATCCGAGTAAAGATATAATAGATCTCTTTCGAACCTAGACAATAGACCTCTTCCCAAACTCTCCACAACCAGTCTTCTGCTGCGTCTAGCCACGGGCACTCCGGTTCTTCGTGTCGGATCTCCTTCCATAAGATCTGATTCTGAAGGTTTTGAAAAGATGTCTATTGTGATCATTGATAATGGCTTCCATAATTCGATTTTCTTTCTGATGCTATAAGCATGACCGCTCTTCGACGATAGAAGGAGCCTCATCATCACCACTTCTCCTAGACATAGCATAGTATGCGCTACCAGCACATGTTATTCCGGAAAGAGCCGCAATTCCTAACCACATATTTTTATAGGCTGGATCTGTAGTGTGGTAATACTGATAAACTGCTCCACATGCTCCAAGGCCGGAAACTATGGACAATCCATACAATGGCCAGCACGAAGATACTGAAGCAACAACTTTTTGAACCGTATTATCTTCAAGATCAGCACTCTCCACTTCAGGAACTTCAAGATCATCATCCTTCACTTCAGGGACCTCATCGTCAGGATATAATTGAGGTAACGGATACTCTTGATTCAACTCTTTGTTTATCATGGCACATGCTGCTGCTTGAATCCATAAAATTACCGGTCTCCTTATGGGCAATCCCGTAACCTCATCATAAACTTCCTCGCCAATCTTCTTCGCACCGAAGGAATAGGCCGTATCTAAAGAAAGATCATTGGTTTCGTAACACCCGACTACAAACCTATTGGCGTCGTTATCTGGATCGTGACGAAGGCCTAACCGGTGATTGCTCCAGTACCCTGGCTCAATCTTAACATTCCACAGCAAGTTTTCGGTTCCAGCTGTAGTGGTCAAGATTGCAAAGTATTCCTTCCATTTATCTTCTCCAACGTCCCTTGGCCAATCGCCATATGTCTTAATCATCGATTCTCGGACAACAGGATCACCATTCGTAAGTTGCTTTACCTGATCCAGGGACATATCCCGGATGGACTCTATATGCGTCGCGTAGGGGAATGTGTGTTTTTGAGCTCCGATAGAATTATTTATCCCAAGTGCCAGAATACAGGCAACAAATGTGAATTTTCTCATGTTCATATTTTTTCTCTTTAAGAATTTCTCCAAATCTATTCTAATAAATCTTTATTAAATATAAGTTAATTTTATTTTTTATTTTTACAAAGGTATTATTTGTAACTCTTTGTAATGTCCTCAATGAAATTTTATCTTTATTTGCTTACATCATTTATTTGAATATCTTCTATAAATAAAATGAGAGCAAATTAACTTTTCTTTTAACTATTGTTAACACATTATTAACGTTTTTTACTTAGGCTATATTTACAAGGCTAAGTTTTTTATTGGGGGCTTTATGAAACCAATCAACAAAGCTCTAACATTTTTTACTACTCTAGTAGCTAGTATCCACTGCGGAGTAGGATTCGCTACTGATCAAGCAGAGCTAGAAGATCGGCTTGCCGATGGAGGTAATCGAGTTAAGGCATTTCACAATGCACATCGCGGAATAACCATAGATCGACTTCTACGAGTGATGCAGGAAATATCGACTCAAGTTGGAAGATCCCGGAATACCGATATCACTGATGTTATATTTAACATGAGTGCGGATGGAGTATATTCCGCGTATAGTGCTGCCTACTTCTTTCACTTTATGCGTGAACGACTTAATCAAGGCGGGACCGGGAACGAAACAGGGTACCCATTAAGCTTTTTTACAGATGGTTGCTTGGGTAGTGGAACTGGATCACTAGTAGCTAGCGCTGTTGCCACAGACGCTGATCTAGTAACGTTAATGGAAGGATTAAGTCATGCAAAAAGTAGGCCGTTACCAGATAAAAGAATTCTTGGATGCCTAGGGTCGACAGCAGATTTTGCTACTGGAGCAGCATCCGCTTATTTTGGCAAAGAGCCTATACATAAGCCGGAATCGCATAGTAGTGGACCTGAGTATGATTCCCTTACAATAGGTAAAAATTCGTTTATCATAAAATTATTTGGACATCTGTCAACTGGAGATTTAAAAACTCGGCTTGAACTTATTTCTAATTCAACGAGTGAAAGTATTTTAGAATTAGTAACAAATGCAATTGGCGACAGAGACGCTGATGCCGCTGCTAATTACCTCAAATGGGGAATCTCCGAATTCTTTGAATCTGCACATGAGCTCTTTGCTATAACCGCAGAACCATCACGAGGATATCTTAAAAAAATAAGTAAAGAAGCGGCACGAATCAAATTTACCAGCATTGATTGTCCAACAGTAGAAGGAGGTGGCTCGTCTATTTCCGCTTTATTGAAACACCCAGTTCTTAAGCAACACTTGTTTATGATAAATTTCTCATCAGAAGTAACTCAATGCAAATCCCCCATAACACTTTGCAATTGCTCTGTAACACCAACAGCCAATGGATTTCAATTCGTTACAATAAACGTGAAGGTAACAATACCAAATAATTGGCCATTGGGGAAAAAAAGAAGCAAAAGTAAACAATTTAATCTTATTAAATCTGCCGTCGAAACCATTTTCCCACCTAAAAATGGAGGAAGATTGAGTAATGCTCAATGTATTATGGAATCTCTTATTGGATTCCTCATAAAGAGTAATAATAGAGCGGTTTCAGACTTTAATATGAGTGCCAAAAAGAACTTCAATATGGACTTTATGCTAGATGATCAAAGCTTAAGTGAAGATTTTCAGGAAGTCCGCCAAATGCTAGCAGCTAGTGCTAAAGTAGCGCCAAATCCTAAAGCATCTTCAGACGCTCCTCCTCAAGAAGCGGAAGATGAGCCGGCAACAGACGCCTCAGAACAATCTCAAGATGACGCTCCTCAAGATTCGGAATTGCAACCTGACTCCGAAGCTTCAACGAATGCAGAGGAAGGTGAATCATCCCAAAATGAATCGTTACAACCATCGACATTTTCTCCTGATACAGAACTAGTAAGCGGTAAGGTAATCGATGAACTACCATACAACGCTAGAGTAATTCCAACTGTACGACCACTTATTAAAAATCATAAACGCCAGCAATCTATGACACCGCAACCTATGATGCAGTACGGTACTGCAGCGCAATTCCCACAATTCATTCAGTTACAGGATGGTACAGTAGCGCAATTTCAACCTATGATGCAATATGGCCCAGCAGCACAAATGCCACCTATGATGCAGTACGGTACTGCAGCGCAATTTCAACCTATGATGATGCAGTATGGTTCGCAGATATTAGCAGGACAACAGACATTCGGCGCCCCTCAGCAAACGCAATTTATATCAGCGCCAAGGATTTCAACACAACAGCAAAATGAAGCACCTAAGTCAGAAACTTCGTCAAGTAAGGAAAATGAATTAGGTACAGACGCTTCTGAACAATTTCAGATAGACCTTGAAGATGATCAAAATCAGACAGAAGAATTTAGTCACGATGAACGTAAATTATTACCAGATATTGATACAGAAGATAACGATCCTGAAGTTGTGTTTTAAGTAATATTTCTTCGAAAGATATTTCAAGAGCCGGACCCTCAGCGTATTTGAAACGTACGTGAGGATTCGAGTCTCGGCTTCTATAAGCTCATACCAGTATCTTTCGCTTACCGGTGTGGTCCTGGACTGATACTATACCCTTCCCTTCCATTTCCTCTATAATTCTAGCGGCCCGATTGTATCCTATCTGGAGCTTCCTCTGGATGTAGCTGATCGATACCTTTCGATCGGCCATCACTATTTCCAGAGCCTTCTGATATAACTCATCTCCAGCATTCCCCTTATCGGACCCCATCTTCGAATCATCCTGGAACGGTTCACTGATGACGTCGACGTATTCAGGTTCACACTGTCCCTTTATATACGAAACTATCCGTTCGACCTCATTATCCTTCACGAAGGGCCCATGAATCCGTAGGATCCGTCCGGCACCGGACATATACAGCATATCTCCCTGACCCAAGAGTTGCTCAGCACCCTGCTCCCCCAGGATGGTTCGGCTATCGATCTTGGAGGTCACCTGGAAGCTAATCCGTGTCGGGAAATTGGCCTTGATCGTCCCGGTGATCACATCGACCGATGGCCTCTGCGTCGCCATGATGAGGTGTATTCCGGCGGCTCTCGCCATCTGGGCTAGTCTCTGGATCGCGGCCTCGACATCCTTCCCGGCCACCAGCATGAGGTCCGCCATCTCATCCACTATAACCACTATATACGGCATCGGTTCAAAATCCAGCTGCTGCGTTTCGAAGATCGGGCGCCCCGTCTCCTGATCGAATCCGGTCTGAACCTTCCGGACCAACATGTCTCCCTTCTCCCTGGATTCCACCAGCTTCTTGTTGAATCCATCGATGTTGCGAACTCCAAGCTTGGACATCATCCGATACCTACTCTCCATTTCGGTCACGGCCCATTTCAGTGCGAAGACGGCCTTCTTGTGATCTGTGACGACTGGGGTCAATAGATGCGGTATCTCATCGTACACCGATAATTCGAGCATCTTGGGGTCGATCATGATCAACTTGCAGTCCTTTGGCGAGAACTTGAATAAAATCGACAAGATCATGTCGTTGATGGAGACCGACTTACCGGATCCCGTCGTCCCGGCCACGAGGAGGTGCGGCATCTTGGCGAGGTCCGCCAGAATCGGATTCCCGCTAATATCCTTCCCCAGGATGAGGGGAATACCCCCCGTAAAATCCCTGAAGATATCTGAGGAGATGATCTCCCTTAGATAGACGGTTTGCCGGTGCTTATTGGGGAGCTCGATACCTATCGCATTCTGTCCTGGGAGCGTGGAAATCCTGGCGGATACTGCACTCATCGAGCGGGCTATATCATCACTCAGGCTTATGACGCGGGAGGTCTTAATCCCGGGACTCGGCCGAAACTCGAACATCGTGACAACGGGGCCTTGCCTGACGTTCAATATTTCACCTTTAACCCCGAATTCCTCCAGAACATTCTTCAATTCACTCGAAAGACTCGCTATCTTCTTATCGTCTTGGCGATGTTCATTTTGATTATACTTATCCAGGAGATCGATGTGGGGAATGGTATATTCACCTCCCCCAACGACGATGCCGGAGATATCCACATATTTTGCCATGTGATCATTATCTGTAGCCTGGAGCTCGTCAGATGGCGTCGTGTATTTCCCATCTTCATGACCGGGATCGTATGTACGGACCTGACTAGTCCACACGGCGTCGCCGTTATCTAATTTATTCCTCTTTCTCTGTGCAATATTCTGTGTTATATTTCCGAATAGTAGTGATACCTTCTCGAATATCGAGCCAAAATTTATGAAGAAGGCTTCTTTTGTAATGAATAACCAAACTATAAATATCCCTGTGAAAATCCATTTATTCCATACGTATTGTCCCAGTATATTCACAAATATAATTTTGGATAATGAATATCCGACGAATCCACCGGCGTAGTAGTCAGCCTTGATATTATCCCTCATAATATTCGCGAAAAAAGAATTGGAAGATGCGACGTTGAAGACGATGCACCCCATCAGCGTGAAGGCGAGGAAAACGCAGTATCTGTGTTTGATACGTTGAATTTTCCCGGTCATGAAGCATAAACTCCAAATAAAAATTAGGAATATTAATGGATAAGCAAATAACCCGAATGATTGCAGAAGGAAATCTGCTGAAAATGCCCCGATATCGTCTAACCAATTCAGATTCTGCGTCAGGCTGAATGAGAAGAGGGCTACATCAGATGATGTGTAGGAAATCAGCGATATCGTAAATAATGCTGAGAGACATAATAGTAACAATCCAATAAAGATGTACCCAATCGAATTTTCTCTTATCTTCTCGTGAGTATTGTTCGTTGCATTCACTAATCAGTATTTACTAACTCATTGAGCTACTTACGAAAACATAATCCACAACAATCAAAAAATCAAGCTAGCTAACTAAAGCATTCAAAAATGATCCAAGTTCCTTTTTCTTTTGGGGGAGCATGATGTATATATTTGAAGTAAACGGTAGTCTATTCATAAGATCTCACCGAATAATTAGGATTGACAATGTCAGATACTTCAAATACCATGGACCAACAAATACGGTCCTTCGTGTAGGAATGACCGATCCTAAAGTTTGTGGAGAAATCAGTATGAATAGCAAAAGACTGGCGAGAATCGCTATAGCCGCGATGACAGTTCTTATAAGCAGCATAGTGATCGACTGTGTGAGCGAATCTTCAGCAGCAGCTCAAGTCGAAACTACTGACAGTATAATGGAACAGGTAAGGGCGAAATTCCCAGATTTGGATATGGTTGGCCAGGACGAGGTAGTCAATATAGGACGAGCAATAACTACTCAGGAAAACTGGGCAGAAGCAGAATGGAAGCAGTGGTACTGTAGATTTGCGGAAGTGATGGTTCTGGTAGAAGGAGGAGGACACGGGGAAGGATTCGAAAGCAGAGGAGCTGAATTTAATCAACACAACTTCCCTGCGGAAGTAACTGTATCCACATTCCGGAAATTAAGAGACATGATACAAGCCGGTCAACAACTAACAACGCAAGGTGTCCACGATGCAGGAACCGAAGCATACCGAGAATGGTCTGAATCGAACGGATAACATATGATAAAGGAACGATTACCGTTCCTTTAATTCTGATTCTGAATGTGGCGAAAAAGATCTATTGACATCATCGTACAAAATGGAGTATAAGTATCGCTATGTGAATAATCGTAGAAGTATTCAGAGATTTTTCAATTTCAGGAGAAAAAATAATGAAAGTAAAAATGAAGTACTATCAAAGGGCACTGACAATCATCGCTGGAGCTGCCATGCTAAATGCCGCGAATGCAAGTTTGGGTACAAGCTATGCTACTCTATTTCCCATTACCATTACACCTGCTCCCCATCAGATGTATTGCGCACCAGAAGTGCTGATGAGTGGCAGACAGGGATGTTCTATTGATCCATATCTTCAAGGATCTGGGTTTGGTATCGTCCCATACTTTTCAAGCCTTTTGCCCCGGCCAGGCGGGGGCGCTGGCTTACCACAACTAGGTTCATCATGTTTCGACCCGCTTAGGGGTGTCGCATTGCCAGGGGCGCCAAGTCTTTTAGCTGGTGCTTATATGGATCCGGAAGACCAATTCGTAATATCAATTATTTCTTCTCGCAATCAGCCAATGGTTCACGTCGAAACGCAGTTAAAGCATCTCAGGAAAGCACTGCCATCTGGTTTGATCGCTGTGGTATGTGGTATCAGAGGGTTAATGAGCAGGCCAGGCGAAGCAAATGCCAAATATTCAGGAGAAATTGCAAGCTTGGTAGAATCGTTGCAAGGAAATAACGGGACTGCCGTACAGGAAGTAGCAGAGAGTCTACGCGACTTACTTAGGGCAACTGGTCCAGATTTCCTCAATTCGTCAGATCCAAGCGGAACCGTTAATGGTTTGATAAGGCGTTTTGTGAAAGTGTGCCAGGCTAACTGGGACCAACTCAAAGATAAGCTTCCTAAATTCCTGGAAGGAGCCGATGGCTCTTTCGGTACCAGGGAATTTCAGATCCGGTACAACACGCCTTCCACTTATATTCCAGAGTTGGCAGAATTCCTTAGGATAACGATACCAGGTATCCCTCAAGATGCAGCAACTCAAATCGCTAAGGTCTCCGTTCCACTTGGAGATCCAAAGAGTTGGTATCATAACACGTTCCAGTTCAGGGATATGCCGGAAATGTTTCAATTCATTCTGTGTCAATACGGATCATTGGGGTTTGACCTTGGATCCGATTATGGTCTATTCGGCACGACTCTGCAAGAGGTTAGCACCCGATGGACTGCTCTGAGAGGTCAAACTCCAGGAACTCTTTCATTAGTTTTCGCTGAGGAATTGGCTAGGGCTCAACACCAGCCGAGCAAACTGGATATGTCCTTTGCGGCACCGCCAACTGATTTGAAAACCCTACAAACCCAATTATCAGCCAAAGATCAGGAACTAGCTAATCTAAAAGAGCAGCTTGCAAAAACGCAAGCCCGTCTTGATCAGTCAGCGCCAATGTCTGGGGAACCGGCATCAGCTGATCAGCCCGTGCCATCCGATAAGGGTAGCACTGATTCCGAGCCATCAGATCAGAAGGATGAGCCAGACACGAAGTAAATATTTACACAGTATCCCGGGGGATTATTATGGAATCCTCTGGGCCTATTATGAATATAGTATTAAACCTCATAAAAAGCTTTTTCTCACCCTATTCTGTACTTCTAATTTAGAAGAACATGTTATTAATGATTGATTATACGATGTTTTGATTAACTTTAGTAACTTACTAAAATACATTCACAGCGCCTATTACAACGTGGAAAGTGTATATCGTGATTAATTGCTATTCGTAGTATTAGCAATGGCTTTCTTACGTTTATTGTGAGTTTTATAGTCGATAGAAAAGTAATGATGTTTATAGTCAGGTGATAATACAAAATAAAGGAAATTAGTATGTTTGGGATTCATAGCAGCATTAATCGCCTTTTCTCCGGGGCAGCATATCGGCGTCGGTGGGAGACCTGCTACACGATACGTATTGAACGGGCCTTTGAATGAAGTATCTTCCTTCGTTAGTTTTCTGTTGATTTTACCGTATCCATTAGAAATCGAATAAATAACCGTTGGGCAACTCTGCAGCCTCATTTTTTTCCGAAGTCTATTATGAAAGACGGACGACACCAACTCAAGTTCTTCTTCAAGCTTTACTTCTTTTTCGATGATCGAAGCTAGAATTAAAATTTCCTTCATACTAAGATTAGTACTATTCTGCCTCTGTATTCTTGAGATTATTTGAGTCATTTGATTCTTCATCTTTATGATGATTGACTCTTTTGTATCATGAAACTTATAGAAATAAGTACTCGGCATTATTGAGCCCTCTTCCGGAATCTCCTTTATTTCCCCCATCAATAAATCATTTTTATTTAAAATCTCTACGATCATTTGAGTTGTCAATCCTTCAGGAATCGTGATCTTATGAGTAATATTATTGCCGTTAAAAACTTTTTGAAGAACAGAAATGGCCGTTTCATTATAATGTACTATATACTCGCCTGTCTGCATCCTTCTCCTAATATAGTCGATAGAATTCGCAATGAAGAATAGTAATCCCACCTTAAAGGATTTATCTTTCTTAATGACATCATAAATATTTTCGTCCCTAGTAAAGAATATCGAATGATCAGCAACATTACTGGTTTCGTAAAGAGAAAAACAAATACCAAGCAAGAGGACAAATGACGTAATTAAAGCCTTGAACACTGGGCTTATAGAATCAGTAGAGATCTATAATAATTATACTGAGATACTTAACTATCGTGGTAATAATTTTCTATGGTATATACAAGCCTCATTCTCAGAATTTATGGAGGAAGTCTATTTAATAACTTATTAAATTTTACTGTATAACATATAGATACACGGCTTCTTCAATATTAATTGAGATGATAAATTGTTTTATAACAAACCTCCTAATAGCATATTTTTGTTTTTTGAATACGATAAGGTCGTGTAGGAGCCGCCATGCATTTTAAAGCGCCTGGGAATGAATTCTGGCAACAGTCCCCAAAAAAAATGTTGAAACAAGTTGAAAAAGATCCATGTCTTATGTTTACTTTCCGGCAAGCAGGAATACCAGTATCGGAAGAGTTATTCCAAGGTATAGGCAATAAACTCGAACAATGGAGGAAAGATTTTGGACCTGATTCAGTAATAATTGCAAAATTCAAACCATTGAATCACTGGAAAGCAACTAGGTACGGCATACGTGTAGGCCAGTTGTCGGATGTCACACAATACGGCCTGATGGAGTATCATAAAGATGGTGGCACATACATAATTAATGAGGCATCAGTCTTCCATTATCAGTATGACCAAACGATCCTTCCAGCCATGGTCCTCGTTGCCGCACACTGCAACAGGCAGATAGAGGCAAAACTGGGGCCAATTGTAGACATCAAAATAGCAAATATTAAGAAGAATGCGTCACCTCCAGCTCAATCTGGATGGTTTCAGTTCCAGTTAAATAGAGACTTCATGAAAAGTATTGCAATAAAAGCATCAGCCACTTCGGGATTTGGTATTAGCATCACAATGCGGGTTACACGGACGCTCCCAATTGGAATATTGGAATTTGGTGTGCCGTATCCTCACTCTTGACTATATTCCACAATCATTTGACTTCGTAAGTGCAGCAATTACCTCATTGATATTGTTGGATTTATATCTTCATGAAAATTATGCTCTATTAACGTTTTATTAAACAAATTGTGATACACTAAAGTGTATCTTGAATGAATACAAGATACAAGACGAGGAACCCGGACGGCCCCGGGTGGGTGGGGGTTTGGGATGGTGTATAAGAAAATAGCATAAAAACATTAAGAATTCGTTAGTTTTCAGAAAATATTTTTGTGCAGAAAAGAAATATTTATGGCTGTATATATT
>JAISBP010000022.1 GCA_031266135.1 Holosporales bacterium | reverse complement strand
TTTCAGAAGAGTATGTACTAGATATGATAAAACAGCTTCTTCTTATATTTCATGGTGGTATATAGCTTCTTTTTTCATATTATTGAGGTGACTCAATTTTCCCTAACAGGGCCTAGTATACCAATTTTAATTTGTAGATGAACCTATCACATTATTGATGTTGTTGGATTTATATCTTCATGAAATTTATGCTCTGTTAACGTTTTATTAAACAATTTATGATACACTCATGTGTATCTTGAATGAATACAAGATACAAGCTGAAGAGCCAGGACGGCCCCGGGTGGGTGGGGGTTTGGGATGGTGTATAAGAAAATAGCATAAAAACATTAAAAATTCGTTAATTCTTCAAGAAATATTTCCCACGAAAATGTAATATTTGTTGATACATATACTCCTGCTATCCGTTAACACCACTACCTAACGAATGAGTACATAACAAGAGATCTCATACCTTAAACGGTCTCCCGAAAATTAAATACATCGCAGAATCGAGGAGGACACACAGCCAGTTTGCTTTCTCGATGTTACGATCAGATCTAATTTCCTTGATAGTGGGATTTTGAAAAATGACACTCTTATAGAATACCCATCCTACGATATCTCCAGCCTGAACCGGGGCAGCCAGCGCCGTCCTATATCTAAAAATTCTCGTCACATTGTTATTGTGCCTTTCGGATAGTAGAATCTTATGATTCTCAGGTATCCTGATTTCTAATCGAGAATCCATTCCGTAGAATACTGGGATTTGTGACACGAGTTCTTGCTGTTGTAGTATTTTATATATAAAAAACTGATCCAACCACTTCGATAATAGCTTCATATCCGCCAGCAATGCTTCCTGAGAACTTGCACCACTCAATGCGCAGATAAATACACATGAATTTTTATTTCTATAGTAAAATACACAACTGTCCCCAGTATTTTGATCATAATAAAACTGAATTTTGCGTTCCTGTAGCCGTTGTATATTAGCTCCAGTACACAGATCGAACGTATATCTGCCCGAAACTATTGTTAAGGGATTCTTTTCATGTAAAATCAACCTGGACTCGAGACTGGCTACTACGAACGATTTCGATTTGAGATTCGGAAAGAACTTTAAGAGAACATTTGATAACGGCAATTGGCTCGTTGAGAACTCACGCGATTCTTGAGAGGATACATTATCCAAAAAAATCGCGCATAAAATACCGATCAAAAATATGATTATTTTATACTTAGTATTACTACTATGGCACGAATTTCGAACTATCAAGTTAGCTTATCAGAAGTTTAAATCTCAGAAAGGATATAACAAAATGATGAAACTCACAATCACTGTATCCGTTCGGCAGACATCATTTGTCCACGTTCAGATATATATGAAATAAAAAGGTTATTGTTGAGAACGGAAATATCGTTGGTAACTCGTTAGAGTTATCAACATATTCCGTTTATAGAAATTAATAGCATACATCATCTCGTAGTTTCAGAGAAAAGTAAGGTTACGGCGCGGTCTTAACCAACTTACAATATTTAAAGCAAAGGATGCGTGATTCACTCAATACAGAGAGCATCGTTTAGGTGATAGTATTTATAGAGTGCAAATGCTCCCCAGGCACCCACCAGTCCACCCACCAATAACCACGGAATTGGGCTGAAACTGGACGGCTTAGGCACGGGTGAATCGCATCTGTGCACTGGCTTCATATGAAAACGTGGAAGCTTTCTGAGTTCTTTTTCTCTTAACGTCAAATGCAAATTACTTAATCTACGATTGAGACTATTTTGATAATTGTAAAAACCAGCTAACCACGCAAAGGCTTTTATATCTTCGTCCCTTCTATATACTGAATAAGCCGTATGTGCCGCACATTCTCCGATCATTCCTTCAACAAGTTTATCATCATCATTGGTTGGGTAAAGAACCAATCGATCATACTCTGATTTCACGGAGACTCTAGCCAATCTTACCGCTGTTTCATACCCTTCATAAAATGCATCTCCCAGGGTTGCTTCATCCTTACCTAACGCTTTAGTTGCTAACCCCATTTTTTTTGCATCACTAACAGACAGAATGTTTAACTTATCTAGCAACAAATTTGGGATTGGCGCTTCATCGCATTCACAAACACCAGATGTATCTGGTTCTTCCGCTATAGATAATTGATCAGTTAAATTCCTTGATGACTGTAATTGTTGCTGTGATGTATCTAATTGAATAGATTGAGCTTGAGACGTTTCAGAAGCCGATCCTGGTAATACGTGAAATTGATACAGTGCTGTGGATAATGAAACGATGTGTAGAGTTCTTTTCATAATTTTCTCCCCGTAGTGCGATAGTAATACATATCTAATTAAGTATTACTATTGTAAATATATAATGAAACTATCAAGAATTTATTAAATTAGAATTAATTTGAGTAAAAAATGATTATTGCATCTTACTATTAAGATTTATTATTTGCACATCATGGCGCCTGATAAATTAATTTTTTTATGTCATAATCGGATGCTATTAATAGGCGTTGTTTTTTGAAATTATGTATGTGCGGTATTGTTTCGGTCCTAAGCATCAATGATGGTATTATACGTGATCTCGTGAGTGCCCTTTCAAGACTGGAATATAGGGGGTATGATTCGGCCGGAGTTGCGTATATAGATGAAAATTCCAAATTGCACATTCAAAAAACTGTAGGAAAAATTGGAAATCTCAAGAAATTACTTGGCGCAGAAGATGAGGAAACATCCTGCAGGATCGGGATAGGGCACACACGGTGGGCAACTCACGGTGAAGTTAGCGTACAGAATGCTCACCCACTCACATCCGATGGAGGCGCCATAGTTCACAATGGAATCATCGAAAATTACGATTCATTAAAGGAAATTCTGTTAAAAGAAGGATTCGTTTTTGAAGGGTCCACTGACTCCGAAGTCGTAGCCAAGTTAATTTCTTACAATCTGATGAGGTGCAATGATTTTATAACCGCGTTCCAAGAATCTATATTCCGGTTGAATGGATCGTTTGCTATAGTTGCGATTCATGAAGATTATCCAGACGTAATAATCGGATCGAAAAAGGGGGCTCCAATGGCCATTGGAATGAGCCCTGATTGCCAGAGGTTCTATATCGCATCTGATGCCGTCGCATTATCCTCCCTATGCGCAGATATTACCTACCTCGATGAGGGAGATTTTGTGATCTGTGAAAGACGGGATGTACTCCAACATAGGACCCTAAACTCCGATCTGAAGATTATTGAGAAAAAGAAAATCCGTAATAATGTTTCTCTACATGATGTTACCAAAAACGGGTTTGAAGACTTTATGCTGAAGGAGATCTTTGAGGAGCCCCTTATCGCCAGGAGAGTATTCAGTAAGTTTAAATGTAATATTAAGATTACTGATTACAGAAGTATTTACATCATAGCATGCGGAACTTCATATCACGCTGGGCTATTGGCCAAATACTGGATAGAGAAATTAGCTGGCATTCATACTGACGTTGAAATTGCATCTGAATTTAGATATAGGGATCCAGTGTTGTCAAAGGATACACTCTATATATTCATTAGTCAGTCTGGAGAGACAATCGATACTCTATCCGCGATGAGGAAAGTGAAGACCTTGGGCTTCAAGACATTATCCATCATTAATGTTGAGGGCAGCTCCTTGGCGCGGGAAGCCGATGAGTGCATACAAACTTGGGCTGGATTCGAGATAGGTGTTGCCTCAACGAAGTCCTTCATTGCGCAAACGATGGCAATGCTCCTTCTTGCCATCCCGAAAAGTAAGCTTAGTATAGAAGGTATTACGAGCACAATGCACGCGATTATAAATGATGAATTCTTGATAAAAGCTCTATCGGAAAAGATAAAAGATAGAACGAGACTTTTGTATTTAGGGCGTGGCGGAAGCTACCCAATCGCCTTAGAAGGCGCTCTAAAAATGAAGGAATTGACTTATATAAGTGCCGAGGGCTATCCATCTGGCGAAATAAAGCACGGACCGATTGCGATGATTGATAGCAATGTATATTCAATCATAATAGCTCCTGATGATCCTTATGTCGATAAAACACTAGTAAATGCAAGAGAAATAATAGCCAGAAAGGGAAAGATATTATTAATTACTACAGAGAATGTACTGAAAAAAGTACCAGAACTTACTGAAACCAATCTAATAGATCATATATTGATAAAAGACTCTCAGAGATATTCGCCCGAAGAGTCGGTAGACCAATCCCTGCGGTCATGGCCATACGTTACGGCCATCCATATGTTGGCGTATCACATGGCAAAAGCAAAAGGCCTCGATGCCGATCAGCCAAGGAACCTCGCTAAATCCGTAACTGTGGAATAAACATCATTACTTTTACCAAGAACTGTTCTGGAAATTAATCCCCATAATTTAGGGAGGCTCTCCTTCAGAAACGTATTCATTTTTTTGTCTGTATTGTAATTTAATTTGAATAATATTTTTACAAAATTAATAAATGTTAAATAAAGATGTATTAAAATAAGCATAATGAATGTATAAAAGAGAGAATCTAAATATGATTACTAAAAAAATCCCTTTCCTCACGTGCATCATAGCGTTTGGTATAGGCAACTCTGGGGGAAGTGTGACAGTTGATAGTGATAAAAAAGAAAGAGTCTATTTCGCTTTCGATAGCTATATTCCACTTCTTAAAAAACTGCCATTAGATTATCTGATGACCCTTGTGAAATCAGACAAGGTAGTAACAGAGTCGATACTCCGTAACCATGGAGATTTTCCAAGAGAAGTGGGAAGCGAAGGTTGGAATAAGGTCATTATCCAAAATTTGGACTTACTTACTGCCTCATCTGTGATGTGGTATGTTATAAATCCGCCTGTCCCTATGGATAATCTCAGACTGGGTCTGTTCCCTCCAGCTCCAGATTTCCCTAAGAAAATGACTATCGGATTGTATAATCGCAATGATCTTTCGGAGGATCCTTCTGTAACCACGATAGCGATATTTGGAGTGACTCCAAACTCCAAAGATTTGACTGATGATGCTACCGGAGAACCCCTGAGAGTTCCTGCTCTTTTATGGGCACAAGCAGCATTGTGCGCCATGGTTAATTGGGAGCTGGATAACGGGAAACCTTTTAATGGTGTTGACCTAGTTACTCCTGCTGTACGCTGGCCCTGGTACGCGTTGTCTGCTGCATCTGGGGTTGGATTCAGTACTGCTGTGGGTCTGTTTGTAGCTGCGAAAGATCCTACTTTTAAAAAAATATGGATGGGGGTTGCTGCGGCTGCCGGGGCTTCGTGCGCTTTTAGTGCTTATTGGGGATATTATATGGAAGATACTATTATTAAGTGTGTTCCAGTGGGAACCAAGTAAGTGTTATAGATACACGCTATTTACCATTGATTTCCGTTTGGTAACGGCCAGGAGGACTCCTATTCCGATCGCCGAGGTCAGGAGAGAGCTTCCTCCATAACTTATGAATGGCATCGTCATTCCTTTGGTTGGTATCAGATTCAACGACGTCGCAGTGTTGATTAATACTTGCAAACCGATTTGAAATGTTATTCCGAATACAACCGATATATTAAATATATTAGATGATTCCATGGCCCTCAATAATGATCTTACGATGAGGAATATAAACAGAGCTATAATCACGATACACATTATGAATCCGAATTCTTCAGCGATAACGGAGAACACAAAGTCAGAGTGCGAATCTGGGACCATCGTTTTGATGACGCCTTCTCCTGGCCCCTTCCCGAACAGTCCGCCACTCTTAAATGCCTCCAGAGATTTTTGTACCTGATACATATCGATTTCTCCAGCATCACCTATGAGGAATCTATTAATTCTATCGGCGAAGTGTGGTAGCGTAAAATACAGCCCGAAAAATGATGCAATGCCTAAAAATAGAAATAATGTCAACATAATCATTGATAAACCTGAAATAAAAAGCTGACCAATTGCTGATAGGCCAATAATAATTGTCATGCCAATATCTGGTTGAAGCAATAAAAACGGAATCACAATACCGACACTGATTAGGGATAAAGCGATCCCAGGGAATTTTCTGTCCCGATATTGCTCGGTAATGAGCCATGCATTTATAACCGATAAAATCGGCTTAAAAAATTCGGATGGCTGGAGAGAATATCCATACAAAACTAGCCACCTCTTGGCGCCCTTAATTTCTGCCCCCATAACTAGCGTCAGTATCGTGAGGATTAAGCACGTGAAATAACCTAGCAATGATAATCTTCGTATATGCCGAATCTGCAGAAAAGATATTATGATCATGACAAAAATCGATATTGGAAGCATGATTAGGTGATGCTTAACAAAATGAAACGGAGGAAGGTTAAGCTTCATTGCGACGGCTGGAGTCGATGCTATGCTAACCCAAACTCCTATACAGATGAGACATGTGACGGTCAATAACGATACTCTGTCTATCGACATTATCCACTGTCTAAACAGATTTCTAAAGCTATTCTTTGCCATCGATATCTTAGGACTGCGTATAAATTCCTTTTGGTTTTATGTATAAGAACTTATTGTATGCATCCAGAGAATGGAAGAAAAAAACGTCCTTACCTTCTCAACAATCAGCTCTCCGATACGCTCTCACCCATAAGATTCGACTCCGAAGAATTCGGAAAAAGCCTATTACTCGCCGCTAGGAGCAATATCTCCAATCCGTTTCTTTTCGGCGATACGAGTACGCTTTCCAGTGCGTTGTCTCAGATAATATAGTTTAGCCCTCCTGACCCGTCCATGCTTAATGACCTGAATTTGGATGTTCGGAGAATACAGGTGAAACAATCTTTCGACGCCCTCTCCATTCGAGACCTTCCTGACCTTAAACGAAGAGTTTATGCTGCGGTTCTTGCGGGCTATCACGACGCCCTCGAACAGCTGCATCCTTTCCCGAGTACCCTCGACGACCTTCACCAAAACCTTCACCGAATCTCCGGCTCGGAAATGAGGTATAATCTTGCCGGACGTCAACTTCGCGATCTGTTCCTTATTCACCTGCTCTATCAAATTCACGTCTCATTACTCCGAAAAACAATATCAACCATCCGGATTGGATCTATAACGTCCCCAGAGATCCGGACGCAATTCCTTAGTGATCTCCTCGGACTGCTCGAGTCTCCACCTCTCGATCTCTCCGTGATTCCCGGACAACAGAACCTCCGGCACACTCTCGCCACGCCAAGTGCTGGGTTTAGTATATTGCGGATACTCCAAAAGGTCAACGGAAAAGCTTTCGATTTTCGTGGAATCTGGGTTATTCATAATCCCTGTTATTTGCCTGATACAGGCATCTATCACGATCATCGCCGGTAATTCCCCTCCAAAAAGCACGAAATCCCCGATGCTGACCTCTAGCATCCCGTGTTCCGTCTTCCAGATGTCGATTACTCTTTGATCGATACCTTCGTAGCGGCCGCACAGTATAATCATTCCATCACTAGACCTCTCTCGTAACTCTTTATAATCAGCCTTCTGCTGCGTCGATTCGGTACTCGAATCCTCATATACACTCAAGTATACTGCGGTTCTGCGTGCCGTCTCTCCTTCCATAAGAACTGATTTTGAAGAGTTTGTGACAAGAGGTCCACTATTATTACCCATTAACGATACCGCCATATTTTGTGAAAAAACCTGTCCCCTTGGAGACATAAACAAGATCGTTGGAATATGTGGATGGTAAAGGCCGAGGGCATGAGTAAGGGCATCATGAACCACATCGGGCCTCATGACCATGCCGGCACCTCCGCCATATGGAGTATCGTCCACTTTCTTATGCTTATCCTTTGCGAAATCTCGAATATTGATTATGTGTAGATCCCAGATACTCCCGAGGCCCTTTCCACTCAATCCGAATCCCAGGGCCCCCGGGAAAAGGTCCGGGAAAATCGTTAGGACCGTTACTCGGAACACGTATCTTCCTGGTATTCCAATGACCTAGAAATGGCGGCATCAATCCTCAGGAGTTGATTGTATTTTTCTACTCGTTCTCCCCGAGCTGGTGCGCCGGTCTTGATGTATTCCGCCGATATCGCCACAGCAAGGTCGGAGATGAAATGATCACAGGTCTCCCCCGATCTATGCGAAATCACGATATTAAATCCACTCTTTCTGGCTAGAGCAATGGTATCCAGCGTCTCAGTTAATGTGCCAATTTGATTCGGCTTTATTAGGATTGCATTGGCTGCCTTCAGGTCAATCCCCCTGCTCAATCTCTCTTTATTCGTGACGAATAGATCGTCCCCAACGATTTGTATTTTATTGCCCAATAATGAGGTCATTTCGACGAATCCATCCCAATCCTCTTCGTGCAAGGGATCCTCGATCGAAACGATGGGATAATCATTGGTGAGACTCTCATAGAACCGTATCATATCGGACGTGTCCTTTATGGCGCCCTCTATCCTATATTTACCATCGGTAAATAGCTCTGATGCAGCTACATCGAGCGCTATATTAATGTCCTTTCCAGGCTCATAACCAGCATCCCCAATCGCCTGCATAATCAAATCCAAGGCCTCACGAGTGGATGATAGATTTGGGGCGACTCCTCCCTCATCTCCAACGTTGGAATTGAGGCCCCTTGCTTTGAGAATCTTCTTCAAGGTCTGGTAAATATTTCCACACATTTCGACGTAATTGATGAAGAGAGATGTATCGGCGGGAACTATCATGAATTCCTGAATATCGATCGAGTTATCGGCGTGTGCCCCACCGTTCAATATATTCATCATGGGTCGAGGCAGGTTCTGGAAATTTAATCCCGAGATATATCGATACAAAGGCATACCATAATAACTGGCCGCAGCACGACATACCGCCAGACTAGCGGATAACATGGCATTGGCGCCTAGGATTGATTTATTGGACGTGCCATCGAGCGAAATCAATATTTCATCGATCAATCTTTGATTGGTCGCATCTTCACCGAAGATAGCATCGTATATAATATCGTTTACGTTGCTGACGGCGGTGGTTACCCCCTTCCCGCGGAACCTAGAACCACCGTCTCTCAATTCACAGGCCTCGAATGAGCCGGTAGACGCACCGGATGGTACGGAGGCCACCCCCTTATTACCGGAATAAAGGGTCACCGTCGTTTCGATAGTGGGATACCCACGAGAATCCAGAATCTCTATGGCCGTCATAGACGATATGCCAGGATCACGTGATGTACCACTACCACATGAATAAGAATTAAATAACACTAAGTCCTCCTTGGAAGTTAATCAAGATAATCGATAATCCACAGATGGGGTTATACCACACTTTCAATCTGGATTTCACGTATGTACAAAGTTCGCATCTGTTGAGGCTAACTTCAGGAAGTCAACAGACCTCTTCCCTAACTCTTCATAATCAGTCTTCTGCTTCGTCGACACAGTACTCGAATACCTCCTTACATCTCCTTGGTGTGCACTCAAGTACACTCCGGTTCTGCGTGCCGGATCTCCTTTCATAAGATCTGATTCTGAAGGTCTGGAAAGAGGTCTAATGGGCTTCAAGTTACAAGAGATCCATCGGTGAAAGAATAGATCTAGTTTGGTATGCTTATTCGAGTAACGTATCGGGAATCTGACTACTAAGAGTGAGATGTTCAGTATGAACGTAAAAAAGTATTTGATGATCATCCTGATGGAATTAACCGGATGCAGTATAAGGCGCGACGTTGCTGTATCTCCATCAACAGGACGAACTAACCCGGAGCATCAGAATGACTCGAATCAAGCTAAATTCAATGATTTTGTGAAAATACTTTTGAAGTATAATTTCTCATCATTAAAAGCGGAGGCAGCATGGAAATATTATAGAGATACCCTGTGGAATGATGTTTGTTTTACAGACGCGAAGTTGATGGAGCATTGTCTACTCGTTCACGGAGACATTGTGCGTCTTTGCAAGGATTGGCCACATGAAATCAGAGAGAATTTTACAAAAAGACAAGAAACATTCTTCGAGTTCGTAAAGTGTTTAAAAAGATTCAGAATTGATGATTCAAATTCCAAGGGGACAGCTTGCTGTGCCATAGAAGCTGCTTACTCAGAGTTCCTGAAGGGATTCCTGTGGGAACACAGCACCTTCTTCGATGGTGAACTATTGAATGCTTTAAATAAGCCATTTCCTGAATTATCTCCTGTTTTACGCTGTGTTTTTGGAGATAAATATACATGTAGAAAGTTTGGGAATTTTCGCCCCCTAGTTCCCAATGTCGATTTTCGCAGGATTAGTGGAACTGACCTAGCCTTAATACTGGTCCATTACGGTGGTGACTGCTCCGTCAGCTCTGGTCTATATACATTTTTGTATAACTCAAAGGAACGGTGTTTTCCGAAGGACGGAACTGAAATTGATCACATCGGAGAAATCGACTCCGGTAAAGATCCAATCGAAATCCATTACCTATCTCCCGATGGGTATTCTTGGGATCCTGTCTCAAGAATTTTGACCGTTACATATGAATACAGAGATACGATTACATACCGTTATAAACTAGATATAAAGCGCAGGAAATGGATTAAGTTAGATAATGAAGTGCCTGTGACCCTTGAGTATGAAGAGTCTGGGAAATGAGCTTGTTCTCTTAGTTCACACATTTACTTATACCACAATTATCTACAACCCTTTCTCAAGTTAACGGGCGAAAGGATTGATGATATATTCATCAACAAATATTTCGTTTTACATGCGAAATATTTTTCGAAAATTAATGAATTCTTAAAAGATTCCTTTCAAAACCTGCAGAATCAGAATTATTGGAAGGAAAGACGGCGTACAGACCTGCCGTGTACTTTTGTGCATACCAAGAAGCTGAGTGTGGAGAGTTATGGAAGGAGTCTAATGTGTAAGACAGAGTATATTCACCAACAAATACTTCTTTTTACAGAAAAAATATTCACTGCAAATTAACGAATTCTTAGTGTTTTTATGCTATTTTCTTATACACCATCCCAAACCCCCACCCACCCGGGGCCGTCCGGGTTTCTTGTCTTGTATCTTGTATTCATTCAAGATACACTTTAGTGTATCATAAATTGTTTAATAAAACGTTAATGAGCCATAATTTTTATGAAGATATAAATCCAACAACATCAATGATGTAATTGCTGCACTTACGAAATCAAATGAGTATAAGAACGATGGATTCTTGGCACACACTTTGCCGACATATTTGTGTGGTTACCATGCGTCATCGTTGAATTCGTTGAATTCGCCAATATATACTCATTCATGTGAAGTATCTCCATAATGCTTTTGTTTTCGTTTTTTTATTTATGGCAAAAAAAAAGAATAAATCCAAGAAAAAGCAATCGAAAAGCGTAAAATACATTATACTCGCTATGATGATCATTGTGATAGGCGGTGGATTCTATATGGCCTCCGGATACATCAAGCAATGGGCATCAAATTTGATTGATATGATGCTGGGGAGTGCAGGGTTTATCGTAAAGACGATCGATGTATCATACATCGATGATGATGGTAATAGGTGTCCCATAAACCCAAGGGATGAGCTTAATCTCGGTATCGAAAAGGGGGAAAGTATTTTTAAGCTCTCAGCTCATGATATACATACCTCAATCATGAAAGATTCATCGATACATAAAGCCATCGTGAAAAAGAAATTACCTAATTCAATCATTATTTATATAACTAAGAAAATTCCGATGGCGATTTTTCAGCATGATGCTAAATTTAGTTTAATCGATGAAAATGGAACGAATATTGAAGATGTATCAGTTAAAACCTCGAAATTCCCAATCATCGTTGGAGAGGACGCTAATCTACACGCAAAATCTATCATGGATACTATTAAACAATACGATATCGTCAATAAAGGATTGGAGACTCTAATATTCATCAGGAAAAGACGATGGAATATGGTCGTATTTGGAATGAATATTAAATTGCCAGAGACAAATATCGATAAAACATTTGACGTATTATCAGGTCTTCTTCAACAAGAAAACATCAATAAAAAAACGGTAAAGAGCATTGATCTTAGAGTCCCGGGGAATGTAATAATTGATGGATTAAGAATGAAAGGAAGAATTAATCAGATGAAAACAATATAAGAACACAGTATATCTTTATCCTCTGCTTACTTTCTGGACAAAATTTACTTCATTTAATTTGGATATGATTATTATCAATTGAGCCACGTTCTGAACTTCTATTTCCAGTTGTATCCTAACGAAGCTCTCGAATTTTTCACCGATCTTTAGGTTTGCAATTACTGCGTCCTTGGATTCTATTATTTCGGCTATCTTAGAGAGATTCCCTGGCTCATGAATCGTTGTAATCGATAATCTCGTGAGATAGCTATTCGTTTCATTGAATGCGGATCTTTTCCACGATAATTCGATCTGTTTAACGTTTCCGGCTGATACTTTCTGAGACATAACCTTGCACTCTTCAATATGAATCTCCATCTTCTTATCCTCGAAGAGGAGACCAACAATCTTATCCCCTGGAACCGGTGAGCAACACGTCACCGGAATCAAATTTTCTTTATTGATACCGATGATCGGTAATACGCATTTATTATCCACAATTCCATCAGAATCTTCGGGTGTCCCCAATTCGATATTGTGTCCCAATTTCTTATAGGATAGCAATACGTCCTTCATGTGGAGTGACCCATTGCTGAGGGCCTGAAACATCGCATTGATACCATCGAACTTAAGATCCTTTATGATGGATTGCATGTCCTCCTCCGAGATACTTCTATTAACTTTTTTGAAGAAGTCACTGAACATACTCTTACCGATCATCACCAGCTTTTCCTTCTCGAAGCCGTTGAGAACTTTCTTGAGCCCAGTCTTGGCCTTGATGGTAATGACGTAATCCTGCCAATGTGGGCTCGGGAAATGATTGGAATCCGTCGTGATATCAACCTGATCACCATTCGTGAGGGCCGTATTCATGGGGACCGCACTCCCATTAACCTTGGCACTCACAGCATGAACACCAACATCAGAATGAATGGCAAATGCGAAATCCAGGACGGTAGATCCCATGGGCAGTGAAATTAAAAGTCCCTTAGGGGTTAGACAAAATATATGATCCGATAATATTTCGGTCTTAGAATGCTCTAGAAACTCCTCGATTCCAGATGCATTCTCCAGTATATTGACGAGGTTCTTCAACCACTGTTGTCCGTTCTTTTTATTGGCCTTTGGGCCGTGCTCCTTATAATTCCAGTGTGCCGCAATACCATATTCTGCGATCTCATGCATCTCCTTGGTCCTGATCTGAATCTCGATCCGCTTGTTGAGGGGGCCTATGACACACGTATGCAATGATTGATAGCTATTATTCTTGGGGGTACTAATATAATCTCGAAATCTCCCCGGAACTACTAGATAATTCTTATGGATATTACCGAGGATCTGATAGCACTGCTGAATATTATCGGCTATGATGCGGAAGGCCATGATGTCCGATAATTGTTCGAACGAAATGTTGCGGACATTCATCTTGATCCATATGGAATACGGCCTCTTTACGCGGCCACTGATCATGCAATCCGCGGATACTTCATGCGCCAATCTATGGATCTCCGATGTGATTGTATTGATTATTTCCTCGGATGATTCATAGAGAGTCTGCAGCTTCGATTTGAGGGAGTCGTATATCTCGGGATATAGCTCCTGAAACGCTATATCCTGTAGCTCATCTTTGATACCCGTCATGCCGATCCTCTCGGCCAGAGATGCGTAGACATCCAGGGTCTCGCGCGCAATGGACCTCCGCTTCTCCTTCTTCTTTTTGAACTTCAGAGTCCTCATATTGTGGAGTCTATCGGCCAGTTTTATGATGAGGATCCGGATGTCCGATGCGGCCGATAACAGCAGCTTCTTGAAGTTTTCGGCTTGCTTACCGGCGATGGAACTACTTTCAAAACGCGATAATTTCGTTACTCCATCTACGATCTTCGCTATCCTCTCCCCGAATAGCTCAGTGAGATCATCGATGGTGGCCGTCGTATCCTCGACGGTATCGTGTAGCATCCCGGCGACGATCGTTTCCTGATCCATCTTGAGGCTCATCAGGATTTCGGCCACCTCGAGCGGGTGCGAAAAAAACGGATCACCAGATTCTCGGAGTTGAGTCCCGTGGTGATCCAACGCGAAGACGAAGGCCTTCTGGATCAATGCATCATCAACATTCTTTGAATATTCTTTAATCCCTGCGATGAGTGCTTGAGGAGTTATCAATTTCTGCTCGAAAAGATTACAAAATGCTACCCACTTAACACTATTTTAATCATTCAGAACCCAAATTTCTTGCAAAACTTTTGCAGTGATCCTCTATTTCTTGGGTAGATCTTCTAAAGGTATGCCGAAATCGTCGTCATCAGGAAAAGTACCTGCTGGGTACATTGGCCAATTATCCTCCTCCTCTGTTTCCACTTCCCCTGCAGGAGCCTGAGCTGCTTCCTGTGGTTTAGGTGGATATGCTACTGCACGAACTTCGTCTACAGATGGATTCGGCCACTGCGGTGTACAGGAGTCCATCCAAAGAGGGACTTGCCCGCCCTCGGCATTAACCTGCTGTACGAGGCTGTCGTAAACTTGCCTTATTGCAGTCAGCATGGACTGCATGTAGAATTCTACTCCCGGTTGATCAAAATTTCTTAGTGATGCTCTCAAAACGGTTTCATCAAGTGGTATACCTGTTCCAACTAGAACCCTGGCTATATCATTCAGGAATTCTGGATCCCATTGTCCAGTTGTAAACTTTCTGTCAGCAAGGAACTGCACCTGTCGTTCTACTGCCAAGTACTCCAGCTCCTGACGACAAATGCCATGAATCAAAAGCAAACTGCCCACTTCGCTTCTAAGGAAATCCATCCCTTCTTGCATTCTAGCCCATCTTTGCGCCCTTTGAGCTGGTGTGTCATTACCACTATAATGCTGTAATTCCTGCAGACAATTTATTTCTAGAGCACTGAAATTGGTTCGCCCTTCTCGAAATGCGTTAGCTAAATCAGTAAAAGTCTGCTTTGACGAGTGGAATGGATTTTTATCAAATGACGCTATACTTTCCTGCAATGGCTCCGGCCCAGTAGCAACTTTTCTTGCAATACCATTGTAGACATGAGGTGGCAATCCCGTTACCAGCTCACCATATGGTTAATTTCCCCTCTTACCAAGTATGTAATCTAACAAATGTATCGACGGGATATCTGTGGTAGGTTTAGTCTGAAAGCTTGATAGTCTGTCGTATACATCTCCAATATACCCGGAAGCAACGTTATTTGGAAGGATCAGTCTATGCCCCACCTCAAGCGGCTCCACTGGGCTCGATGCCTTCACAGAGCCTACTCCAATACTTACGGAAATTAAGGCCATCACTATACCATTCTTCATTTTAATCATCGCTATATACCTTTGGAAAATTACTATTTTAATTTCGTAATCATAATACTCCATTTTATACCTCGATGCAAGCGCATAATAAAAGGAACTTTTTTACTATTATAAACTAGTCTTGAGAATAGGATTCGCGAATAATACTTGAGTACAAATCAGAAGTTACAATTTTCAAACGATAATCGAAAAGATATACATATACGAGAACCATACGAACATGATGAATACGGCGACCGCCAGTCCGGCCTTCATCCATTTATTGGCCGAAATATATCCAAGGCTAAACATTGTGATACTGGCGGGGCACGTGCAATGCGCCAGCACATCAGAGCATGAGCTAAAGAATGCCAGTGTAAGCGCCATCTTTTCTGGTTCCGTGCCGAGGGCTATCCCAGTCATTAAAAAGGGAGTATATAAGGCGATGATTCTGGCGCCTTCCCCAGAAAAGAAGTAATGAGTGAAGAAATAGATGACCGACAACAGAAAGAATGAAGTATCTTTGTCGAACGTACTGAGGCCAGTCGAAATGGTCCCATTAAACCAATCTATAGCCCCCGATGAAATTAGGCAATTAACGTATGATATCAAAATACCGAGCATTATTACGGGGTTGAGGATGCTGTACGATGAAAACATATCTTTGATATGTAATGTCCCAGACATCAGGAAAATACAAATCCCAATGATGATGGTCACGATGACGGGGACTCCTATGGCCTCCGACAGAACCCACATCAGTAACATGCCTCCAAAGACAGAGATGATAAACTTTTCCTGCTTCGTAATCCTTCCGAGTTCAGAAAAGTTCTTCGCGGCCTGTGCCTTGATGCTCGATAGATCAGGGACCTTTGGCCGATATAGGATTTTCAGGACGAATGGCAAGGCGAGGAGAATACATAGGCCCGGGGTGATCATGGACATAAACCACGGGAGCCACCCGAAATTGACACCCATCTTGCTGAGTTCTTCCGTGATTATTGAGTTAGAAATCATGGCAGTCATGAAGATGGCGCTACACACAGAATTACCATTGGCATACAGAATCGATAAGTATGCTCCAATCGACTTCCCCTGCGCCTCATCCGAATGTTCAGCTACGTACCGTGAAATCGATTGAACGATTGGGAGACCTATATTAGCACCTCGTGCCGTGTTGCTCGGAATTATTGGAGATGTTATAAATTCAGTCATGATGATACTGTATGCTATCCCGGTTGTACTTCCCCCACACATTTTAATGAAGAAATAGGCGATCCTAAGGCCCAGCTTCGTCTGAGTTATGACGCTCGATAGTGAGAGAGCGAAAAAGATGAGCCAAGGCACGGGGTGACTAAATCCAGTAAAACACTGTTTAATATCAATTACATTTGTCAGACTGGCAATCCCCATCGATAAAAACAGGACGAAACATGGTTCGGCTACCTCGAGCATAATCCCCGCCATAGACGCTATGAATATGATGATCATGTAGAAGGCATTCTGATTGAGGGTATCCGGAGGTGCTATAAATATACAGGCCAACAATGCGACCGTAATAATGACCAATAGTCGCCCAAACTTTATATCTCTATTAATGGGGAGTGTTTGGATTATGGATCCTAAAGACATCCTGTTCATATGAGAGTCATGGTGCTGAAGAGAGGATTTGAACCCCCGACCTACTGATTACGAATCAGTTGCTCTACCAACTGAGCTACTTCAGCATCAAGATGAGAAACACAGTTCATTATAAACTATAAACAAGATTATACGATGATAATAACCTCGCTTTATAAATGAAGTGAAAAAATCATGGAGAAACAGTAGCGTATCAGTATGATGCTCTCCATGGATCTTTGGATCTGTAATTATTTGGAAGAATGTGCAAAGATAAACCGCGAGGATGCCATGATATTGGAAGATAATTTGAAGATGAAGACGGATGCATAACGGCGAGATTCGGATGAGGGATGTCGTCCGTATGTCTTTCCCCATGATGATTTCTGCATTATCTACCCACATAATGATCGTCCTTGACCAGTTGGTTTTGGCACGATACTCAATCGAAGCGATGACGGGCGCATCATCAGCGTCCGTATGGTGTTCAGCGTTCCAGTATTCAACGATGTCTGTCATCTTAATCTGCAGCGCAATCGTCGGCAATTATAACGGAGCTCAGAAGTACCACATGGCTGGTATGCCCGTCTGGCAAATGATATGGTTTGCCATTTCATTATTCCTAATTTCCATACCGATTTCCCTGTTCGCTGGCCGACATTGTATTCCTCCCAACCTATATACCTTTGGATTACCATATTTTCGGATATGCTCTCTTTTTATTCCTATCTGTGGAATTAGCTGCGCATTATCTGGATTTTTCATTGCAATTGGACGAGGTATGTTCGTTACATTTTCAATCATCGTCGCCAACGTAGTCAATGTAATCGTTGATATCATATTGGTCTTCGGGTTTTTCGGAATAGATAACTTCATGGGAAGTGCTGGGGCTGCTATCGGTACAGTTTTTTCATGGTTCGTGCACTGCATCTTATTATTCTTATTTTTCTTCAGGAAAGATTTCCGTGAAAAGTATCATACACTCGATTTTAGACTTCGTCTCCAGAAACTCAAAGAATACCTCAGACTCGGTGGAGTCGGCGGCATCGGACACATTTGTGAGATGCTTGCCTGGGGCACTATATACTACACTCTGGCTAATATAAGTACCGAAATCGCCATGATTCAATCGATAGCGGTTTCAGTGAATGTATTTATGGCATTTATTGTAGCTGGACTCGAAAAGGGAATCATGGCGATGACGGCGAACCTCCTCGGTGCCGGCATGAAAGATAAGATCATGGGGTTAATAAAAAATGGTATTGGCATTCATTTAATATTTTCCATATTTATTGCGACCGTTTTTATATTCTCCCCTGACTTTATAATATCAAATTTCATAAAATTCCAGGTTAGTGATGCGATACTACAGGATACTGTGTTTATCTTGAGATTAGTTTTATTCTATTTCCTGATAGATGGAGTTTGTTGGGTTATAGCTGGTGTCCTCGAAGCTGGCGGAGATCTGGGATTTACCATGTTTACAATTGCATCATGTATTTGGTCGATTGTAACAATACCTTCGATTATATTTGCTCGTTACAATGTGTTAAATATCAAGTTAACGTGGTACTTACTCATAGTATCGGTCAGTATTATGTCATCCGTTTTGTACTATAGGTATAAAAGCTCAAAATGGATACACATTAAGATATAAGTATGCTTTAATCCTGACTGCAGAGAGTTCGGAAGGTAGAGTTTGTTAATGATGGAAGGAATAATATCTTCCCGATATTCTTTTCTTTGAGAAGTTTTATATGTTATCCTATCCCAACGGCTTTAAAGTAGTTTGATATTATGACAAAAGATTGTGATGATCATTTCAGGATGGGAGTTGGGATGGTCATGATTAACAAGGATAACAAGGTCTTCGCTGGGAAAAGGTCTACCACCAATACTAAGATGGTATCCTGGTTCCTTAAGAAGCCTTGGCAAATGCCGCAGGGAGGTATCGAACCTGGAGAAGAACCAATCGAGGCAGCCCTAAGAGAGCTTCTAGAAGAAGTTGGAACGGATAAGGTTGAGGTGCTTGCTGAAACTGATAACTGGCTAGAATATAATCTTCCCGTAAATCTACGACGAAAAAACAATCCTATGGTTGGGCAACGTCAAAAATGGTTCCTCATGAAATTTTTGGGGAGCGATGAAGATATTGACCTAAATTACTCGACCCACAGAGAATTCGACGTTTGGAGATGGATGAGTTACCAGAATCTCATTCGCTTATCTGTTCATTTTAAACGTCGCCTTTATATCGATGTGTTTAAACAGTTTCGTTCTCACCTTGCGATGTATAATCCGACTGATCCAGGGTAATTTTCTCTACATATCCAAGCACCAGCATAATTGCCTCTTAAGAATTTGTTACATGTTTGTGAAGTGATACTGGTAATATTACAAGTATATAACTGAGGCGTCTTCCGAGTTTAAAATATTAAGTATCGGTCTCAGATTGACATAAGGTCTTAATTAATATATAAATCTTTATGTGAATGTGAATTATGAGAAGTGTTATGGATATCAAAGGTAGTAGAACTGAAAAGAATCTGATGGCTGCATTTGCTGGAGAGTCACAGGCTCGCAATAAATATACTTATTTTGCATCTAAAGCTAAGAAGGAAGGATATAATCTAGCCAGCAAAATATTTGAAGAATTTGCAGAGCACGAAAAAGAACACGCCAAGATTTGGTATAAGCTATTGAATGATGGAGTCATATCGGAAACTCTCGACAATTTAAGGAAGGCTATCAGCGATGAACATTACGAAGCCACTGATATGTACGTTAAATTTGCTCTTGAAGCCGAAGAAGATGGATTCAAAGAGATAGCATCTCTTTTTAGGATGGTCGCTGAAATAGAGGGCCATCACGAAGCGAGGTATCGGAAATTGCTGCAAAACATTGAAGATAATAGTGTCCTTGAAAATGATGCCCCAGTCAATTGGCAATGTACCAAGTGCGGAAATATAATAAATAGCAAGGTTGCTCCGAAGATGTGCCCGGTATGCCGGCACGAGTTAGCATATTTGAAAGCATAAAAACAATGTCCTGTATCATGAAGAATACGTGAATAACGTCAGGATCAGTTCAAAACTCGTTGTAAAGTCCGATATTTTCATAGGGGTTTTTTGTGAAAAAATCAGAGAGCACGTTATGGAGGCCAAGCATAATGGCGCCATAATGATTTTTGCCGATAAAGAGTCTGAATTGATATTAGGAGATGCAGGACGGGACGTAATCTTCGTGGACGATGCGAGGCTCCTAATATCGCGGATGGCGAAGTTTACGCATAGTCTTCAACCAGAATGTTGTGTCGCCATCACTGGGACCAACGGGAAAAGCTCAATCGCGCATTTCGTACGGCAGCTGTGGAATAAGCTCGGTAAGAGAGCCGCCAATCTTGGTACCCTCGGGTTATTCATTGAAAATGGAACGCGTATCGAGTCAGAATCGTTGGGAATACCAAGCCTAACGACTCCAGACTCATTTTCACTCCACAGAATTTTGGAATTTTTAGTGGATAGAAATATAAGTCATTTTGCCTTTGAGGCTTCGAGCCACGCACTACATCAAAAACGATTACACAGTGTCACGTTATCGGCCGCAGCGTTTTCTAATCTATCTTCCGATCATCTAGATTATCACGTGACGAAAGCTGCGTACCTTGAGGCTAAATTACTACTTTTTAAGGAAATATTGGGACAGGATAATCCGGCCATTATTCCGAGTATCCCAATAGATATGATGCAAAGAATCCAGGAGTTCAATAGAAATATTATGACATTTGGAATAGAAGACGCAGCGAATATATCAGGAACAAATATTAGATGTAATTATGATAGGACTATCTTTGACCTATCGATTGATGGTGAATCATACAGGAATATAGAAGTTAAATTATACGGCGAATTTCAAATAATGAATTTAATATGCGCGATTGGATTGGTATATGCATGCGGTGCATCTCCTGGGGAGATTGTGAATGCTCTTCCGTACATCACAGGATTAAGCGGAAGGATGGAGCTAATTCTAGATAAGAATGGGAAGCGAGTATATATCGATTACGCACATACGTCATCCGCATTCGAAGCATCCCTCAATGCCCTCAAGAAATCTTGCCAAAACAGATTGATCTGTGTTTTTGGATGCGGTGGAGATCGTGATAAATCAAAGAGGCGAGAGATGGGAGAAATAGCTTATGAGATATCGGATATTGCAATAATAACCGATGATAACCCGAGAACAGAAGATCCATCTGTAATTCGTGCTGAAATACTTAGATCATGCCAAAAAGGAATCGAAATTGGAGATAGGAAAGCAGCAATTCGGTATACTATTGACATGATGCTTCCCGGAGACATCGTTGCCATCATGGGCAAGGGACACGAAACAAATCAAATCATAATGAATGGAACAATATATCATGATGATCGTGAAGAAATTTTGAAATGTGAAGAATATTTATAGTATACTCGTTCCACTTTTCAATCATATAAAATTAAGTGTAATAAATGCCTAAAATCCAGCGTTATTAAAGCAAAAAATAATGCGTTTGGTAAGTAGAACGAGTATATATCTCTAATAATTTAAAGAGGTAGAGGCCAATGTAGCTCATTTAGTTTACTTCATGAGATATGCTCATCCTAACATTAGATCTCTTCCCTAGCTCCTCATAATTTCATCAAACACTTAATCTGCACTGCTCAAAAGAACTGACCTTTATAGATTACGCGGCGTTGTCCTTCGTTGCTGATACGATGGGGCGTTTTTTGCCTTCCACCACATCTTTATCGATTACGACTTCCTTGGCCTTCGGATTATCAGGGATATTATACATTAAATCAGACAGGATATTCTCTACGATCGATCTTAGGCCTCTGGCTCCAGTCTTCTTCTTCATGGCCTGTTTTACGACGCTCCTCATCGCAGCCTCCTGGAATTTGAGGGCAACTCCATTCATATCAAAGAGGCTCTCGTATTGCTTGAGGATCGCATCCTTGGGCTCCGTAAGCACCTTAATCAAATCATCCTCTCCGAGATCCTCTAGAGAGGCCACCACAGGTAAGCGCCCTATAAATTCTGGTATGAGGCCAAATTTTAGGAGATCCTCTGTTTCGATTTCCTTGAATAATTCGCCGACATCCTTATCTTCCGCCTTCTCAACGTCAGCTCCAAATCCAATCCCAGATTTCTTACCCCTAGAAGCTATGATCTTCTCTAGACCGCAGAATGCCCCTCCACATATAAACAATATATTGGTCGTATCAATCTGCAGGAAATCCTGCTGGGGATGTTTCCGGCCACCCTGAGGAGGAACGAACGCCACCGTACCCTCGATCACCTTCAGCAGTGCCTGCTGAACGCCCTCACCCGAGACATCTCGAGTAATCGATGGATTCTCCGATTTTCTGGTGATCTTATCTACTTCATCTATATAGACGATACCCCTCTGAGCTTTTTCCACATCGAAATCAGCGACCTGCAGGAGCTTGAGGATAATATTTTCGACATCTTCACCGACATATCCCGCCTCCGTCAGAGACGTGGCATCCGCGATCGTAAATGGAACATCTATAATCTTCGCTAAGGTCCGTGCTAGGAGGGTCTTCCCAGAACCCGTTGGCCCCACCAATAAAACATTCGATTTCGCAATTTCAACATCCGGATACTTCAGAGATTGACAGTTCAATATCTTATAATGATTGTATACCGCAACCGATAGAATCTTCTTGGCCTTCTCCTGGCCTACTACATGCTCATTTAACCTACGGAAAATCTCGGACGGAGTAAGGAATTCGCCTTTATCGGAATTGAATGCTTCTCGTGCTTCTTTTTTGACGACATCAGAGCATAGAGAAATACATTCGTCGCATATAAACGCCGTAATCCCTGCTATTAATTTTTTGACTTCGGTCTGGGATTTACCACAAAAAGAACAATATAAAACATTACCTTTATCTGAACTATTTGTCATTTATAAATATCCTAACAACAGATCTTTATCATTTTGAGCCCCTATTCTAGCACGAATAAATAAAAAAACCGTTAACATGTCTGTCTTTTATCAATAACATCATCAATGATTCCAAATTTCTTAGATTCCTCAGCCGACATAAATCTATCCCTTTCCATGACGCTATTTATCACTTCTATATCCTGCCCCGTATTCGCCGCAAATATAGCATTGAGCATTTCTCGAACATGCAGGATTTCTTTAGCATGTATTTCAATATCCGTTGCCTGGCCCCGTGCTCCACCAGACGGCTGATGGGTCATGATCCTAGAATGCGGTAACGAAAAGCGCTTTCCCTTCTTACCGGCACATAACAACAAAGACCCAGCTGAGCATGCTTGTCCTATGCATAGAGTCGATACATCGCACTTGATGTAGTTCATCGTATCTAGGATCGAGAAGGCAGCAGTGACGGACCCACCCGGAGAATTGATGTATAAACTCACATCCTTAGTTGAATCTTCCGACTCTAGGAAAAGGAGCTGCGCACAGATAATGGAAGCGACCTCGTCGCATATCTCCCCCGTCAGGAAGACGATGCGTTCCTTGAGGAGCCTGGAATAGATATCATACGATCTTTCCCCGCGGCTCGTTTGTTCAACAACTATCGGAACAAAATTCGACATTTTTCTACCCTCCTAAACGGATGTAATTTGTTCGGTATTGTTAACATCAGTATCTATGTCATCCTCATAAAGCAGCTTATCGACTAATTCTTGAACCTCCTGTTTCGTCATTTCAACGTCAGTCGACTCAACCTTTGTCATTAGATAGTCTATCACCTTACGTTCCTTTATTTCGGCTCGTTTATACTCAACTGCTCCAGGATTTTCTTTATAGTAGGCCATCAGCTGGTTTGCTATACGAGGATTCCGACGGATTTCCTCTGACAGATAGTCTGAAAGCTCTTTATTGGATACTATTATCTTGCCTTCCTGCGCTATCTTATTCAGGACGTATCCAAGAATCACCCTTTGCTTGACGACATCTCCATATTCGCTCTTAATCTGATCGTCCGTAACAGCTTCCTGCTTTTCACCGGTCTCTTTTTCTCTTTCCGCGAGGTCTCTCTTAACTTCGGCGATTATATTCTTAGTTTCGTTCTCCAATATACTTTCCGGCAACGGGAAATCATACTGATCCTTAAGGTATTCAAGGATCTGATTCTTGTGATATATGAACGCCGTATTAAGTATTTCTTTCCCCAATTGTTTCTTTATTATTGCGTCAAAATCGTTCAAGGCCTCACCACCTTTTGCTGCTTCCGGCCTTTTAGCTCGTTGTTTTGTTGTCCTAATAGTAAACTTGTATTTTATAGTCTTATCATTTTCATCGGGCGTATAATCAAAACTATCTCCAACTTTTTTGCCAAGGAAATTATTTAGAAATTCAGCATTTTCTTTAATCTCCATTGGAACTACCAAACTATTACGAAAACTCTTCTTTTTACTTTCGACACCTTTGTTATAACACGTTGCGATATACGCAACCTCATCACCATTTTGGACAGCATAATCTTTTTCAGTCTTTTCAAAAACTGGAATACTATCCAAAAACTCATTCCTAGCTTGAATGACTTCTTCATCCAATACCTTCGGAATTACCCTTTGTACCTTACAGTTAAAAGGCACGAGATCAAATGACGGAGCCACTTCGACCGATAATACCACGGAAACATCAGCACCTGACTCATACTCCTTATCGAAGCGATATATAGGCCTCGTTGCAAAATCTGGCGCTCCAGTTTGTTTTAAAATTTCATCACATGCCTCTGAAATTAATGACTCAAGAACGTTCTTCAAAACACTTCCTTCGATGGAGTTTCTGACGATATTGAGAGGAACGTGACCAGGCCTAAATCCGTGCATTTTAAAAGTTTTCGCTTTTTCTAGAACCTCGTCACTTACCTTACGCTCTATCTCATTCGCCTCGAAGATGACATTAAATTCATACTTCAATCCTTCATTCTTAATTTTCTCGAGAATCATACGGTACCTCAGTCCTTTATCTTTTGGTACAAAGGAAACAATTATGCTTAAAGGGTATCAGATGTTAACCCGGCAATCAAGAACAACACAACCAGAGTAAGACTCCCGCTTTTATGATCTTATCCATACGCTAGATCTCGCCGTACGAACTCTTCAAAAAAACGGAGTTATCGCCGAAAAGCAATTGACATCAAGCATTTGAATTAATTATAATATATCTATAATACATAATTTTATGTATTTCAATCTCGGTTGTTCTAAGGTGCAGTCTATTACTTTTTGGGAGGAAAGAATATCATGAATAAATTTGCAAAATATACAGCAGCTATCATAGCGGGGCATATAACAATGGTTAGCGCAGCTTCTGCTACTGAATATCATGCAAATGGAGGACAGAATCAACAACGGGGGTCTAACCAAAATCATATTGAGCACCTTATCCAAGGGGCTCTAGGTAATATTGCCCAACCAGATATTATACCAAATGATTTTGGTCATGCGAACTGGCTGTGGCAATGGAATTTCATAAGAGAACATATAGATAATCCTGGATTCATTGATGAATTGGATAGAAAGTACCCAGGGATCTTGCTAGAGTACAACGATCTCCCATTGGGATTAGTAAACGTGTTTGAAAGAAACGCAGATGAGATTCTCACAATCGATCGTGAGGCAGACATTCTTTTTAGATTCGATTCTCCACATCCAGATCAAAATCATCGTTAAGAGACAGGAAATACGCCATTCTGTGATCTGGTAGATCTAAACCGAGATCTTCTGAGCCTGGGATTGTACTACAGTAGGAACAGAGCATAGATCAGTGGCTCCGTTGAGTGTCCATGAGGACCCTTGTCACAACTTTCCAGAATATTTTGTAGACACGAAAACGCGGGTGGTGCCCAGAGCCGGAATCGAACCAGCGACACAGAGATTTTCAGTCTCTTGCTCTACCGACTGAGCTATCTGGGCATCATCAAAGAGGTTATATCACACTTTCAGTCTTGTCTAGTCCTACTTAACATGCCGCTGTACTTTTAGGTATTGACAGGTTTCCCTGTATTTCGATTTATCTAGAGTTGATCAATGAATAACATAGCAATTCACCGTTTTTTTAAGAGAGCCATCTGTCCATAAAAATCTCATGTATAAACCCGGCACAACCATGCAGCACAACAAAAAAAAATAAGGGGCAAATGATGCCGATTGAGGGACTTGAACCCCCGACCTACTGATTACAAATCAGTTGCTCTACCAGCTGAGCTAAATCGGCACATTCTAGAATATGGGGCGAGTGATCGGAGTTGAACCGACGGCCTCTAGAGCCACAATCTAGCGCTCTAACCAACTGAGCTACACCCGCCATCATTAGCCCATTATTTCACGATAATTTGCGCTTTGTCAATGCGGCAGCCATAGATCAGGAGACAATTCACGGTGGAGTCACATAGAAGCCCCCAGTTAGAAACTTCGCAAGATCGAAGAAAGATCTCTAAGCATCTTCGAATTCCTGTTCTGTCATAACATGTATCATCAGTTCATTGGCCTTCCCTAATTTTGATCCAGGTTTTTCGCCGATGATCAGGAAATCCGTTTTATTCGTTATGGAAGAGCTGATATTCGCTCCCTTCGATATTGCAATCTTCTTTGCCTCGTCCCTGCTGAACCTAGTCAATTTCCCCGTAAAGACCACAGTTTTCCCATTCAATTTACTGTCACTTTCTGAGATTATACTCACATTATCCGTTATGATATCCACGAATTCTAGTAATTCCTCAATGAATCGTACATTTATTTCGTTCCTGAAAAACTCGAATATCTCGATCGCAAGGACATCCCCCAATCCCGGAATGGAAATGAGCCTATCCTGCGGTGCCGTCATCAAAGCCTGCAGAGTCCCGAATTCTCGGGCCAGAATTTGTGCATTGATTTCTCCGATCCCCGGAATACCGAGAGACTTTATAAATCTAGGGAAGTCGATGGTCCTAGATTCACTAATACTCCCGAACAGATTATTTGCAGAAACTGGTCCCCAGCCGAATTTATTGGCGAGTGGCATTCGTTCATCATTTGCCTCCAATCTAAAGATATCTATCGCCGATTTAAGGCGGCCATCATTATAAAGCTCCTCGATTTGCCGTTCCCCCAGTCCCATGATATTGAAACATGATTTGGATACGAAGTACGATATGTACCTCACAATCTGTCGAGGACAGCCGTATCTATTTGGACAAAACAGATCTATAGATCTCTTTCCAAATCCTCCATAATCAGCTTCTTGGTTCGTCAATCCAGTGCTCGATTCCTCATGTACACTCAAGTACACTGCGGATCTGCGCGCCGTCTTTCCTTCCAATAATTCTGATTCTGAAGGTTTCGAGAGAGATCTAATCTTATCCTGATGGCGTACTAGTTTCGTACCACACGCAGGACAGTGTGTCGGCACCTCAAACTCTCTATAATCATCGGTCCTTAACCTTGAATCAACGGAAATGATCTTGGGAATGACATCTCCGGATCGTGTCAGTGTCACCGTATCGCCTCGTGTAATCCCCTTCCTTCTGATTTCCTCGAAATTATGGAGAGTTGCCCTGGATATCGTGGCCCCCGCCAGATTGACGGGCTCCAGGATGGCGACCGGAGTTATCTTACCCGTCCTGCCGACATCATTCGTGATATCCAGTACCCTGGTCTTTACCTCTTCGGCCGGAAACTTCATGGCGATCGAATGCCTCGGGCTTCGACCGATGAATCCGAGTCTCTCCTGTAGTGTCAGTGAATTAACCTTAAATACGACGCCATCTATTTCATAGTCCAGAGACCATCTCTTCGCTAAGACATCCTCGTAAACCTGCATCATATTACTGATTAGCTCGGATTTTGGACACCTTCTATACTCAGCAACATCGAACCCCATATTTCTTAAAGTATCTAGCATATGCTCTTGAGTATCTTCCACACCGAATCCATCAATATAATACGCAAAAAACTTCAGATTTCTGGAGGCCGTGACCACCGGATCCAACTGGCGAATAGATCCGGCCGCGGCATTCCGTGGATTAGAGAACAGTTTTTCACCATCCAATTCCTTTTTCTCATTTAATTCTTTGAATGCAGAGATGGGCATGTAGATTTCACCCCTAACCTCCACTTCATTAGACCTCTTCCCTAACTCTTCATAATCAGTCTTCTGCTGCGTCGATCCGGTACTCAAATCCTCATGTACACCCAAGTACACTCCGGTTCTGCGTGCCGGCTCTCCTTTCATAAGATCTGATTCTGAAGGTTTGGAAAGAGGTCTATTATTTAGGTCTATTACTGCGGGAACTCCATCTACACACTTAATATTGGACGTTATATCTTCCCCGACGTATCCATCTCCTCGCGTTGCTGCATACCGTATTTCTCCGCCTGCGTATACTATGGATGCCGATAATCCGTCTATCTTGTGTTCTGCACAGAACTCTAGTTCCTCTTTAGGGATCATCAGGAATCTCTCGAGCTTATCCAGGAAGCTCTCGATATCATCCATGGAGAATGCATTATCTAACGACAGCATCGGATGTTTATGAGTAATCTTCGAGGACTCAATATTTACTGGGAAGCCAACCTTATTGCTCGGAGAACTACTATTCACCACCTCCGGATATTCGGTCTCTATTTCTACGAGCCTTCGTCGTAATCCATCATATTCAAAGTCAGATATCTCTGGGAAGGCTTTGTTGTAGTATAACTCATCGTGTTTGCGTATTTCACGTCGTAAGTATTGCAATTCCTTCAATATTTTCTTATCGATCACTTACTTTTCTTTTTCTTGGCGAACATTTCGAGCATACGCTTGGTCAACATGATACCACCCACGATGTTGATCATCGTCAGGAAGACAGTGATGATGCCGAAATATGAGGAAAGTGATTCATTCTGAGAAGCAAATGAACCGATGACGGCAACATCGAGTGCAACCACTATAATGACACTGGAAATAGCGTTCGTTACGGACATTAACGGCGCATGCAGAGCCGGCGTCACCTTCAATACCACGTAATATCCAACGAAACACGCCAGAATAAAAATGGTGATAGTATCGATACTGATCATAATTTACACCTTTCATTCACAATATTGCCGTTGTAAGTCATCAGAGTACCCCTAATAATCTCATCGTCTATCTCACCGATATCTGGCTCCTTCGCCATACTCTGAGATAATAAATCGAAGAACGCAAATACATTCTTCGCGAATAATCTCGAGGCATCGTGAGGTATTAGGTTCAGTATATTCTCGAAGGCGCAGATCTTGACCCCATCTTTCTCGATGGTCTTCCCATGCTCTGTCAACTCGCAATTACCACCACTTTTTGATGCCAAATCGATGATGACGGAATCATGTTTCATGGTCATCACCATATCGGCCTTCAGGATGACGGGAGCCCTCTTCCCGGGGATCTGTGCGGTCGTAATAACTATGTCCTGCTGCGGCAGAATGCTCCGGAGCTTATCTTCTTGGGCTTTCCTATAGGCATCACTCATCTCCTTCGCATAGACACCGTCGTTACTTTCGGTATACTCAACCTCAACGAACTTGGCGCCCAAGCTTTCGACCTGCTCCTTCGCGGCCGTCCTGACGTCGAATGCACTCACGATGGCCCCCAATCTCCTGGCCGTGGCGATGGCCTGTAATCCGGCGACCCCTGCCCCTATGACGAGGATCTTAGCGGCTGGGATCGTCCCGGCCGTGGTCATCGTGAGGGGAAGTGATCGATTCAAAATGTGGGCCGCCTCTATGACGGCCTTGTATCCGGCGAGGCTAGCCTGAGAGGATAGGATATCCATGTATTGTGCTCGCGAAGTTCTGGGAATCAAATCCAGAGCAAAGGCAGTAATTTTCATTTGAGCAAATAGGTCTAGGTTCTCTGGATGATTGAACGGATCCTGACCGGAAATAACGATCGCCCCAGCCCGAAGCATCTTGGTATCAGTGGTGGTAAGCGGATTCACAGAAAATACCACATCGTAGACTGAAAGATCTCTTTTCGTGGCGATGTCTGAGCCATAATCATCGTCCTTGAATCCAGACGCCAATCCAGCCCCAGCCTCAACGAAAACGCCATGCCCCATAGCCACCAGCTTCTTTGATATATCTGGAGTTATGGATACTCTATTATCTGTATTATCCGCTTCGTTCAGCACATATAACTTCATGAAGAATACGATTCTATAATGAGCAACAATGTCACGCTATTTATCGCACAATCCATTGGTATGAGGCAAGATGTGATATTTGGTAATGCTCTCAAAGCAGGTTAGTTGAAAGAGTGGTATTAACATTTCGTTAATAAAATCCAATTAAAGTATAATAATGAGATGAGATTTAATACAACAATAAGTAAAGACAATAGAAGAAATAATATGAATAAATCACTATTAACAGTTTTATTATGCAGCAGTGGAATATCATTCGCTGCCGACACGGTATCACCACCACCACCCAGCAATAATATTATTCCACAGATAGCTGCAGGAGTAGGAGGGGCCGTTGTGGGAGCCGGGATGGCATTTGCAAATGTGGCTTTTAAGGTTGGCTCAGGTGACACTATTGATTGGAGCCATCCATCGAAAACAAAAATTCACTTTGCCAATGTTTGAGGAGCGTAGGGTGTGGGATCGTCCTGGGGACCGTTGCCAGCTTACATCCAATGATCGACATGGCCCCTGGATCCTGTTTATCAATACTCTCTCTTGTGATCGCTGGGGGGATTGGGGGATATCTATGTTCATGGGATTGTACTGATAGATACCTTGACCACGATCTAGCAATCGGAGCAATCGCCACTGAAATCGCCCTCGGGAGCCTAGGGGGAGTAGCGCTGTACCGGCGGGTGCATAAGTGATAGCTACCAGATGATAGCTGGAATACCCTCCTCATCTCCACTAATGGATACTAAGCGATTCTATAATGAGCAACAATGCCACGCTATGTATCGCGCCAGTCAGCCATGAGAGTCAAGACTATAACCATTAAAGGCTTTACAATGATTGGTTACGAATGAATCTCTCTCCAGAGCCTCTAAACTGTATGAAGAAGGAAAGCTTTCATTAATTTTACTTTAGGTAGCATCTTTATAATTCTGATTATGGAGGTTTGATAGATCTCTATTTACCACCAATTTATTATGGAAATAAAGGATCTTTAAAAAATACCACAGTATAATCAAAGAGCCTTATTTTTATTTTCATAATACCTCGAGATAAAATTATTGAAATCAGGAATAAAATGTTATATTATTCATAAATCAAGCATGTTCAGAGAATTCAAATGAAAAGTTTAAAAATAGCATTCGCGTTGATCATTTCGAGTTTAACCGGTGCACAAACAGTGGCTATGGATAGTGGAACCTGCCCGCTGCCGCCTAGTCTCCTCGATGAGATGGATACTGCTTCTCCTCCCCTATCTCAAGCAGATATTCATTTGGCCCCATTTATAAAAATCAGAGTAGGCAACGAATGGCCGCCAGTTAACAGTAGCGTGGAAACATTTTATATGCAGCTAGCCTTGGGCCACGCCGCAGAAAGTTTGGATATTGATGAAGACAAACTCCAATTTGAGAGAGATGCAACATGGTCCGTATTCATCAGATTAAACATAACAGGTTACAGCAGTTGGCCTCAGCAGCAAGGAATGCATGATGTAATGTTCACACTCGATCCTCAAGGTGAGGGCACAACATATAATATAACTTTGCGATCAATCAATCCAATAACTCTAGACTTCACCTCTCAAGACAGCCAGAAAACTCTCAGAATGGAGATTGCACGACGTTACAAGAAGATAGCCATATCCTACACTGAGCAATTATCTCATTAACCAAAACACAAAGGATGTCCTGGTCACTGGAATTGCTATCCCAGATCCGAAATTCCTTAAATGGAATCTGGCTATGTGGTAGCAATTGATTATTTATGGGAATATTTATGTTCTGATTATGCATTCGGAAGTCTTTATGTTATACTACTATTAAGTACTACTTAAAGTGATTAATTATAAAGACCGTGTTAGATCCGATGGCCTCATTCGAGGTCAAGAATATAATTCCCATTCATTTTGTTGGCCTTGATTTATCGCTCACTAATTCTTCGCTGTATATGCTGTTCGTCGTCGGTGTCATCCTGTTGTTCTTCTTCATCGGGACGAAGGACGCTGGGTTGGTGCCCAGCAAGACGCAATGCATCATCGAGAAGATGTTCTTTTTTATAGGGGATATCGTCAAGACGAACGCCGGAGATAATGGTATCAAACTATTCCCATACATGTTCTCGTTGTTCCTATTCATTTGTCTCGGCAATACGATCGGTCTCTTCCCGTTCGCATTTTCATTTACGAGTCAACTGGTCGTGACATTCGGGATGGCATGTCTCGTCTTCATTTCGTCGATCGTGGTCGGTATCCATTGCAACGGAATACGTTACTTCAAACATTTTTGCCCAGATGGATTGCCGGGGTATATTATCCCTTTCTTCGTGATCGTTGAATTGGTATCATTCACGTTTAGGCCGGTCAGTCTCGGAATACGCTTGTTTGCCAATATCGTATCGGGGCATGTTATGATAAAAATAATCGCTGGGTTTGCGGTTTCGTTCGCTGGTGTGACGGCATTGTCTGGATTCGCCATCATCCCAATCGCCTTCAATGTCTTGTTGAATGTCTTTAAGTTGGCCGTCTGCGTGTTGCAGGCATATGTTTTCGTCGTTTTATCGTGTATGTATTTAGCGGAGTCCATGGCCGCCATGCACGAAGAACATTAGTTTTTTTTGAAAAGGAGAATGAAAAATGGACGCTATGGCAGCTAAATTTATCGGCGGAGGTATATCGGTTATCGCCCTTTTTGGTGTCGGTATCGGCCTCGGTAAATTATTTTCATCTTTAATTGAATCGATCGCGAGGAACCCATCGGCCAAGAAAGACCTAATGTCGACGGGACTGATATGCTTCGCCATGGTCGAATCGGTGGCCCTATTGGCATTCATCGTCGCGATGTGCCTCCTATTCGTCGTCTAAAAAATGCTGTCGTTTTTAAAGAGAATGGAGGATCACTCAAAATGATGCCTCAACTTGATTCATCGTTTTACTTTTCGCAGTTCTTTTGGATGTGTGTTTCGCTTTTGGTCCTGGTTATGGCCTTCAAGAAGCGATTCATCCCACGGATGGATAAGGTATTCACGACGAGAGATCTGCACCTCAAGAAATACACAGAGATGGTGGCGAAGTTAAAGGATGAGATAAGTATCGTCGAAGAAGAGATAAAGAAGAGTCACGAGGAAGAGATAAAACGATCGGCTGAAATCGTGCGGGAAGCCATCAAGAAATCCGAGAATGCCCTCGCTACCCAGATGAATTTCGTGAAGGAAGAGAATGAGGGGCGTGTAAATGCGACACGCGATAGATTGAGTAAAGAGATCGGTGGATTAGAGTCCGTCTTTAAAATGCAGATTGAAATCGCGGCCCAGGCAGCATTTGATCAAATATTCGTAAGGAAGTCTTGAAGTATTATGTGGATTTTGCAGGATATACATACGTATCTAGTCATCAGTTTCGTTGTTATGTGCGCCTGGCTCTTCAAGGCTCTCTATAAGAAATGCAGGGATGGATTGGAGAAGGGCATAAACGACATCAAGAATTCTATAGAGGAACTTGAGGAAAGGAAGCTCACCACCGAGAGACATCTAGAAAATCTGAGGCGGGAAATGGAGGAGGTAACGCAGAGCATCGAAAAGGCGGTGCAGGAAGCCGAGGATGAGGCCAAGAGAATAACGGAACAATCCGCCATACTTATAAGCAACGCAATTGAACAAAAGCAAGATGAGTACAAAAGGGAAATCGAGAAGATTAGGACGGGGCTTTATTCGGAATTGCAGCGTCGTGTATCAGAGTTGATCATCAAAGAGATTGGACACAAACTCCAGGACGCCAAGATCGATCGAAATTTCCAGAACATCGGTATAGACAACGCGATTACAAAACTGGAAATACTGAGCGAAAGACATGGGAAATAAGAAATAACATAATTTTTCACACGCCGGATTGACAACATCAAAGAATCTGATTATGGAGAGTGGGCGTAGAGGTTTAATTGGGGGGAAATATGAGCAAATCTAGTAGCATAATAACGAGGATATCCGCTGCAATGGTGGTTACGATGGCGACATCGTATGCGCAGATGGAAAGTTTAATACCCAAAAACACTATGGTTAAGATATTTTCCAATCTGGATTCCTGGAATCAATACCTGCATGAGATAGTAGACACTAAAGGGGCGATATTGATGGATGACGAGTACTTGAAAGCATCTTTATCAGATCAAAAAGAAAGAAATGCCATATGCGAAATAGCAAATAGCTGCCTTAATCACACCTTTGATGATAAAGGACATCTTTCGGCGATATTCGATGGTATTTTGGAGTGTTTTCTCAATAGCGGAGGCGCGAAAGAGCATTATCTGACACATACGAACAGATTTGGTCTACTTTACAGCGCTAGTCATATGCAGCCAATATCTTGCCTTTTGACAATGACTGTAGAAGGGTATCGAGCTGAATGCATAACCAACTTGATGGTCTCATTTCATGAGAATGGATATCTTAACCCTCCAGCCGCACCAGCATCGATGGTAGGTAGTATTCCTGGACAAATAATTGCTCTTGGTTTCATCAATCGTACCTTGGAATCAATTGGTAAGCATGGTATGCGTCAACAGTCCTTTGCGATTCCTGTCGAAATAGGAGGAGAGGACGTCGAGGAGGAGTTTCAGATAGACAACCTTGACGTATAAAAATATTAATAGATCATAATAAATTGAAGAGAAGATTAGAGATTACTCTGAAGTAAGGTGATGACCGCACTTACAGAGCAGACAGAGTATAATAAGCATAAACGCAATATCTTTTTTAGAGTCAAAGAGTGAACGAGAAGTATCCGGAGATTAAAATAAACTTGCTGGCGGTTAAAGAGAATTACAGGACCATTTGTCGCCTGCTAGTCGGTGGACCGATAGTTTCAGCCATGGTGAAGAATGACGCATACGGACTTGGAGCACAAAGGATATCTTGCAGCCTATACGAGGCTGGATGCCGCGATTTTTGGGTGGCGTACATACAGGAAGCGCTGGATATAAGAAATGTATTGCCGCCCGATGCAAATGTATATTATCTGCAGGGGTTTTGCCATACGGATCTAGAGCTCTTGCCAGCTAATAATATCGTCCCTGTGATAAATTCTCTCCCTGAATTTAACGTCGTTAAGAATAAGGGCCTGAGGTTTGTGCTGCACGTTGACACGGGATTAACGCGCCTCGGTATGCGGAGGAGAGATCTAGATGCGATACTGCCGAATCTGGCCCAGGAACAGATACTGTACGTCATTTCTCACCTGGCAAACGAATATGGAGGCCAACATGATTGGCAACAAAAGAGAAATTTTGATGAAATTCTGGCTAAAATACTCAATGTTACGTGCGTAAAAGAATCGCTCACCGCAAGCAACGTCTTAAATCTTGATGAGAGTTTCCATTACGATTTGGTGAGAGTAGGTGCGTTCTTATATGGAATTCAAGGTGGTGGCATTAGGCCGCTTAATGTACTCACTATAAAGGCAAAGATTTTGCAGATGTACGATGTGCCAAAGGGAACATGTATAGGATACGGAGCGACCCATGTTACAGACCGAAAAACAAAGGTAGCGATCATCTCGATTGGGTATGGAGACGGCATCAAGAGACAGCTCTCCAACGTGGGGAACGTCCTGTTCTATGATTCCAATAAGAATCTATATAAAGCTAGAATCTTGGGTAACATTTCGATGGATTCGATGGCGTGCGACATTACAGACGTGTCCAGTGGGGTCGCCGTGGAAGGTGCCGATGCCATACTGATAGACGACACCTACACCATAAACGACATGGCGAATGCAGCACAGACGATCCCATATGAAATACTGACCAGCATAAACTTTAAATCAAAGAGGATTAAGCTCACATATGTGGAGTAAATACTTGCTCTACTTTATGCACAGTTATTATATATACTTTACTTTGAAAGCTTGCCAATCACCTTATTGATGTTGATTGATTTATTTCTTCATAGAAATTATACTCTATTAACGTTTTATTAAGCGAAACATGGTAGCATCCCGGGTGGGCGGGGGTCGGCGGCGGTGTATACGAAAATATCATAAAAACATTAAGAATTCGTTAATTTTCAGAGAATATTTTTTCTGTAAAATGAAATAGTGATTGATGAATATATCATCAATCCTTTCAATATCTACCGAGAGAAAGCATACAGTTAATTGTGTATACGAACAAATAGATAAATGTTTCCCAACATTCATTAGAGTTCTTTTGAAACCTTCAGAATCAGAATTATTGGAAGGAGACAAGGAGCACAGAACCGCAGCGTACTTGAGTGTACGTGAGGATTCGAGCACCGAATCGACGCACCAAGAAGC
>JAISBP010000014.1 GCA_031266135.1 Holosporales bacterium | reverse complement strand
CCGAGAAAAAGATAATGTAATACGCCTGTAAATCTGAGTATTGCCAGAGTTAAGATCATCTCCTCTGAAGTGATGTATTCGAGGAGTGTTAGTATGCGTATAGTGATACCCATGTTAATAGCGTTGGTAAGTAATCAACTGATGGCGACAGAGGATCGTCGGATTAGTAATTTGGATTTACAAGTATCCGGCAAGGGCGGCCCAGTCTTCGCTCGCCTAAAGTTCAATCAGATACTGATCGGGCAATCTGAGTACCCCATTCTATTTTCGGATTTTAAATTAGGCTTAGCCAACCTAGAGGCACATCTTAAGTATAGCCCCACCTCCCAGAAAGGAGTGATGGAGCCACCAGTCTGCGACCTCTTAGCCTTCAACACAGATGCTAAGGCATTCACTGATAATGCTCAGGTCTTATTCGAGGGCGTTGATTGTGATGCCGTCCTTTCAATTCAGAATGCCTGTAAGTTCCCAAAGACTGTCTTTTACTTTAGAGGTGGTATTAATCTCAAAACCGATCGAGAGGGAGTCGTGTCATTTACTTCGCTATCTGCCCCGGACGGGAAATTTACTTTGTTAGTTGCTGCATCTGGATTCGTAGATAGAGGGATTAGATGGCCAGCCGGATCTTACATTCTGCATGATCGTGGGATATCTCCGGCGTCACAGGAGAACGTCATGATGTTTCCTAGCATGGTCCAGGGGCACGATGGAGCCATGTATATGGGGTTGCATCTGGAAAATATTCTGAGTGCGGCGATTGACTGGCAGGACGGATTTGATAGTGATTGTGAGAAGTGGTTAATCCGCGTGTTTGGCGATAAAATACGGAGAGGAAACGCTACTGTCCTGAAAGAGGATGCATTCAAGGCATTTGTAGACCTGGTTAATGCTGCTCTTCCTAGCGGTGAATCGAGTAAGCTGAAGAATGAGTTCATTGGAACGTGGCGTGGGCGGATAGATGAGGTATATGCAACGATGATACCAGTGATTCCGGCGATACGTGATATGGTACAGGATCTTGGGACTCTGTATAAAGAGATTGGTAGGATGAATCCTAAGCACAGGGACCTCGCGGGGGATTGTAGATATATGCAGGATAAAGGAGGATACGCTATGACTCCTAAAGATACGGCCTATAAACTCAGGATTGATCTTACGAATCCAGATTACCAACTTCCGACGTTGGTAAGATATCCTTGTATTAACGCGAAAGCTTTAGCGGAGGCGCAATGTAAGTATATGGATGACATAATCCTAAAATTACAGGCCGATATGAGGACTGGAAATTATACGTATCGAGACCAAGAATATGGCATTAATGGATGCATCAAAGAGTTTATAAAGGTGTGCGAGAATATTAAGGCGGCTATGCTTGCTAGGGTACCAGATACTTCTGCTGTGCTGGCCCTTACCTGATCTAAACGCTAAGACCATCGTGTTTCGTGATTTGCAACACGTGGTCTCTTTCTGCTTTTAGGAGTCTATATTCCGGTAGATCCGAAGCCTCCGCTTCCTCTATCTGTATTGCTGAGTCCTTGAGCTTCCTCGAATTCAGCCGTTTGGTATGGTATGATTATCAACTGTGCAATCCGCATACCGTTCGTTACCGTGAATGGTACTGACGATTGGTTCATCATGATGCATCTAACCTCTCCCCGGTAATCTGAGTCTATTACCCCGGGGGCATTCAGGGATATCACTCCATGCTTGGCCGTGAGCCCGGATCTGGAACACACCATCCCGAAATATCCAGTTGGAATTTCGATACTAATCCCAGTGTCTATCATCGCAATTTCTTGAGGTTCTAATATTTTATCGGCCTCTAAACATGCGATTAAATCACAGCCGGCGCTCTGTTCCGTTGCATACTTAGGGATAATTGCCCGTTCTTTAAGTCTAGCAATTTTAATTTTCACTGTACATTCTCCTCATAATTTCCACGATCTCGTTATCGCTGGATAATACCTCATAATTCTGGATATAAAAACTCGAAAGATTGGACAACTGATCGTAATCCTTGAAATGATGTTTGATTATTTCCTTGGCTTTACTCACTAAATTCAATTTCGTTGAAATGATCAACATGAACCATATTTTCTCGATATTAGTATCCGGAATGCTGGACGTTATTTTCTGGGCCAACTCAAGGATGTCCTTACGATTAATTTTTATGAGATGATATGCTAAAGATCTATCGGGACGTAATGAGAAGGTCTTGGTCACGATATTCACTATCTTCTTTTCGAAATTCTCGAATTTTTGCTCGGATATAACATCCAATAGTTTAGATGCAATCTGAATATTAGCCGGAAAGTCACTAAGCGCCCTTTCTAATATCTTCATTTTTGAATCATTATTGGGGGATAAATGAAAGTCTGTCAGGGCCAATGAAATATAGTATTCCTCTGTAAAAGACTGAGATAGATTGTATTTAAACTTCCTAGGATCAAACTTAAAATCGATCGCATTTTTTCGTGCCAATTCAGCGATCATCAAAATTTCGTTTTGAACAACAGGGATGTATTTATCATATCTCCCGATGATATCCATCGCTAATTGCACGCCCTTATAGACATCACCCTGATTCAAAAGCCTACGTAATCTGTACCGCATTATGTGGATATCGATACCTAGCACCCCTGTCTCTGCCGTTATTTCGAAACCATCGCTTCTATGTCTTAGGATTATGGCAGTCCTGATGATGTTAAGACGATCTGGAACATTGAGATTAGCTAGCTTAGAAGAAGAATGATTATCAGTGATAATGGCTTCGGCTAGCTCTTCGGTAATTATTCTCTCTCTTGTTGCAGTACTCCATATCGATAATCCAGAGGCCCATAAGATGAATGATTTCACGATGTAATATATGAATAAAGCCGCGAAGATTGCAGAGATAAAGGCATATACTTCGATTACGACATTGTATTGGAGAACAGAAATAGATATTTCGCCTATGCTTGGCGAGTAAGACTGCAAAATTAAACACGTTGAAATGATGATGATGTAAACTAGGCATGCCGTCCAAAATCTCATGAATTCAGAAGAACAACTCAGCAAAGTGATTACGACGAAGATTCTACAACAATATTTCACAAGTTCATAGGGGCACCATCTGATCTGTACTAGATTTATGTAGAACATAAAGGTGATACTTAATTCTTTGACGCTATTGATCTTTTACAGCCGATATATCTTCCTTGCGTTCCAGCGGAACCAATCGGTAGTGGCTTTGCCATCATTCGCCAGAATATCCATGAATTTATCATATGTATTTTGGTGGTAATCATTGAGCCAATCGATTTCTATATCCGTCAGCATTTCAGGGTTTATTAGGTCCATGCAGAACGGTATGTAATTCAACGTATCGAAATCCAGGAACTTCTCATGATATTGTGAATGTTTCGTGAGCAGCATATTCTCCAGCCGTATCCCAAAGTTCTGTCTATAAATACCTGGCTCGACGGTGATGACCATATCTCCCCTGATCGTATGTTGAGACATCGGAGATATCCTGGGCGGCTCATGGACATTACCGTATGAGCCAACTCCATGCCCCGTCCCAAACTGGTAGTCGTACCCACCTTGCCAAACCTCATATCGAGCTATCGAATCGATATTGCATGCCTTCGTATTGACGGGGAATCTCGCCCTAGAAAACATGATGACAGACTTCAGGATCGTGGTATACATATCCCGTAATTCTGACTTTTCCACAGAATATTCATCAAAATTACCGATGAATACGGTCCGTGTCATATCGGTCGTAGAATTATTGAAATGAGCCCCAGCATCAAATAAAAACAGCCCGGAGCCATTTATTGGAGCATTATTAGACGCCCTTGGAATATAATGGACTAGCGATGTATCCTCACCGAATGCCGAGATGGAGGTGAAGCTCAGATCAACGAAGCCCGGGCATTTACTGACGGTTTCCTCAAAGAAATTAGCAACATCGAGTTCTGAGATTCCTTTTTCGTTCATCGCGAATACAAGCGTCCTGATGAATGCGAGTGACGTCAATTCTGCCGCTATTTTCTGATTCTTGATTTCAGTCTTATTTTTTACGCAGAAAAACTCACTGTATTTATTGCGGCTATCGATTGTACACAATCCATTAGATCCACTTCCCAAACCTACACAATCAGCTTCTTGGTTCGTTAATACGGTGCTCGAACCCTTACGTACATCAAAGTACGCTGCGGTTCTGTGCTCCGTCTTTCCTTCCAATAATTCTGATTCTGAAGGTTTCAGAAGAGATCTACATCCCTGTAATGCCAAGACGAAATACGCCGGAACCGTCGAATAATCGCACATTATTTGGCAGTTATTATCCACGGACTTCATTGTACCTTTGAATTCATCCAGGTGTCTTATATCGAAAACACTTGATGTATTAACAACCTCTAGGTCGCAAAATAGGATTGGGCGCCCACTTTTCGGGATGAACGCAACGCAGTTCGGGAGGACGGATTTACTGGACGTAGCCCTCGTTAATCTGACTCCAAATACCCATCCAATCGTTGATTTTTCAGCGAATAAGACGGCCTCTCCTTTACCTAGACCATCCCTTACCTTATTGATCCTTCCCAGTATAGATTCACCGATATTCTCTTCATCCACTAGAAATACCGTATTGTTCGATCTTGGATTTGGCGGCATGATGTCGTCGTCCAGTAAAGTCACAGAAATACCTAGATCGTGTGCCAATCTCAGGATCGAGACGTATGAGTTATATGAGATGGAGTATGGAGCGATCGCGAGTTTAGATCCACTTGAGGCGACGGTAGATATCGATGACCTTGTATCGAAGTCCGGGAATTGCTTGATGCTCCATTCTGCGCTATTGGTCTGTTCCGTGGCCTGCTTAACGTATCTACCATCGACGGATAGCAGTGCCATATCCCGGGATACAACTGCCTGCCCATTGGATCCGGTGAACCCTGAAATGCGCTCTATGTCCGATGGCCCATCCTCAAAATTACCGAAAGAATTCCGCATGGATACTATGACGCAATCCGCACCGATCTCAGCCAGTCGCTTCCTTAGAGTCGGTAAATAGGTATCCCTTGGCATCAAACGTATCTCATGAATTTCTTAGAGACATTATCTAGCTCTATGAGTTCTACCAAGAGCTGCTTCAGGCTTTTTATGTGCAGCATATTGGGGCCATCACACGGCGCCCTATCGGGGTTATCATGGACCTCCAAGAAAATCCCGGCCACCCCAACGGCGATGGCGGCCCGTGCCAAAAGTGGCGAAAAATCACGATCTCCACCTGAGAATTTACCGAGAGAAGACGGGGCCTGAACAGAGTGCGTGGCATCAAAAATCACGGGACATCCAGTCTTGGCCATTATCGGCAGGCCCCTGAAATCCGAGACCAGAGCGTTATATCCGAAGCATGATCCCCGATCCGTCAGCAACACTTCCGTCGCTCCAAAATGCTTCAATTTGGTTACGACGTGATCCATATCGTGTGGCGACATGAACTGCCCTTTCTTGACGTTCACGGGCTTCCCGGTCTTGGCCGCGGCCTCCAGGAGATCCGTCTGCCTGCACAGAAATGCTGGTATTTGAATGACGTCGACGACCTTCGCTATGATATCGCATTGACTCGGGAGGTGGACATCAGTTAAAACCGGAACCTCCAGCTTTTCCCGGACCTCAGCCAGGGCTTCGAGACCCTCATCGATACCGACTCCACGTGGACCGTATATACTCGTCCTATTGGCCTTATCGAACGATGACTTGAAGATATACCCGACACCCAAGCTATCGCATATCTCCTTGGTTTTCTCGCCTACAAACCTTGCGTGACTCCTGGATTCTATCGCACACGGTCCACCGATCAGCACGAACGGAAGCTCGTTCGATAATTTCACATTCCAAATTTTCATTGATTTAGCAATCATTTGACGAACAATCTCCAAGAATCGTAAACGATGACAAGCGATTATATACGTAAACCTACGGACACATCAAGGGTGGTAATCCACCGTACAGAATTTGCATAAAAAAAATAATTTCATCGAGATGGAGTTGTCGATGTTGTATAATGGGGCCCGTAAATGCGGATGTGGTGGAACTGGTAGACACGCAAGATTTAGGTTCTTGTGACGAGAGTCGTGGGGGTTCGAGTCCCTTCATCCGCACCATTATTCTTGGTTTCCGTTTTTGGGTGAGGTTGGTATGGTTCCGTTTAGCATTTCTTCCGCCATCGATCATATCTTGGATAACTTTTTCCTTATTCAGAAAGATTTGGAATCTGTTTCCGGGGTGTATGAGATGGTGATGCGTGAGGTTGAGATTGCAATGCTAAAGAAGATTCTCCATCTGTCAGATAGAAATAAGAAGAAGGCAGCGAGAATCTTGGGAATTAGTAGAAACACTCTTCACAATAAAATGATTTTCCATAACTTGTGTTAATCGCTATGAGAACTTACTTTAACTTTCGTAATAAACCTATTCGTTCTACTAATTCAATCTTTTTGTTGTTATTAAATTTTGCTTCCAGAAAAAATGGATCAATGATCTGGAAGTGTATTCTACTATGTTTTGTATCGGCAACTATATTCTGTGCTGACTTTTTCGAATTTTCTCCGATGAATTGGATTAGATCGTCTTTGAATGGGTTGGTATTGCCGTCGAAGGTGTTGTGTAATAATATTATCGGATTATTAAAATATTTTGATATAAGGTTGGAGAACCAGATATTACATGAAGAAATCGAGACTCTAAAGTTAAAAATAGCCTCCTTACAAAATACATCTCAAAAATTAATGGAACTAAAAAAATCTATGAAAATATCATTCCCAGATGAAAATTTGTCGTCGATAGGAAAGGTATTGGGATACGATAAATCGTTTTTCGAGTCATTTTTAATAATTGCTGTGAACAGTACTGAGTGCGCGCAAGGTAGTGTCGTGATTTCTACCGACGGCCTCATCGGAATTATACACGATATTCATCGGGATACTGCTAGAGTTAGAACCATTACAGATAATCAAATATTTATTCCTGTCATTACAAGATCCGGAGAAAAAATGATCCTCACTGGTAATTGCTCGAAGAATATTGAGTCCATAGAATATAATGATCAACATACCACCACTAAAATAAGTGTAAATATTGGAGACGTTCTGTATACATCTGGTGAAGGCGGAGTATTTCCCATCAACATTCCAGTGGCTAAGGTAGTTAAGATTGATAGATCAAAGAAAAAGATTATAGCTGAGCCAATAATAGATTTTAAGCATATCAGCTACGTGTGGATAGTGAATCCAGTAGTAGCGAATAATTTGAAATAATAGACTGCTAATATATTAAAGATCGCTGTATAAAAGGCTGGACATTAAACTATATGTTTATGTTTCTATGGACCAACTGATTTGATTATTATGGTTTGCTGCACGGCAGATCTCTATCATCGGATAAAATGGCCACGACTCATCCGTGATGAAAATTTCGCAATCCTTGTTATCTGGAGCAATACTAAAAATATATTCACAATTATCGATTGTAACTAAGATACATCTCGTATGTATTTTCTTCAAAGTAACGTTTCTATCTAAAATAAATCTGGAAAAAATATAAAACGAGCCAGACATATAGACAGTATCGGTTCCACTTACCTTTTCCTGATTTAGGTGTATTTCAATCTTACGTTTAAATGTAAAATCGAAATAATGATTTTTTTGTATAACTTCACCAGTAAAAAGCAATTTATTATTTTCAATATTCCTATCTGCAAAATACTTCGAGTGTTTTCCAATCTTAACACGCATTCCATTGGACAATACAGATACATCAGACAATTTGATCGGTCTCCTTACCCCGAAGCTTGCCTCAAAGTCAAAGATATTTAAGCCAGGCTCAGATGGTGGATTAAAATGGGATTTTACGTGTCGAGGAAGCGTATTCACAATGATAACCATTCTCTTGGTCGATAATCTCATGAATCCAGTGATTGTCTTTTCTCCACTTTTTTTAGATTCAACGACTGAGAGTGCTGTATCGATCAGTTGTCTGCTCGGCGTGATTGTTAATTCCTTATCATCTTTATCGCCGATCTGATTGGATATCATTCCGTCCCCGAGTCTGAAAAACCTAACGCAAGAAGCCATCTCTGATAAGAGATCTGAAAATATGCGTTTTGGTAAATCGATTCCGATATTCTTGGCCATAAACCTAATTTCAATAAAGTTCCTGAATACATTAAAATGATCGACTGGATTGTAATTCATCAGCATTCCAGATTTATCGAATTCTTCTTCTGCGACACAGCAGATTTCTTTGATAATCTTTTTGATCTTTGTTGATTGGATACTCCTCATCGAGCAAAGACAAATAAAAATCGCTTTTAAAGCAGCAATTTTTGCTAATGAATTTAGTTCGGATGTATAGCATCTCCAAAGATGAGAATATTGTTCTGATAATGATGATAGAATCTTTTTTTGAACAGAATCATTAGAGCCAGATGCAAAAAAAGAATAAGAAAAAATCAAATTAATGATTCTTTCTGCGGTGACGAAAATTGCCCACCCATCAGTGTCCAACCAGAATTTTCTGGTACCACGATAATTATCGATGAACATCAGGATTAGATCTCTTGTAAATTTCATACTATTATTACCGCCTACTGCCTGCAAATCTCTTATCCATGCAAAACAGAAAACGTACTTTACGTAATTTACTCCAGGATGGTATTTTTTCGTAAATATTTCCGATAGGTTCACGGTAAACTCAGAGTCACGCATGGTGCCATTGATAATATCTTTACCTGTATCCGGATTTCCAGACCAAGGATCCGTCATAAATTTTGTCGGTAAAAAGGTATTATCACGACGATCGAGAGAGAATCTATAGAATACACTATTGAGTACTAAATTCAGTCTATGCAGAGAGTATGCATTTATTATGTTTTTTAATATAGTCATCTATACGTTATATTTCCCTGCATCCAATTCCAGATTGCACGTTAAAACCAATCTTTTATAGTATTCAAAAGTAATTTTGCAAAATTACTGTGCTACATGTCAAGATTAGATATACACATATATTCCACAGTAGCAAACGGTTAGATAGATTAGAATAACCTCGTTTAAAATACTGAGGGCATATTCGGTTTAATAATATATAATTTTATGATATAATTTAAGTAGTGAGTGGGAGGTTTTAGCGTTGGTACTCAAAGTCATGAAAAGAGAAAGCTCCAAGCCTAAGAGTAGAGTTTATTATCAAAATATAAAAGCAAAGTATGTAGCCGCCGCTCACGACGCATCTTCTGCCGGTGACAGAATTTCATACGAGTATAATCTGCAAATCGCCGAACACTATTCAAGAATAATCTCTGAGAAATTTAAGACTGTGAAGAAAAGAGGGCAGAAATCAGCTCACAGTGAAGAGTCTGGTTCATGCTAGGGAAGTAAAAGAATCACTAAAAACTCTCGTGCATTTAAATACGAATAACAAAGCGCTCTGGATGACTGGGGGGGGGGAAAATACCCCCCCCCCCCAATTTTACGTTATCTTCCCGACTCATTCTTTTGATGGGATCTTTTGTTCGAGATCTTGCAATTTCTGCCATAGACTTGCTATCACGCCTACCTGTTCTGCTACTGTTTGGTGCAGCTGAGCAATCTCTCCTTTACACTCCGCTACTTCTGTTGTTAACGTAGCTAGCCGCTGGTGATATGTTGGGCCATCTGCTGCTTGCATTGGCGGAAATTTGAATGCAGGCTCTGTGCTACGAGGAAAAAGGGGAATTCTCCCTGGGATATAACCTTGTGGATCCTGTAATGTTTCTTGGTCAACTGGGAGACCAAGTGCTCCCCTGTATTCCTGCTTGATCTTGTTAAATTCGGGACTGTCGACTTCGAACTTCTTTACTTGATCGCCGAAATCTGATATGATCCTTCTCATTTGGAATGCGATAAATACCGGATTAGCTATCAACGGACGAGGATATTGTGGATTGTGCAAGGCGTCTGCGTATTCTTGGATGATCTTGGCTAACATGCTGAATTTTGTGGCTAGCTTGACCGTGTCCGACTCAGAGGCTTCTGCTATCACAGTTCCTAATACCTCGTCGGTTCTAGTTATGGCTGCTTCCATTTGTGGAGAACCTGGGGAGACGTTGGCGAGGGCTTGCTGGATTGGCTGCAGATAATTCTGACTGGTGTAGCCTTCGGAGCACACGATGCCTGCTGCCAACGCAGCGCCCATTATTTTCTTTAACATTACCTGGCTCATTTCTGTTTTTCCCTTGGGGTATATTTGTTGACGTGATAATATCACTCTCTTTGATTTTTGTCAATACTGTAATCGGATGAATAGATGTTACTTACCGCAAACCCTGTGGAAATTAATAGAGGTTTATCCTGGCAGTTATATCGTGTTCCATTCCAAGATCTGTTCCTAAAGTTTCGATCGCTTCATAAAACTCTTCTTCAAAGGCAAGATCATATCTTGCATCATCTGGGCAACAGATTACCACTCTGCAGGGAATGGTGTGATCATGTACCATCTCGAAAATGGTCCCAGCGAAAGGAGTCGTTCTGAAGGGTCTAGTTGCCCGGAATTGTACCATCAAGAGGGGAAAAATTCCTTCCAGGCCTAATATTAGGAATAACTTTTCTAAGGCCATAAGTAAAGCTTCCAGATTCGGAGGGCATTTAGAATCGTGCATGAAAAGACATCTTGGACCTAAAGGATTAAGATTCAAAAATTGGCCTATCTTTTCATATCGCGGAACGTCTTCAAACTCTTCTACACATGTAACAGATTCGAAATTATCAAACTGGAGGACAAAGTCAGCCCTGGCGGCGGCCTGCCCCCCCCCCCCCGCAAGACTCATCATCGTCACTAGAGCAGCGCACTTCATGAACTTATTCATCTTCTATTCTTCATTTGATTCGGAACTATGGTCCAATCTTTATTGTTTGAAGCGGGCCCGGATCGTGAGGATTTGTCAATACAATATTTCTCAATGTAAACTATCCATTGCTTGGGAATTATCCCGATTATACTTGAATATCAGACAGTTATGATCTTGGTAGCTAATTGCCCAGAAATCCCTATAGCCTGTGCGAAACCTTCTGTTTGTTTTCAATAGCCCTCTTCCCAAACTCTCCATAATCTGTCTTCTGCTGCGTCGATCCGGTACTCAAATACCTCCTTACATCCCCTTGGTGTACACCAAAGTACACTCCGGTTCTGTGTGCCGGCTCTCCTTCCATAAGAACTGATTCTGAAGGTTTGTGACAAGAATTCTAATTTTTCTTTTCTGATTAGCTAGCTGTTTTGGCCCCTTTTCTTTCTGCATCTAATGCTGCCCAATATTGACTAAGATTCTCTGGAGGAGTCCCATACTCTATCGTAATCCTCCCACCTCCTCGTTGTTGCCAGAGGTTGATGTTTATTCTTAGTAAACTAATAAGAGTTGGCATGCTTTCTACTTTGTATGCCACTGGTCGTTCCACGACTTCTCCAAATGGCCATCCTTCTATTTGTGTATATTGTCCGGAGTTGTTATTTTCAACAAGGAGCGAGATTCCTGCGGTAGACTGATCGAACACTTGAGGGATGCTTATTATCCTCGTCTCCCTGACCATTGGGGCAACATATTTTTTGAGTGTTATCTGCGCCACTGATCGTCCTGAACTACTCAGTCGAACAGCAATCTGGCTAACATCCTTCCACTCGATACATGCTTCTGCAATCGTGATAATGCCCAACCCCATTAACGTTGCCGCGAATATCTTCACTTTCTTACTCTTTAAATTCTCATCCCCAGCAATTATCAGAATACATCGAGGAATATGTTCTGTCAATCTTATACTCTCTTCTTTCCATTTCCCGCCATTAAATTATATTAGGACACTCAACCAGATGCGGAAGTATGGGGGCCTCTCTTCTGAGAAGTGAGGCGTTCCGGTGACTCTGCTGATTTTTTATTTGCTTAGCAGAAAAGATCGGTCTATCTGCACGGCGTTGATGTCGGTTACATCCAACGCATACAAGTCAATCCTTTGTTCGGCTATCTGTGTGCGTAGCGTCTGGAATGCAGCACGTCTCTGCTGTGGATTCACGCCCAGGAGTCTATACATGAGGTTAAATTCATGGGTCCTGTCATTCAAAAATTGAGCAATTACATCTGCCGACTGTGGACTAGGTGCTCCTTGTGCAGTGAGTTGGCCTGGTTCGGCTTTGACAAGTACTTTGGTTTGAATGTTGAGTGTCTGGCAAAATGGCTGTAGTATTTGCATAGTGCGGTTCTTGCTCTCACCTGCCATCGGAGTAGCTTCAGTATTATCCATAAGCAGCACTTTTCGGCCAGGGGTTGTAAACCAATTGTCCATCGTCGTTTGTAAGTGTTGAAGACCTTGTATTAGCGACATTTCCTCCCGTCTACCAACCTTCATATCTCCATGGCTTGCCTGCACCGCCGTCTGACTCAGCAGCAACACTGCGGCATATTTCATAAACTTATTCATTTTTACTTCTCCTTTGTTTTAGTATAACAGTCTAACATAGTTGAAAGACTTGCTGGAAAGTATAGATCAATTATTCAAAGAAATCAACAGGAACTTCTTTTGCCTCCACCCCCAGCCATTAAATTATATAGGACGAGGATTACAGCACTAACTGATATGAAGCTATCGGAGACGTTGAAGGCGGGCCAGTGCCATCGCCCGTAATATAGGTCTATGAAGTCGATGACGGCTCCATGTGCGAATCTATCGATTAAATTACCGGTGGCACCACCCAAAATGAGGGCGCACAACACCTGCTCGATCCTGGTCTTCATCTTGAAGAAGACGTACCCCACGAGCACGATGCACAATATCGTCAGTATTATGATGAGGATATGTTCAGCGCCGGTATGTGGGGACAGTAATCCGAAGCTCGTACCAGGGTTGAGGACCAACACTAGATTGACCGATTCACAGATTCTAACGACCTCTCCCGGAGATAGAAATGCCAGGACACTCCATTTTGTTGCCTGATCGAATATCACGACGAAGCAGAATAACAATATACTAAATTGTAAGTTTTGATTCTTCCTCATTGCGCTCCATTTATTGTGTCCAATATTTCACTCTTCGTGAGGATACTGGAGAGTATTCTGAAATCGGAACTATTGGCCCCGTAAAATACGTATAACGGTACGGAGGCCGCGCCATATTTCCTCAATAATCGGGTCACTTTTTCATCATTCTTAGACCAGTCGCATTTCATGGTGACGACACCCTTCTCCTTGAATACTTTAATGATTTCCGCATCCCTGAATAGACGTTGATTAAACTGACAATTCATACACCACGACGCCGTGAAATTCAAGAAGACTGGCTTGTGATCATGTATGGCATCATCGAACATTTCATCCGAATATTTTGTCCATACTATGCCATTGGGGTCCGTCTCCGAATCTAGCGTTAGAAATAATCCATAGATCGCAGAAGATGCAAGCCCGATACATGCGGTAACCATCGCTATCTTGTTGTTTTTTGAGTGTCCAATTAGCCACGCAAACATGGAGACCCCTATCAGGGCCAAGAGGATCAACATCACGGTCTCGATGTCTATCTGAGTCGTCAGGGTCCATATCGGCCACACACAGGAAAATAGCATCGCAAATCCCATGAATTCCTTGAAGATCGCGAGCCATTTCCCGGGCTTGGGCAATACCTTAATACACTTAGGGGACGCGGAGAGGATCAGGAACGGGAGAGATGCGCCCACTCCCAGCGCCGCGAAAATACATCCCGATTGAAGAGGGGTCCCCTGAAACAGAGCCGATGCAACGGCGACCCCAGCGAACGGCCCCACGCACGCCGCCGAAGAAAATGCTCCGAAAACCCCACTGAAAAAAGAACCTACATATTCGCCCTTAAAACGATGGACTAGCTGCTTCGTCGGTACCGGCAGCTTGATGTGTAGAATTCCGAAGAAATGGAGACTGCACAATAGGAATATCAGCAGAAGAACGAAGACGAATTGGGATTTTTGCATGTAGAAGCCCCATCCCAGCTGCATTTGATTTAGATCGGATAAGGTGCCTCTCAATACCAACAATACTACACCTAGAGAAAGGAACGTCAGAATGGTTCCCAGTGACACGGCCATCCCGTGTTTCCTGGCGCTCTTCTGGCTACTCCCAGCCGTCTTGAGAATCGAAAAAATCTTAATGGAAATGATGGGGAAGACGCAGGGCATACAATTCAGGATGAGTCCCCCCAATAATCCCAGCAAAATGGCGATCACAAAGTCCGGAGTATCCATCTCTGACGGCCCCGTTATCCTCATTATCTCATCGGGGAGGAGGAGTCCGTTGTATACCAGGGTTCCGGACGATGATATCGGGACACATGAATCTCCACACGTTACGTACGTTAGATCGTATTCAACTGGTTTCGTTGAATCTATAATTCGTAGCTCAATTATTAGGGTGAAATCTTTGGTATACCCAAAATACCCACTCTTTGTTCCATTCGACTCAAGGATCTCATTATGTTCTGGCCAAAATATCTCGATTACTTCCGCGTTCTTCCACATAATCTTCGGGGCAAGGGATTTACCTTTCCCGATGGGTGCAGACAGGTGCTCCCCAATCGGCACCAGGAAATCGGCGGCCACAAAGACGTTCTTCGGTGATACGGAATCCTTACTGTATGTCCTGAAGACGACATCCGCCACAGCATAATTACATAACAAAATCACGAAGAATAGGAAGGCCCTAATTACCGGGATGCAGGACATCTCCTTCCCCTAGAGAAGTAGTGGGTCTCTCGGGATAGCCGCTCCGGCCACAGGCACACAAAAAGACAACAGACACCCCAATCAACAATACATCAATAAAATAGTGGTGGGCGATGACGGACTCGAACCGCCGACCCTCTCGGTGTAAACGAGATGCTCTACCACTGAGCCAATCGCCCCATATTATTGGCAAAGTTCTATCTCTCTACTTCTTCTCGAGTCCAGAGACTGCATCCTTCAGTTGTTTCCCTGGCTTAAACTTCGGGATATTCCTAGCGGGGATCGTCATCTGAGCCTTCGTTTGCATGTTGCGACCTTCCGTGGCCTTACGATGCATCGTCTTGAATGTCCCGAATCCAACGAGCCTTATCTCTTCACCACGAGCAAGCTCCGCCGTCACCGTCTGTATAAAAGCGCTCAATGCCTTCTCTGCATCTACTTTCTTTAACCCAGAAATACTTGCTATACTTGAAACAAAATCTACCCTATTCATATTTTTTCCCTGTAAAATAGGCTGATTGCCCACCATTCGAGGTAATGCTACTACCAAGGAAGTATGACAGTCAAATACTTTTTGAGATCCAGACGTACTTAATTTCGAGGCATTATCTTCTTTATATGTTGGGTGGCGACCTTCCATCTCCGTAATACTATTAGACTTTTTCCCAATCTCTTAACAAATAATTAAAAAATAGATAATATAATTCGCGATGCGACTACGAAGAAAAATACTGATTATGAAGGTTTTGCACCTCGACATATTATGATGTTACAATTAACATCGGTTGATTTTTACTAAATAACGTAGTTATGGATTGGATTTTACTGGCCATCATCGGATACGTGGTAGGATCACTACCGACCGGATTCATTTTAGCGAAATTGGTAAATGGAATTGATCTTAGGAATTTTGGATCTGGAAGTACGGGGGCTACCAACGTTCTTCGTTCCGGATGCAAAAAGATGGCATTATTCACGCTATTGATTGATGCCACAAAGGGAGCAGCCGTAGCAGGGACCATGAGCGTATTCAGTGATACAATCTCAGCCTTTGTAGCATGCTTTTTTTGTATTTTAGGGCATATATATCCTGTGTGGCTGCGTTTCAAGGGGGGCAAAGGAGCGGCAACTTCTGCCGGTATATTCCTCGTTTTTTCCCCGTGCATTGCACTGATATCGGCTTGCTTGTGGGGATTAACCACAAAAATCTGTAAAGTTTCATCGGTCGCATCGATAGTTTTTATAGGATCCTATACGATCATGGTAATCTATGAATTCATATTTCATGAAACTGGGTCGCCATATCTATTATTCGTTATTTCTGTTTTCCTATTAATATTGTACGCTCATCTTGACAATATTAAACGCATTATTCACGGCGAAGAAAAAGCCTTTCGCGAAAATGATGATTAAGCATATTGTCATTAGATTTTTTTCGAACCACTCATAATCGGGTCTTATACTCATTCAACTTGGTACATGCACTCTATTTTGCATTATCAATGAAGTGATGGATATACTTACAAAATATGTGATTGTACACCTAACTTACCTTGAACATTTCGAGTTTTCTTACGACGAGATCTTTTGTAAATAACCTTGCTGAATTTAGATGCATTCTAATGTCTATTGATTCTGATGTCTGGTATAAGCTCCGTCTTAACCCTGCCATAAATGCCAATCGTAAATCAGTATCGATGTTAATCTTATTGATTCCATGAGATATGGCGGCCTTTATATCAGATGTATTTATTCCGGATGCATCCCTAAAAATAGCACCGAACTGATTGCAAATATCAGTAATATCCGGATAGATAGAGGAAGCGCCATGCAAGACCAGTGGGAAGTTGCTAACCTTATCCTTTATTGCGATTAGTCTATCGATATCTAGACAGGCTGTCTTCCCCTTATTGAGGCCATGGCTCGTACCGATGGCAATGGCCAGACTACTGATACCAGTAGCTTCTATAAAGTCTAGGGCTTGTACTGGATTCGTGAATAATGAGTTATCTCCAGCAACTCTGACATCATCTTCTATGCCAGTCAGAATACCAAGCTCCCCCTCAACGGCGACTCCGAATTTCTGAGCGTAGTCGACTACCTCCTTAGTCTGACGCACGTTTTCAGCGAAACTCGATGAGCTTTTATCTATCATAACGGAGGAGAAGCCATTATCAATGCAAAGCTTGCAGATATCGAAATTCTTGCCATGATCTAGGTGCAGAGCTATCGGAATCTCCGCTGTATCTACGGCTACTTCCACCATGCCCGTAACGTATCCAATACCCATATAATTAATGGCTGATTCAGATACTTGGAGTATGATGGGACTTCTCTTTTCCACTGCGGCCTCTACGATGGCCTGCAGTGTTTCCATATTCGAAAAATTAAAGGCACCGACAGCGACACCATTATCGGTAGCCCATTTTAATATTTCCTTTCCTGCAGTCAGTTTTTTAATCAAAGATGTACTAGACTTAAAAGCTCAAAAGAGATGTATGCATGATAAAACAAGCAGATGCAAACATTCAAGGAAACAATTATATTACTCAATGGTGTTTCAGTGAGGATAGAATGACAAAGATAGAAGTTGTGCCGTATGATTCTCGTTGGCCCGAGATGTTTGAAGCCGAGAGGAAGATGTTGGAACCGGTGCTTACTGAGATTTATCACATAGGATCAACATCTGTGCCGGGTCTCCCTTCTAAGCCGAAGATAGATATCATTGCTGTTGCAAAGGATTTGAATGAAGCGATGGTAGAACTCGAAAACATTGGATATTCATATAAGGGGGAGTGGAATATCCCTCTACAAGCTGGTTTTATAAAAAGAGCAAATATCGACGTAAACCTACATGTATTCTTTGATTCGAATCATCCTGAGATTGAGTTAAATCTCAGGTTCAGAGATTATCTGAGCATTCATCCTGAGGTATGTGATCAGTATGCCGCCATTAAAAAAGAAATATTGCAAGACGAAAGTTCGCAAGAGAAGATCAATGGATTCCCACTGTATACGATAAGGAAAAGAGACTTTATTGATGGCATTATAAAGACCATTGGATACAATAGACTGAGAGTCTTGAAAAGTATTACCGATAAAGAAAGAGATTTTATAAAAAATTATCAAGATGAATATGAGTACTTTATTCTATACAAAGGAGCGGATATCATCGGATATGCATCCGTATTTAATGAAAGCATGTTCGAGTATTATACTCCCGATGAAGAAAGTCTTGAATACTTGCTTGATGTAATGGGGAAACGAGGCACTTTCTTGACTGATAAAACGCTAGTGTTGAAATCGCGATAGTTTGGTTTTTTATAGTCTTTTCAGCTCATTTTATTGAGGATGGAGGCCACGGTTTGATCTTTCTCCTTGCTCCCACGGGAGGAACCAAATTCGAAGTTATACGCGTCCTTTAGGCATGATCCGAAGATGCCGGCCACCGTCGAGATGATGCCGATCGCCTCCCCCGGTAGGCTCTGGTGATATACCACGATGACGGCCAGGCATATAACGAGGCCGATCGCTGCGGCTATCACCATCACGTCGGCCCGTTTATTACGTCTCCCGGAATTTATGATGGCGATATCACGTGTCCTGGCATTCTCCTTGTCTCTGATGAGCGATAATTCTATCTCCCGTTCGGAATTGATCAATGCTCTCTGGAAAAGGAAGAACATCTGCTTATCTTTCTTTAGTTTTTCGACGGCATCTGCTTCATTATGCGATTGTGTAACATCTTTAGCTATATCCAAAATCCGTTGAATTACAATCTCGAAGCTAGACCCAGATAACCATCTGGTTATCCTCGGTGAAATTTGTACTAAAGACAAAACGGCCTGTAGTAGTGGTGTTGAAATCATAATTATGTCTCCTTTTTAATATTCTCCATCGAAACCTTCATAATCAGTCTTCTGCTTCGTCGATGCGGGTACTCGGATCCTCACGTACATCCGAGTACACTCCGGTTCTGCGTTCCGTCTCTCCTCTCATAAGATCTGATTCTGGAGGTTTGCGACAAGAGATTTAATGAATTTAAGGTAAGCTCCTCCGTATTTAATACGAAGGAGCCGCATTGGATAGATTTAATCGTCTGCACCCTGCAGAACGAGGGCCTTGATGGCATTGAAATTTACCACGTCTCCCCCTATCCTCTTGGTCGCATAAAACTCAATGAATGGCTTTGAGTTGTACGGGTCCTTCAGGATCGTGATGTTGGGTTTCTCGGCAATGTGATACCCCTCATAAAGATTGGCGAATAACACCGGGACGCACTTGGTCTCCGTCTTTTCAGAGACCTTCGGCATGTCATCACAGATGACTACGGGGTATCCGAGGAGTGTATCTGGAACCCCATGTGCTATCGAGTTTTGCCACAGGAATCTACGTGTGGTTTCATCTTTTATCGTCCGAATGTGAGATGCCGCATTTCGAGACATAATCCACGTGGCGCCACAGAGATACTTCGATGGAAGAAGCTCCATTAATTCGACTATCTTCGAGCAATCTTGGATTTCTCCGAGCTTCCCACCTACAATTCCCTCGATCTGTTGCGCCTGAGGACCTTCGGTCGAAACCTCGTAGCTCAATATACCTTTTGGTTGATTGACTCCATCCCCAAATAAGAATGACTTATTTTCTGAGGCAGCCATTTGGGTCGTAATTTTATCCTTAATAAATTCTTCGACCTTGATGGAATGATCATCGAGGAGTGAATGCGAGACCTTCGGTTTCGCGAATAGCTGATGAAGATGTATCGATATCTTCGAGATGGTGGCCAATTCGTCACCCCTAATGATCTCGTTCGTTACCCAGCCGGATTCATCGGAATCATTCGAATCGATGACGACGTCCAGGCGATCACTGGATGTTGTCGTCACTCTCGAGATGGCTTTGATTGGACTCAGAGCCTGTATTTTATCGATGATATGATTCGTGATCGTGACAGGAATACTCATTGCTTCCTGATCATTTTTATCGCCCTTAAGATAGGATATAAATTTTTTTATATCCGAATATGCTGGATCATTCGGGATGGCTGGTCTTTCGTCTGAAATAGTCATGATCTTTTTTTCTCCTTCTGTTGAAAAATTGTTATACTAAACAGTATGTTTTTCTGTTATGATCCCCAGTGTCTTTAGGTGTCTTTGTCCGAAGCACCGCAGATTCTAAAGGTAGCTCATGTGATGGGTCACATAGCTCAGTTGGTAGAGCACTGCGTTCACATCGCAGTTGTCGCAGGTTCGAGTCCTGCTGTGACCACCATGCCGTGTTTTAGAATACTCGAGATCTGTAATTAGGTTATTGTTTTTGCATCAGCGAACGCAAACCAATTTTTAGCCCAAAAAATTTTAGATAATTCAATCCGAGAAAATCTGTTATTTTAACTTATCATCACACACTGATCGCAGATTTTAAAATTTAACATTAGAGTTCTTTTGAAACCTTCAGAATCAGAATTATTGGAAGGAGACACGGAGCACAGAACCGCAGCGTACTTGAGTGTACGTGAGGATTCGAGCACCGAATCGACGCACCAAGAAGCTGAGTGTGGAGAGT
>JAISBP010000001.1 GCA_031266135.1 Holosporales bacterium | reverse complement strand
TTTCAGAAGAGTATGTACTAGATATGATAAAACAGCTTCTTCTTATATTTCATGGTGGTATATAGCTTCTTTTTTCATATTATTGAGGTGACTCAATTTTCCCTAACAGGGCCTAGTATTTACGGTGTACGTCGAACCTACGAATGTCTCCAGAAGACAGAACGAAAAATGGTCCGCAACGAGACAATGGTGGGAGAATTTGAAGCTCGTCCAGGAAGAATTCAATCCACTCGCAGATAACCCAGGAGAAATGGAGTGGCCAGAATTCATGATCTTATCCGGTCAAACAGTCATTCTACGCTGCGGGTCATGTCCAGGTGATGGAGGCGAACAGGATATCGACGAAAGGTATGAGATAACTTTTCAAACATTCATAAGAAAAATGACAACAACAATAAAGCATACGATTGGAGGACCACTCGAAGAGCATTCTCCACCATCGTCACCACGTTCATTCAGCTCTTCCTTTGGTTGCTTTGCGTAAATTATATACTCACTTGCTTACAAGTTTTCCACAGGCTAGATGTTTAGTTTGTAGAAGGAGTATATTCATCAACAACTACTTCCTTTCACAAAGAAAATATTTTCTGAAAAATTAACGAATTTTTAATGTTTTTATGCTATTCCCTTATACATTACCCACATTTTGTATTCATTAGACCTTTTTCTCAAAAATCTTCAGAATCAGATCTTATGGAAGGAGAGACGGCACACAGAGCCGCAGTGTACGCGAGGATTTGGGTCCTGGATTGACGAGGCAGAAGGCTGGTGATGGAGGTTTGGAGAGAGGTCTAATATACCTTCGCTGTATTTGGATTCGATAGGAAAGATTTAAGAGAAGAGAACTTTTCTCGAAGAGTGAAAACACCAACTCCAATCGCTCCGATTCCAGTTACAATCCCAATTCCAGCAGCAATTTCATGATTCTTAGAGGTTCCTGTAAAAATTCCCCAAACCCCAACAGTCATCAAAGAAATACCGCATCCAATCAGTCCAGAGTGAAGTGCGATGTCCCTCAGTTGGGGATAAATATCATCCAATAAGTCACAGGCAATAGTTTTCAAATCCCCAGAGAGGCCAACATCTCTACTATACAAAACTCCAGAAACTCCTTTAACTAACATCGGCCCAAGGATTTCAGAAAAGGCATCTGTGGTATATGTCTTCTGCTCCTGAGCCGTATGAAGACCCCATCTCAGGGAGCTATTTTCTAAAGAGCAAACCTTAGCCTTCAACTCATTAAACTCACTTAACGTTACCTCGCCTTCGGAAGCAGCTACGCCCTTGCTGGTTATTCCTAACGCGGCGACGCTAATTATTAATGACGACATTACTCTAATTATACCATTGTTGATTTGCATGATTGCTCGCTTTTATTAAATATATTTCTTTCTATTTATTTTTTATTATGTATTAGTTAATTTATTATTAATCTTTTGATATTATATATAATTGACTATATACTTCCATCCATGGGAAAAGATACGAAACAGAAGACTGGTCATGAAGGGTTGGGAAATGGATATATTACCCAAATAGAGCGAATATCGATCCTCACCAAACTGGTGGCAAAACATTTATTTGACGATACATCACCAGAAATTGATCTGTTAAAATGCCTGAAATACGCCAAAGATCTAGCTCACCTCATAGATGAGTTGAACCTTTTAGGTGTTGATTTATCAGCCTTCAGCCAAGAGTTCATATCCTCCTTCCCTGAGCATTGGAAAAAACGTACCCAATTTTTGATGATAGTAACTCGATACTGGCCAGCTATCTTAAGGGAATACGGGAAGAATAGAGCTCTTCCCAAACAAAGAATCCATGAGGATTTTGAAGGAAGAATGCAGCACAGAACCGCAGTGTCCTCAAACGTACATGAGGATTTGAGCAGTGGCTCTGACGTACAAAAGATCATGGAGTCGCAGTTTGGAAAGAACTCTAATGACGTAATTTCTCATGGGGATACTACATTTTTACAAAATAATACATCGGAAATAAAGGATCCAACTAACTGTAATGTAAGTATTTTCGAAGCAAATGACATCATTCAGGAAGTCGATTTTGTATCCAGGATTATCGGACAATTTCCTCAACAGAAGATAGCCATAATCGTTCCGAATAGAGACATCTTCACACTATTGGTGAATAGACTCAATATAGATAATGTAGAATATTCTGGACCATCTGGGGCGTATGTTGAGCCCAAGGATATTGATGAAATATCCGAACACTTCAAGGAATTCATCGACAAGTCCGATGACAGATTCGGGAAATTAGTCGAAGAAGTAATGGGTCTGATGCCAGGTAACCCAAGTAAAGAAAGTAATATTAGATCTCTTTCGAAACCTCCAGAATCAGATCTTATGGAAGGAGATCCGGCACGCAGAACAGGAGTGTACTTGAGTGCACACCAAGGAGATGAATACCAAGGAGATGAATATAAGTATTCGAGTACTGGATCGACGAAGCAGAAGACTGATTATGGAGAGCTAGGGAAGGAGTCTATTACGCTGGTTACTGATATTCTGCATCTAAAGCATTTAAAATTCGATGCCGTTATCTGCATGTCTATGAACGAAGATTCATGGCAGGCCTTTGATTATAATGAATACTGGTTGCATCAGTATATCAGACAAAAAATTGGATTACCGTCGAAGAAGATTATAAAAAAACAAATGGAAAACGCTTTCTATACGATCATTAATCGTATTGAGGATGTCTTTGTGGTTCGTTCCAAACGCGTCAATGGAGTAAATCTACGGAAAAGTTCGATCCTCGCTAAATTTGAAATGATATGCAAGAAATCGAATATTGAGCTGACGTATATTACGTCTCCAATCAATAAGATAAGTAATCATCTAAATACTAGCCATAAAATTACGATACAGAGGCAAAATTTTATTATTCCGGATAGGATGAGTGTTCATGGCCTAGAATTACTCATGAAAAATCCATATGGTTTCTTTGTGAGGCACTCATTGGGGATCACTTCGACGACCGCCACTGATGATCAAGAAAATATACCGATTCTCTTCAGGAGATTGATGAACTCTTACTTTACGAATAAGGATGATGTTACCACCACGCTGGATATAATAAAGAATCTGGACTTTTTCTATTATCAAAAATGCATGAATATTATCGAATGGCTTGATGATCAAGAGTGTTCTAATCCGAATATTATTCAGGCATATAATATCCGAGGAAGTATTATCCTCAAGGATTTTGGAATAGAATTATACGGCCACTTAGACAGGGCCGATATTTTTGAACATCACGCTTCATTGGTCTTTTTTCAGGCGTATTCTCCATCATCGACTAAAGAATTATTATATGGAGATCGTAGTTCGATGATGAGTCTATGCCTTATCGGGATGAAGAACGGCTTCCAGGAAATAGATGTCCCGATTAAGGAGATCAAAATACTTGGCATCGCTAATCGTGAACCGGATCCATTATCCATCAAGACCATAGAAATCTCAGAGGAAATAATCGATGGGTTCGAAGAGAGAGTATACGAGTTTTTTAGACAATATACAGAGGCAGATGATATTTTGTGTGATATAGATGAAAAGGGTAACAACAAATATTGGCACATTACAAGGATGAGGAATTAAATGAAAAAATTAGTGATAGCAAACTGGAAAATGAATGGATCATACGAGCTTGTTGAAGGGTTCGCGAATGCAATCAATACGGTGAACAACCTCGTCGTCTGCCTACCATCAATCTTCATATCCAACTTCAGAAGTCGGAATAAAGATATCAAATTGGGGGCTCAGGATTGCTCTGTGTTCGAAGGATTCGGTGCCCATACCGGTGAGATATCAGCGAGGATGTTGCGTGAAGTCGGCGTGGAGTACGTCATCCTGGGGCACAGTGAAAGGAGGGCAATATCAAGCCTCGATTCCACGCAGAATATACTTAGAAAGCTAAGGAACGTGCTTGATGCCGGACTAATCCCTATTCTGTGCGTCAGTGAACGGTACGATGATCTAATCGATAGTGACACAGAGGATGTACTCGCCCAACAAAAAAACAGGATCATCGTGGCGTATGAACCGGTATCCGCCATCGGGACAGGGAAAACTCCAACGATACAGGAAATAATCAGGAGTATATCTGAGATTAAGAGATCGTATAACGATATTAGAGTGTTGTATGGAGGGAGTGTAAATCAAAATAACGCCGCAGAAATACTCGGCATCGATGCGTTGGATGGAGTATTGGTCGGTAACGCAAGCCTGAAACTAAATAGCCTCATGGAGATACTGAAGACCGTCGATGAAGTGAATCATTATACCAAATAACAAATGCATTCCAGCTGCTTCTTAAGTATAATCTCTAAGAGAAGTATAGGTAAAAAAAGTATATGGCGAAGGATTATTACGCTATTTTGGGGGTAGGGAAGAATGCTACTCAGGATGAACTAAAGAAAGCATACCGGAAGCTCGCCGTAACATATCATCCCGATAAGAATCAAGGTAACAAAGCCGCCGAAGAGAAGTTCAAGGAAGTTAGCGAGGCATACGATGTGTTGAGGGACGAAAATAAACGTGCTGCATACGATCGGTATGGAAGCGATCATTTTCAAAATAGTGGAGCATCTGGCTTTTCTGAAGGATTCGATTTTTCTAGTGGATTTCAGGGATTCTCAGACATATTCGAAGAGATGTTTGGCGGTGCATTTGGGCAAGGCCCTGGCCGTCAGACGAGTAGTGAGCCCGGCTCAGACATACGTTATAATCTGACGATATCTTTGGAGGAGGCATACCGTGGCACGAAAACCAATATTAGATTTACGACCCTCATCAAATGCGAGCATTGCGGAGGCTCCGGTAGTGAGGGAAATAAAAAACCATCTCCATGCCCCGTATGCGGAGGTCGTGGGAGTGCACGTTATCAACATGGATTCATCACGATTGAAAGACCATGCCAAAACTGTGGAGGCACTGGAAGTGTTTTATCGGATCCATGCAAGAAATGTTCCGGAAGTGGTCGTATAAAAGGTGAAAAGAATCTGGAAATTAATATACCTCCTGGGGTTGATACCGGAAGCAAGATCCGATTGACCGGTGAGGGAGAAGCCGGCTTTAAGGGGGCCCCATCGGGGAGTCTATACGTATTCTTGACCGTAAAGAATCATAATATATTTACCCGCAAGGACAATGATTTGTATTGCACCGTTCCGATATCGATGGTTAAGGCTGCGTTGGGTGGCGAAATACAGGTCCCTGATTTGGATGGAAATAATAATACCATTAGCGTATCGAATGGCACCCAAACCGGAAGTCAGTTTAAGATTCGTGGGAGAGGGATGCCAATTCTGAACTCTTCGCGAAGAGGGGATTTTTATGTGGAAGCCGTTGTTGAGACGCCCGTATCACTAACGAAAAAGCAGAAGGAATTGCTCGAACAATTTGGTAATGAAAAGGATGATAAAACAAATAATCCAAAAGCATTCGAATTCTTAAAAAAACTTAAAGAATGGCTTGAATAATTGCAATGTAGTCATCTGTATGTTATAATATATAGAGAGTATATGTAATTTAAAAGCAGATGCTTTTTAATTTGGGTTAGATAGAGAATGTCAGTAGCAGTAGCACTAAATACATCTAGATCAGGATTCCCATATCCCGCAGCATCCAGTAGAGATTTTCTGAGTTCTTATGAGAAAGGAATTTCGGCTGAATCCTGTGCAGAAAAAGAGTTGAAATCTAAGGGGTATGATATCCTGGGGAAAAGAGTGCGGACGCGGTACGGCGAAATTGATATCCTAGCACGAAGAGATAAAGATCTCGTAGCTGTCGAGGTAAAACAACGTAGAACTCTGAACGACGCAAGATGCTGCTTATCGACTAGGCAGCAATCTCGAATTGCAAACGCTTTAATGTACCTAGCATCAGAAAATGGCGATTTATTTGAAAATTATAGGGTCGATATGGTATGTTTAGACTCTGTTGGACATTTCGAATATATAGAAAATGCATTTTCTATTGCTGATTTTGTTGATTGCTAATATTTCTGCTTTTTTGACGGGGTGTGTCCCAGTGATGGTTGGAACCGGAGTCGTGACGGGTGGGTATCTATTATGTCGAGACAAGAAATTTGGTGATAGTATAAATGACACAGAAATTGAGGCTAAGATTAAGAAGAAGTTGTATTCTATAAATCCAGTATTGTATAGCGATGCTTCCGTTATGGTTGATCATGGGTGCGTATTATTAACGGGCATTGTTCATGAATCAGACTGGATTAACTTGGCGGAGAAAGAGGCGTGGGCAACGAATGGAGTAGTTAGTGTTGATAACTGTCTCTCGTATGGAAAGGGAATTTCAGCTTCTCAGTTGATGAAGGATGGGATTATAACATCGTCCTGCAGAGCCGCCATTCTTTGTACTCCAAAAATAAAATCAATAAATTTTAAGATTAAAACTATGGATGGTGGTGTATACTTGATCGGGCTCGCTGAATCTAATGAAGAAAGGGATCTCGTCTTGTCTAAGGCTCAGAATATAAGTGGAGTGAAAAAAATATTGTCATTCATCAGGGTCGCAAAGAAGCAGAAGTAAATCATGGAATCGTCAAGGCGTAAAGAAGATAAAATTACAAAGAAAGACGATTTATCTCATGTTGCATTTATAATGGATGGGAACGCGACTTGGGCCAAAGCCAATGGGAAGTCGCTGATGGATGGCTATAGATCCGGGATGCAGAACATGATGACCCTCATATTGAAGGCCAACAATTTGGGTTTAAAATACCTGACCTTCTACGCTTTTTCATCGGAAAATTGGGAGCGACCCAAGAAATGGGTATCTGATTTTATGAATCTCACGTTGACCTTCTTAAAGGGTAATGATTTTATTCGGGCAGTATTGGAGATTGATACACGGATCAGGGTGATCGGTGATGGGACGAGACTATCCAATGAGGTACATGATATCATATCATCCTATGAAGAAAAGACGAAATCTAATACCGGGATAACTGTATGTATTGCGCTGAGCTACGGTGGTCGTGACGAGATCGTCCGAGCCGCCAGACGAATCGTGGCATCTGGCAGCGAAATCAATGAGGATAGCATGACGAAGCATCTAGACACGTCCGGTATCCCCGATCCTCAGTTGATAATCAGAACCAGCGGGAAGCAGAGATTAAGTAATTTTTTATTATGGCAAGCATATTATAGTGAACTGTATTTCACCGATACTTTATGGCCGGATTTCGATGAAATCGAGCTGAAATTCGCGATCCAAAAATTTGGGAGATCCAAGAGGACATATGGAAAATGAACTGCTATTGAGGGTATTGGGTGCACTGATATCGGGCGGACTGTCCGTCTGGATTATACTCGACGGCGGATTTTGGCTATACGTTGAGATGGCGCTCTGTTTAGGCGGTCTCCTCAGGGAATGGATCAAAATAAACCGCAGTAAAAATGGGCCTCTTTTTATTGGGGGATGCATTTACCTAACCCTACCCATGCTCTTCTGGAGCTGGAAGGCGTTTTATTTCCCCGATATGATAGCGAAGGAAATATTATGGGTACTGACGATAGTAGCTACATGCGATACATTCGCATTTTTTGGGGGGCGCATACTGGGGGGGCCGAAACTGGCCCCAAAGATAAGTCCCAACAAGACGTGGTCAGGCGTCGTAGTGGGAGCAATATTCGCGTATATAGCATCAATTGTTTATGTAAATACCATTTTTGTTGATACTACTCAATGGCGTACGAAATGGACTGTTATACTAATCGTTGCCGCGATATTGGGCGACCTTCTGGAATCGAAAGTTAAGAGGGTATTAAAGGTGAAGGATACTGGAAACGCGATTCCTGGTCACGGTGGCCTATGCGATAGGCTGGATAGCTTCCTAATGGCTACCTACGTGCGTGCCTTGATGTTGGGATGCACGTAGATAGAAGAGCTCACGCTACAATAGACTTGAATTTCCAAACTCTCCACAACTAGCCTTCTTCTGCGTCGCTTAGGTGCACCTAGGTACATTACCGGATCTTTGTGCCGGATTTCCTTCCATAAGATCTGATTCTGAAGGTTTCGAAAGAATCCTAATGTTTAGGGGAAAGTCAGATACTACCAAGATCTATATCAGGGAGGTGCCCGTCATCTCACGTGGAGGATCGATATTCAATATCTTGAGGATGGTGGGGGCTATATCAGACAGTTGCCCATGGCTTCTTTTGATCTCCATTGATGATGGATATATAACAAACGGAACATTTGAACAGGTATGATTTTTGTGGATAGACAAATCTGGTTTCATCATATTTTCGGCATTCCCGTGATCGGCCGTCAATATGACGGTGTACCCATATTCTTCAGAACGGCGTATTATTTCTGTGATATGCGCATCGAGGTGTTTTAACGACGCTTGAGTGGCCTCCATGTTCCCCGTATGGCCAATCATATCGGCGTTGGCGTAGTTCGATATGATTACCTCATGTGTTCCAACCTTCATGGCGTTTATTATTTCCTCGGTAATTTTACTGGATGACATATCGGGAGTCCGGGAATAATCATCAACTCTGGGCGATGGTATTAAAATTCGTTCTTCATTTGGGTATGTAGTATCCTTCCCACCATCGAAAAAATACGTAACATGCGCGTACTTCTCGGTTTCTGCGATCCGTAGCTGATGTATACCATTCATAGCTAGAACCTCTCCGAGTGGATTCCGTATTTCCTCATCACCAAATAATATCGTCGCGTTTTGATCGATTGTTTCACCACAATTCACCATATCTAATAAACGATACTCAGAAGGTTCCGAAAGGATCTTGGTTAGAATCTGCTTAATTCTGTCGGTTCTAAAGTTTAGCATCCAGAATGAGTCGCCCTTTGATGCTCCACTATAATTTGAGATTGTTATGGGTGGAATTACTTCATCACTGATTCTCTCTTCATAAAAGTTTTGTATTAATGAAATGGGATCTTCAGTGTGATACGAGGCCTTAGCATCAATGATGGCATCGGATGCTTCTTGAGTACGCTCCCATCTATTATCCCGATCCATCGCGAAGAACCTTCCCTGAATCGTCGCGATCTCTGATAATTGTAAATTACCAGACGATAGGGCTTGTACCAGTGTATCCAGTGCATCTCTAAATCCAACATCTCGTCCGTCCAAGAATAGATGTGTCCTTATATCGATATTTTTTCGGCGAAGATAAGAGACGGCCCAGTAAAAGTGATTGAGGCTGGAGTGTACACCTCCATTCGAGAATAGCGTCATTAAATGGCAGGCATTGCCATGTATCCCGCCAATAAACTTATTAAGATTCTCATTTTTCTCAAGGGAGCCATCACGTATCGCATCGTCTATGAGCGGCAACTTCTGCTTCAGTATCCGCCCTGTACCGATTGTGAAATGCCCGACTTCTGAGTTACCGCACTGGCCATGTGGCAATCCAACGCTTTCTCCCGATGCATCCAGGAAAGCCGTATTCCCAGAATGTATTAGGCTATTTATGAATTCGGCCGAAGTCGTTGCGTTTCCAAACGTTTCGGTGCGATATCCAAATCCGTCCAGAATGCATAATAAGACTTTATTCATGCTGGTTAACCTCCAGTTCCCCTCGTAATCGTCACGATCGAATACACTGCAATTCCCTCGTTACGCCCAGTAAATCCCATGCCGTCAGTAGTCTTCCCTTTAATATTGACGGACGCCGCGGAGATCCCCAAACAATCAGCGATCGCTTGTTTCATAACGGGAGCATACGGTGCAATTCTGGGCGTTTCACCCACTATCGTTGAATCAATATTGTTTATCCTGGCCGATGATTTACATAGGAGTTCATTGCAACGCCTCAGAAAGATTTTGGAATTGGCGTCCTTCCATTCATGGTGCTCAGATGGGAAATACTCACCGATACTCCCCAGGCACAGTGCTCCCAGAATCGCATCGACGATGCTGTGGATCCCAACATCCGCATCCGAATGCCCATCCAATCCAATGTGATCATCTATGGATATACCCATTAAATACAGGGGCTTACTCTTAGAGAATTTATGGGCATCATATCCAAATCCAGTCGTAATAATGTTCGAAGAATCTTCAACATCCTCACGGAACGTAATTTTCCGATTTAGATGACTCCCTGCGACGGTGAAGACCGGTACTCCGGATATGTCACATAACGATGCATCATCACTAATTTCTCCTGTTGAATCATGATGTTTTTTATACAGATCATGAATCAAGTCGAACTTAAAGGCCTGAGGAGTTTGGACAAGGTATACATCCGCTCTATCGATTGATGTATTAGACTTCTTCCCAAACTCTCCATAATCAGTCTTCTGCTGCGTCGATACGGTACTAGAATACTTATATTCATCTCCTTGGTGTACACCAAAGTACACTCCGGTTCTGCGTTCCGGATCTCCTTCCATAAGATCTGATTCTGAAGGTTTTGAAAGAGGTCTATTTTTGAGGCGTATTGAATCCGTTGGTTTAACGACTGGGATGACGGCATCTTTACCGTCCATCAAGGCTGCCAATAAATCCTCTACAACATACTTCGGACAATGACACCGAACAGCATCGTGGATTAGGATATGGGTCGGCGCAAATCGATCAATAAACCCAAGGCCGTTCTTCGCGGAATCAAATCTCGAATCTCCGCCGAAAGTAGGTTCTAGAAGCCGTGGGTCACTTTCATATCTAAATATATCATTGAACAGAGCAAGGAATTCACGGGGGATGACGCACGTTATTCCAGCGATACATTCAATCCGTAAGAAAAGATCGACCGATCTCTTGAGGATTACTTCTCCACCGTCTCGATGAAACTGCTTCGGAATAGCATCGCCGAAACGGGATCCACGACCAGCCGCCAGAATAATGACGTAGATTCCAGGCAAGCTACCCTTGTCTGGCCTTGAACTTGGGGACCTGCTTGTTGATGACGTACAGACGCCCCTTACGACGAACTAGCTTGCAGGCTCTATGCCGATGACGCAGAGTCTTCACAGAATTAGCTACCTTCATATCAAAAACACCTTACATCACTTCTTAATACATATGGAATAAGTATACCTCAGGGACGACTGGATGTCAATGAAGGGATGATCATCTCCAATTCTCAATGCGTTTATCCTCACTACCCCCCTCTTAAGGTGATTTCTCTTAATAGATTCTGAAATCCTTGTGGACAAAACGTTAGCAAGTGTCGGAGCTGATCTGCCTCGATGGGCGGATCCCCTGGATGGTATTGACGGAACGACTTCAGTAGGTAATATACGAATTGAGCCACCGTTCGCGGCATCTCTCCTACGTATGAGCCGACCATTCTCCGTTCTTCGCACAATGGAGGTATCTGGCTGCCTACCGTCGGATCTAATCCGTGCACCCTTACCGTGTATCCGATGCTATTTACTATTGGGAAGATTGTCAAAATTGCTTGAGACCGCTCCCATCCGGCTCGAGGTGGGTTATCATGGAATTGGTCGATTATGGCTACTACAAGAGGGGTGCCTGTGCTCCTCCAGCGTGGATTGGTTTGATCAAAAATTGCGACTCCTTTGCTGTAAGATACTGTCCTACCGGGCACTAATGCTGAGAAAAGTTGATCGAATAGCAGGTTATCCTCCCCATGGAATTCCCGCGGTAACCCGGGTTCGGTTATGTATGCTCTCACTTCTCCTCCTGACGGTGGTGGATATGGGCCTAGAGGATACATTTGTCCAATGCGGATTATATCTCTGGCATTTAGGAAGAACTGCCGCAGGGCAGGAGTGCTTGTCTCTACGAAGGAGGGATCGACTGGAGCCGGGTCCCCCATGAGTGGGTTATGAACTCCCAGATCTACAACCGCCTTCACGATTCTCAAGTTGGGTTTCTGGACGAACGCTGCTAATCGAACCATTGCGTGACGGAGATGTTGGTCTTCTACAATCTGTGTGGCCTGGCTGAGTAGGACTGGTGCAATTTTCACAATCCAGTTCCCATCTTTGCATACCAGGGTACAGATCGGAGCTTCATCTTCTTGTTGACTTTGAAGGAGGACTCCAGTTCCGGAGAGAGCCCTGTATAGTGCCTCCAACCAAGGTGGTAAAGGGCTACCAAATGAATCTTCTAGGATCGGTCTGAGAAGTATTGTTGTTGGCTGCGTGGGCAGGTCATTCATGATTTTTTGCTGCTGCGGAGTAAGCTCAAGTGGTTCTGCCCCCTGGCCATCATCTACTGTTACTTCTACATTTGGCTGAACCAAAGGCGGCTCCCCACTGCTCTTCCCTTCTCCATGCATCGCTAAAACCATCACTATCGCCGTTAAAATTTTGAATAATCTCATATTCTCGCGTCTCCAGTTGTCATTTAATTACTAATGACTAACGATGATGGATACGTTTTAAACTAATTTTATTTCATATGAAAGCGTTTTTTGGAAATAATCTCCAACCCGCTCAGCTTCTCGATGGAGGTTCGCGTACAGGCTCTATACCGATGACGCAGGGTCTTCACCGAATTAGCTACCTTCATATCAAAAACCCCTTCATCAGCTCTTTAATACTCATGGAATGAGTGGACATCATGGAAGGGCTTGTGTCAAGGAGTGGATGAAGGAAACACTGCGGGCCTGTGTGGCTGCAGTGTTGGCACAGATGCTCTCCTAGTCTTTCTGTGAGGTAGGATTTGGGCTGGCTGGGCTACAACTACCCAGTCGTCTCCAGTTGGACGAGCTCCCCACACTGCTAATTTGAAATGATCTTTAGCGTCTGCTGCACATTTCTCGAACAAGGGCTCAAAAGTTGCGTAATTTATTGTATTTCTTGCATCACATCTTTTTAATGCCAGAGTTTCCGTCAGGTGGAATACGAACTGTCGCTCTGGTGCGGTGACTGTCCAGAGGTGTGTCTTTGCCAGTATCCCTTGATGTAGCATCTGGACCAGGGGAGAGATCCGATCTGGAGACAGTCCTGTTACCTTAAGGAAAACTGAGGTTTCTTGGACGGGAATCCTGAAAATTAGAATTCCTCCGCTGATATGAGCTTCATGAGGCTGCCGTCGAAAGGACGTGATGAACTCCTGAACTATTGGTGAACAAACTGATCGCCAGTTCCGGAAGCGCTCGTCGAAAGCGGCCAACCCTTGGAAAGGAGCGTCGATATGCCCAGCCAATGAAGATATCAGGAACAATACCATTCCGCGTTCGTCCTCCGGGAGCTCACTGTTACCAGTGGGGGTTGAGCGGAAAACAGTCGGTCGGCTGCCAGGGTGAGGTGGGAAAGGGCTGTCCGGGAGAGCGCTATTTCGCTTCTCGTAGGCTTCTCGGAGGTGCCCGGCGATTATAAGTTCTTTACCAAAGGGTGGGGTCAGTCCGGCTATGTCGTCACCAGATACCGGATTCTGAGAATCAGGGAGGAGGATGCTTGCAAGACAGGCAAAGTCCGGAGCCGATGCTTGCTGAAGCCTACGGTACATACCGTGGAGGGTTGTTAATCTCTTTACAAAGGCTTGAGCTCTGGGGTGGGAAAGCCCTTGTACTTGGACACATGCTGAGGACCCTATTTCTACTGGAAAATTGACTGCGCTCACGTTGCTATCGAGCTCTACGAACACTGGATCTTCCCCTATACCGAAGTAACTATCGAATATTACTCCCGTCCAGCCGGAGTTATTTCCGAACGCATCTTGGTAACGTTCTCTTGTGACTAGGCCGTTGGTGGTGTTGAACATTTCCTGGAGAAGTAATTGCTGATCGACTGTGAGGCCAAGAACCGATACCGCGGGGCCAGCTCCGGGGCAGTACCCGAGAATCAGCTGGCGTGTGGCTTCCATGCTCATCCCTTCTCCATGCAGCGCTATAACCATCATTATTGCTGGAAGAATTCTGTTCAATTTCATACACGCCGCCTCTAACTTTGCTGCTATTGCTAATAACTAACGATAATCTTAGCATTATACGCTAATATTGTGTCTTTGTGGAAGTTCTTTTTGATAATTGTTAAAGTCCTCGTATCTTTGAGACTTAATTTAACGCCTTAATGCATTGTATGAGGATGTTTTGTTGAATTATTTTTATAAATCTAGTACTTTGGTGCCTGGATTAACCGAGCGGATTAGATGTTATGCAATCTTTGGATCAGACAAGGTTAACCGTCGCCAAGATTTGTCATGAAATTGCGAATCATTTGAGTGTTATCCAATTTTTGCGTGACGATTTGATTGAAAATAAAAATGATGAATTCATAGAATTATGTAGTGAAATAGATTGCCTATCTCATACCCTACGATTTTTTAGGAATGTATATCTGAGCAATGGGAATGTTGAATGCTTGGTTGATATAATCATCGATATATCTAAGGCCAGGCGGCTAGTCCTTTTAGATAAAGATAATATTTTGAAGAGTATCGTAAATTCACCGAAGGAGAAGGTTATATGTGGGGCCCTATATATCATGATGAAATCATGCAAAATTGCCGATGAAATCAGTATTGATATGGTCGGGAATAATGGGTATGAGATAGTGATACGCAGTATTGGAAGGACATTATCACATGGGAATATTGCGGCTTTGGGTGACGACGTTTCGGAAGATGTATTTAATGTCTTCGTTATATACATAAAGAATATGGCACGTCTCGCTGGATTAAGTATTAAGATCGATAAAACATTCAATGATTTTCTCCGTATGTTGATATGGGAAAGCTAAATTATAAAGGTGGTAATTTTTATGGCAGGTTAAAGAGCAGATCCCTTACACAGAAGCAGAGCGAATTATTTGAAACACTGCTTCCTAATGTCTCTATAAAGTCCTTCGACGATATTAGATTATTGGATTATAAAGGCATCTTCATTGAAATCGGATTCGGTAGTGGTGAGCATCTGGCTCAATTAGCGTCACTAGACGCCGATAAGCTATTCGTAGGATGTGAACTGTTTATCAATGGGATTGCATCACTCCTAACTAGGATAGAGCAAATGAACTTATCGAATTTGAAGGTATTTCAAAATGATGCTAGGAAGTTGTTCCATGAAATTCCTGATGAAAGTATCGATGGTGTATTCTTACTATTTCCAGATCCTTGGCCAAAAAGGAAGCATATTAAGAGGCGCTTTATACAGAATGATACTATCCAAGAAATTCATAGAATATTAAAGGAAGGTGGTTTCTTTAAAATCGCTACTGACGATATTGGTTACTTTCAATGGATTCAGAAGAGTTTTACATCTTTTGACACTAAGTTTTCAATGGAGGTATTAAATTCAGAATCCAGGCCTCCAGAATTTATTTGGCCACAAACAAGATATGAACAAAAGGCAACTAAAAGTTGTAACTTTTTCTTATTTATAAAGAAAAGTCCTTTATAAATATTTCAATTTGTATTATCCTGATAGTATGAGGGCAGCTTTATGGATTCCGTTTGGCATATGAATAGATCTCTTCAGAAACCTTCAAAATCCGAATTATTGGAAAGAAAAACGAAGCACATAGACTGGCCGCACCAAGAGTCTTCTTGTGAAGAGCTAGGGAATGGAGCTAACGAGTATCATGTAAGGACAGCCGATGAAATAGTGGGCGCTAAAATTAGGGAACGGCGCAGAGCCCTGAAAATGACGCAGAAACAACTCGCAGAAATGGTTGGCGTAACCTTTCAACAGGTGCAGAAATACGAAAACGGAAATAATAGGATTTCGATGTCCGCTTTCGTGAAGATGTGCCATGGATTAAGGATTAGTCCCGATAGAATACTGGGTAACTTCACATTACGTGAAGACACTAATTCTCCAGAAACAGATCTAGAAGAGAAGCTTTTATCGATCTTCAGAATGATCGAGAATACTAGTGTCAAAATGAGGATTCTAAAGCTTGTGGAAGCCTTAGTCCTCGATGGTGAAGAATTATAGGATATAGATAACATCCCAGTATGACTACGATGTTCTAATCCTCACTCCGTATCTCCTACTATTGAGGTCTGATTCTAGATAGTTAGAGAATAGACCTATTCCCAAACTCTCCATAATCAGCTTTCTTTCTCGTCGATCCAGTACTCGAATGAGTACACTACAGCTTCTGCGTGCCGTCTCTCCTACTATAAGATCCGATTCTAGGTAGTTAGATAATGAGTGGATCTATTTTTTTGGCTCTCGCCTATCTAATATCCCTCTTATCTGGTCCAATTGGCCTTGTTTTGCATTTAGAGCTGCTGCTTGGGCGCGCTGATTCTGCAGTAATACCTGTATTTCGGCATCGCGTTGCCGCAGCTTATCTTCGAGACGCGCATTTTCTGATCGTAAATGGGCAATTTCCTCTGCAAATGGACTTCGTTCATCCCCTACTGGAGCAGGAGGACGTGGCGCATCCACTACTGGAGCAAAAGGTGGGAGATGAGCTGGAGGTCGTTGTTGCTCTCCGCGTGCGAAAACTACGTTATTGAGTAGTTGATCAATATCCGTACCTCCACCTCCTGCCCTGAGCCTATCTACGATTGTATGGAGGATCCCAGTATCGAAGAATCTTTCCAGGGCATCAAGTGTGGTGATGTTACGTGCCTGGAGGGTTGGAATAAGCAATTCAAGCACCATATTCTGCTGATTGAGAGTACCTCGGGGTAATAGTCTACACAGATCTTCGAAAGCTTGGTAAATTCTTCCCATATATCCCGGATCCCTGGGATGATTTGGCCACAGGTCCTGGAACCCCGCCTCGATTACGCGTGGCTCTAATGCCATTGGTCCACTCCGTGGCGGCATATGGTTCATCTCTCTGTATCTGTCGATCGCTTCTTCTACTGGTAGCTCGTGTCGTAAAACTCTCTCCAACATGATCGTGGGTTGCATTTCGTAATTCGGGTCCTGCCTTTTACCTGCTTCTAGGGCTTGACGTACTAAAGCGGGAAACGGCCCATCTGGAGAAACTCCGGTTTGTTGAGCGTCCCGAGCCAATGCTCCGAGCGGACTATCGTCCTCCCCTAATTGATTCAGCTCGACCCCACTATATTGGAACAGGTGTTCGAATTCCTGTAATTTTGCCTGAACGTCTCTCTCGAGAGGATCATCATTCCCGTCGTGGTAGTCATCAGAGCCCCAGTAGGAATGTGAGGCTTCGGCTACTTGGTGAACATGGGTCACTGATGCAATCAGCAGAATAGCACCTCCGATTAACTTACGGTTGGATTGCGTTACTATCATCACTCTAGTCCTTGTACTTATTTACTCTAGTTATCCTAATTCAAATCTGCTGATTTGTCAATATATCTAGAATAAAATCCAGAATTACCTCGTGGCAATTATCTATAAATAGTTATTAAGTGAGATAACTCTACATCAGCAGTCTTTTCTTATGGTCCGTTTTGTTCAGACAGTATATAATACCCATGTCATGAAGGAATTTACACTAAATGGAGGATCCATGGTTACTGTTCGTCATCGGATTTGGGCTACACTTTTGGTCTTGGCGCTCACTGGATGTTCTAGCGATTATTCAGGAGATAGTTATACGGCAAATAACGTTGGAGAAGTCGCCAGGAGTGATCACGGCGTAATCATATCGATGAGGAAGATAAAGATTGATCCTGATGAGGGGATTGGATCGGGCGCAGTTCTGGGGGCCGTCGGAGGGGGGCTAGTAGGATCACTCTTCGGCAAGGGAAAGGGAAAGCTCCTGACGACCGCAGCAGGCGCCGCCGCTGGAGGAGTTGCCGGGCATTCCATTCAAAACAGGAAACAGGATGGCTTCGAATATACCGTGAAACTCGATACGGGAGCCGTAATCACATTGGCTCAGGGAACGAGTCCAGCCCTTTCCGTTGGACAAAATGTATTCGTCGTAAACAGCACGAGGGGGCGTAGTAGAATTGTTCCGGAATAGATTGCTTCATAAGGCGTTCGCCATTCTCGCAGTCGCCTTTCTTTTAACTTCGTGTAACCTCATGCCGGATGTTCACGTCTGGTTGAAGACGGTTGACTTCGAAGTTGATCCTCATGCGAATAAGGGGGAAGCGTTTGAATGCCACATAACCGTGGCCTATTCAAAGGATTTGCTCGATAGGCTGCAGGGGATGGATGCTCAAGGGTATTTCAGCAACGTAGATTCACTCAAGAAAACGTACAAAGATTCTATAGAGATTTTTAGTTTCGATATTATACCGGGGAAAAATAAGACGGATCAAAAGATTAATCTAAGGTCATATAACAAGGCGCAGGGAGCGTTTATATTCGCCAAATATTCAACGCCCGGTAAATTCACTGAAAATGTTGGGAGATCCCATTCGATGGTGGTAAGATTGTTGCCTTATAAGATGGAAGTTGTGTCAGATACGAACCTTGATGCCATGACGAGTAAGATCAATATCGGGAAGTGAGTGTATATGTCCAATGTCGTAGATTCCAAGTTGAGGCAGGTATGGACAGAGGTACTCTCCGACATTAAAAGCTCCATTGGTGATGATGCGTTTAAAACATGGATAACTAAGCTCGATATTATTTCAATCGATGATGGGAGTCTCAAGATTGCGGCCCCCTCTAATTTTATAAGGGATAACGTCCTGGCTAGATATTCGGATATGATCATCAAAACAGTCAATTCGTACGGATGTTCCGTGAGGAGCATCGGTATCGATGTTTATGACAATAATAATGTGACGATCAATGAGAATCACGATAATAATGATGCTCAAAAGATTAAGGATTGCAATGATATATCTATCTTAGACAAAAGATTTACCTTCAAGAATTTCGTGGTCGGTAAGCCGAATGAGTTTGCATATGCCGCGGCACTGAGGGTCGCCGAATCAGAATCTCCATCATTTAATCCGTTATTTCTGTATGGAGGAGTGGGACTCGGTAAGACCCACCTAATGCACGCGATCGCATGGTATATCCATCATAATTACCCAAATAAAAGGGTGATATATATATCGGCCGAAAAATTTATGTACCTCTTCATTAAGTCTCTGCGTTTTAAGAACGCCATGTCATTTAAGGAGATGTTTAGGGCGGTCGATGTCCTGATGATAGACGACGTCCAGTTCATCGGTGGAAAGGACACGACCCAGGAGGAGTTTTTTCATACCTTCAATGAGTTGGTCGATAATAATAGGCAAATCATATTATCGGCGGATAAGTCTCCGTCTGATCTCGATGGCGTTGAAGATCGGTTAAAATCTAGATTGGGATGGGGGTTGGTCGCGGATATCCATCCCACGACCTATGAATTGAGACTGGGGATATTACAATCAAAGGTCAAGCAATTTAGAGTCTCTATTCCAGACAAAGTCCTCGAATTCCTGGCCGTAAAAATAACGTCCAATATTAGGGAATTAGAAGGGGCCCTCAATAGGATTGTGGCACATTCGACGCTCGTCGGCCGAAGTATCACTCTAGATGTTGCACATGAAGTTTTAAAGGATATACTAAGATCGAATGAAAGATTAGTTACCATAGATATTATACAGAAGAAAGTTTGTGAGTATTATGGTGTCAAACTGTCTGATTTAAATTCATCGAGGAGGCACAAGGCCGTGGCAACCGCGAGACAGATCGCCATGTATCTATGTAAGAACCTTACGACGAAATCGCTTCCGGAGATAGGTAAAAGCTTTGGTGGGAAGGATCATTCCACGGTAATTCATTCCGTCAAGAAGGTGAAGGAACTCGTGGATACCGATCGCACATTCTGCGCTGATTTAGAAATTCTCACGAAGTCTTTAGAGAATTAGGGAGAGCATATGGCGTGGATGAATAAAAACAAAAAGTTCCAGTATTCCGATAGTTGTAATAAGGTATTTGGGTATTGGAGACTCAGGACGATGTATTCCATAATCATAGGGTACTCATCGTTCTACCTAATTCGACAAAACTTTTCACTGGCGATTCCTGCGATCTGCTCCGATCTAAACTACACGAAATCTGATATTGGAATAGTAATTTCAATAGCCGCATCATTATATGGGGTCGGTAAATGCTTTTTTGGCCTTATAGGTGATAGATATAGCGCCAGATACATCATGAGCATAGGGCTCCTATTTTCAGCGTTCATGAATATATGCATGGGATTCAGCTCGCTCATCCCGGCATTCGCCGTGTTTTGGTCTTTGAATCACTGTTTTCAATCGATGGGGTGGCCACCGTGTGCCAAGCTTTTGACACACTGGTTTAGCCCCACCGAAATCGGAACCAAATGGGCGATGTGGAATACGTCCCATCAAATCGGTGGGGCGATGATAGCCCTCACAGGACCGTTTATTCTAATGAATTTTGGCTGGAGATATATCTTCTTCATTCCGGGGATCGTGGCCATCCTCCTGTCAATCTTCTTGTTTAATAGACTACGAGATACCCCGGAATCCCTCAAGCTCCCATCCGTCGAAAAAATGACGGGATTGGCATCGGTTGCTAAGACCTCGAAATGGGAAGCAGAAACAAGCGTACCGTTATCATATTTCGAAACATTGAAAATGGCGTTGAGTAACAAGTTTGTGTGGTGCGTCGGACTCGCCAATTTCTTTGTATATATATGCAGGATGACGTTCCTTAATTGGGGTCCAACAATATTATTGGAATCAAAGGAGAGCTCACTGCACGGTGCCGGATTCCAGATGGTGGTATACGATCTGGCAGGGATGTGCGGTGGTGTCTTTGCGGGATATCTCTCCGATAAGGTGTTCAAAGGGCGACGGGGCCCCGTCTCATCCCTCTGCATGATAGCATTCGCGGTACTGATAACCCTGCTTTGGTCGGTCCCAAAAAACTCTCATGTTTTAAGCTCTGTTTGCATGATGTGCTTGGGATTCCTGATCACGGGGCCACAGATCCTCATCGGAGTCGCCGCCACGGACTTTTCCTCGAAAAAAGCGGCGGCGACGGCATCCGGATTTACGGGGACGCTGGGGTATGCCGGGACGGCGGTATCTGGATTCGGCACCGGATACCTGGCCGATAATTTTGGATGGGAAAGCGTGTTCTGCGCAATCATCATCGCCGCATTGGCGAGCGCCATATTATTGATCATGACGTGGAATAAACGATCAGAAGTCCTGAGGCCAGGTGCGTAGAGGGCATTCGAATTCTTGCCACAAACCTTATTGGGAGGAGAGATACGGAACATAGAGCCTAAGGTACGCCAAAGACGAATATAAATGCACCGGTTTGAGGGAGCGCTAAGGCTGCTGCCGAGAACCAGTCTAAAGAGCACTTCTCCACCATTCAGCATGTTAACACTCGCCTCAGCAGCATTGTTATCTTCTATTTTTACCCCACCCTGATAATTAGTTCGTGTTAAAATCCATGAAGATTCCCAAAATCTAAGCTCTGAAGTTTATTCTGATCAGCAAATAACCCAGCCATTGCTGGATATTCATCACTCCAAGCTAGCTGACTCGAAAGCTCAGGTCCGAGGCGCATTGCGCAGGAAATAGAAGCATGTAAAAGGCCAGGGTTCTGCTCATCATTAAAACCACATAAGAACCAAGATAAGATACTAGCGAACATATTACACAATTTTTCAGTTTGCTTTTCGGTACTTTTTAATCCTAAAGCGACTTCATCTAACACACCGGTGAGGCGATCTTCTCCATTTAACATTGCTAACGTCTCAGCTGCAAATGGACTAAGGAAATAGTCTGGAAGGTCTGCAACCGCTTGAAGCCGCACTTTCGCGTCGGTAGTAAGTTGAGAATTCCACTCCGGAATGAAGCTTTTCACCAATCCTTGCGCAGTCTGAGACTCCATCTCTGCACCTATATCGGCTTGATCCAGAGAGATACCTGATTCTGCTGGAGGGGGGCATCTGACGCACGAATTTGTGTCAACGCTTGAGTGCCAGCGAGGATCACGAATGCTGTTTTGATTACTTTTCGTTCTGTATTCATACCATTTTTCTCCTTAATTTTCGGCGCGACAAACCCTTTGAATAGCGTCTAGCCGATTGTGAACTGCCCTGCTTTGGGCCGGATCGCTAGTGTATTTTATCTATTGGATTGCGTCAATAATTTTGTTTGCCTTCTATTTCTTTAAAATTAGAATAATCTTATCAAAAGACTGCGTAGCTCTATTTATGGATAATATTAGCACTAATTTTAAGCAGAGCTTCTCAAGTAATTCACTAGCTACATTCCTGAATTAGATTTAGATGATCTACAGGTGATCATGACGTTGTAGTGAGTCCCCAGGTTATTGTGTTAACATTTTTTTCTCGATCCTAGACTAGTTCCTAATGCATCTCACCTGGCCGTACGTATGCGATCGTGGACATGAAACTCCGGATGGTATACAATTGTCGCTGTTAATGATTTAACACGAGACTGTCACTAGTGTTCAACAGGATTTTTGGATTTTTATCTACTGATATGGCGATAGACCTCGGGACGGCCAATACCCTTGTTTATGTCAATGGTAAGGGTGTCGTTGTAAATGAGCCATCCGTCGTTGCGGTTGCAAATCTGCGCAATAGAATGGAGGTACTGGCCGTCGGAAATGAGGCAAAACAAATGCTGGGGAGAACTCCTGGATATATTCAGGCTATCCGTCCTCTCCGTGATGGAGTAATCGCCGATTTTGAGATAGCCGAAGAAATGATTAAGTATTTCATCAAGAAAGTGCATAATCGTGGAGTATTTGCCTCGCCTCGCATAATAATTTGTGTACCGTATGGTGCGACCGCTGTCGAGAGACGTGCCATACAAGAATCAGCCGAAGGTGCAGGAGCGCGTGAGGTGTATCTTATTGAAGAGCCGATGGCTGCCGCTATCGGTGCTGGGCTTCCAATTACAGAACCGATGGGATCGATTGTTGTCGATATAGGGGGTGGAACAACTGAGGTTGCAGTCATTTCACTAGGAGGCATTGTTTTTGCCTCTTCACTTCGTGTTGGCGGAGATAAGATGGACGAAGAGATTACTAGTTATGTTAGGAAGAACTTCAATTTACTCATTGGAGAGGCGACGGCTGAAAGAATAAAAAAAGAAATTGGATCGGCTGTTTGTACTCATTCCAGCAAGGATATCAAGATGATTATCAAGGGACGAAGTCTACTGGATGGAAACCCAAAGGACGTCGAAATTACCCAGAAGAATGCTGCTGAGGCATTGATGGATCCAGTATCGGCGATTGCCAATGGAGTAAAAGAAGCCCTCGAAAAGACACCACCTGAGCTCGTGGCCGATATCATTGATAATGGTATAACACTAACGGGAGGAGGAGCATTATTAGCCAATCTCGATAGTGTCGTATCTCATGTGACGGGCGTCGCTGTGAGAGTCGCCGAAAATCCGCTCAATTGTGTTGTGCTTGGAACTGGGAAAGCCTTGGCTGAAACCAAGAAAAATGGTTCAATTTTATTGAAGACGTATTAATCCGTTGAGATCATAACATCATGATAATGATCATTGTATTACTAGCTAATTTTCTAATATCTCTCATAAACTTCGTTGAGTATCTATTGTTCACATATATCATCCTTGGGTGGTTCATCTTTTTTGGAGCCGTTAAAAATAAAGATGGGGTATTTTTTCGAATCTATTTCTTTTTATTCGCAAAGATAGAACCAGTTCTTTCTGTAGTACATAAATTCGTTCCCCCCATAGGTGGATTCGATTTTTCTATAATCATAATAGGCTTCCTATTACATATGCTGAAAATTCTGATAATAGATTTAGCAAGCTTTGCAATGGCAAGGTGGTAGACCTGATCTTCTAACGCACTTCTCGTTTCCATCTTTTATAATGGGATATTATTATGGTATACTGTCTACTCACGTTATTAATTCATCCTTTGTTTTACGCATGTCGAGGTTAAGTATTAAAAAAAGCATACTATTTGTACAGCTGGGGTTGGTCTTTATTGGCATTATTACTTATGTGTATTTTCGAGAGGCACGGTATGATGATTGTTCTAATAAGCTTTGGGAAGAAAAGGGTTGTGTATATGAACATCAAATAAAGGAAATCATTGAATCGTCATGCATACAGCGTTTGAAGAAGATAGATCAATCTGGTCCTTCACGGTATTTTGGTCCGAAAGTTCCTCACTTTTCTAGGTATGAGCATTCAATTGGAGTTTTATCTCTCCTAAAGAAAGCTGAAGTTCATATCAATGAACAAATTGCTGGCCTTCTCCACGATGCATCACACACAGTCTTCTCCCATGTTGGAGATTATTTATTTTCATCGAATTTAAAGGAATGTGCGCAGAGAGGATATCAGGATTCAATACACCTATCATTCCTTGAGCAAAAAGTAGGGTTTCTCCTAAAAAAGCTCAATTTGAAACTGGGAGATGTTAATCCTGATAACGTAAAATATAAGGCTCTAGAACAGCCACTACCAGATATGTGCGCCGATCGAATCCAATACAATATCCATACTGGAGTCATAATGAAGATCATATCGCTACGTGAGGCACAAGCTATAGTTGATAATCTGAGGTTCAACGGAGATAAGTGGTTCTTCTTGGATCATACAGTTGCCAGAAAATTTGCGAATCTATCCATCCATTTCACCAGAGAGCTTTGGGGAGCAAAATGGAATGTTTTAATGAATATATATTTCAGTAATGCCATAAAGAGAGCGATAAAACTTGGTATCATGATGATGGACGATATTTTTTCGACCGATGAAAATGTACTTACCAAACTTCTAAAGAGTGATGATGAGATTATAAAATCCAACCTGAAGCAATGTAACGATCCGTTAAATAAAATGAAAGGTGTGAAACACCCGGTCCAAAGGTTTTACCCAAAATGCCGTGCGATAGATCCGCTCATAAAATGTGGTGATGGGACTCTAGCGAGATTATCATCGATTGATTCATCATTTAAGGCTGAATACGATGATATTATAAAGTGGTGTAAACAAGGGTATGATCTGGATTAAACTTTCCCCTAAATTTCCTAGTGAGTATATCTCTGTTTCTTGTTTGAGAGCTTTACAAAAATCATCAACAAAACAGAATAATTCTGTGATACCTTCCTTCATGACTAAGATCTTTGTGGATTTCAAATTTTTAGGATTTTAGACTATTTGCACTTACTTTTTAACTATTATTCTGGCTAATAATGTAGTAATCGAATGATCAACGTGATATACTTTAAATATAGCATTATAATAATAAGTGTTTTTATGATTTTAGTTGAGATTTTTCATAATTTTAAAAAGAATGCTCTCACGAGATAGATCATTACAATTTTTATATAAAATTTGAGCAAAAATGTTGTCCACAGCAATATTTAGGAATAACATGCCTGAATGGTTTGTCCTATTTGTATGGCGCCCACATGCTGCGGATTACGATTTTGGGGGGCGGATACCTCGGTGTAGTTTCAGCGATCTGCTATTGTGAGTGTGGGTTCCACGTTGATGTCATCGAAATAAATCCAAAAAGATTGAGCGACCTTAAGAAGGGTATTACTTTTGTATATGAGCCAAGTTTCGAATCCAGTCTTAAAAATCTCCAAAAACAAGGTGTTTTAAGGTTTTTTGGTAATTTAAGTGAGGCACATTCTCCAGCGGATGCCATCATCATCGCGGTTCCTGGTATCAGTTTTGATAATTTGGCGGTCTATAAGGCAATTCAGGACATATCCGTATTGCTGACCAAGGATCAATATACGTGCATTATAATCCATACTGTCACGGCGATCGGCACCTGCTCCATCATAAAGAAAAATATCAGATTCATGAGACCAGATTTAACTATAGGCGAGCATTATGACATCATCTCGAATCCAACGTTTCTGAGGGAGGGATATCCACTCCATGATTTTATATCTCCAAGTAGGCTTGTGATTGGTATGGATCTTAATTCCAGCAAGGCCCATGAATTAATAAATAAATTATATGCCGGTACTATCCTATCTAATATTCCGATCATTTATACGAATTACGAAACTGCGGAATTAATAAAGTATGCAACCACAGCATTTGAATTCTCCAAAATTACGCTCGTAAATGAGATTAGTGAATTGTGTGAAAAAGTAGGCGCTAATATGGATAGTTTGATTAGCGGGGTTGGCCTCGATGAAAATGTTGGAATGAATTTAATGAAGGTAACTCCTGGATATGGAGGGATGGGACAATCGGCGTTGATACAGGAACTAATCAAGGTTGGCGAGATATTCGGTGTAAATCTTAGAATTTTACAATCCAGCGTGGAAAGTAATACGGATCGGATTATAAGTATCTTCAAGAAAATTATATGTCAAATTGCTGATGAGAAAAATAATGAGTATAGAAAAGTTACTATTTTGGGACTTACTTATCGGTCGCAAACTAACGAAGTAAAGGAATCACCGAGTATAAAGGTAATTAAGGAGTTGTTGCAGAACGATATTACTGTCACTGCATACGATCCATCATTATCGCCGAACATGCCAGATATAGGACAAATCATTCCGCAGGATGTCTTAAAATCAGCAAAGTTTTATTTACTGGAATCTGCTTACGAAGCCGTGAATCAAAGTTATATAGTCGTGATCATGACGAATTGGTCAGAATTCCTTTCGTTAGACTTCGATAAAGTGGCAGAGCTTATGTATAAAAAATCAAATGGCAAACCAAAGTTAATGAACTATAGCAATATATTCCCGACATCACATTTCAAAAACTTCGATTGCATTTGCTGACTTACTATCATTCGGGGCGTATGGCCTCGTATTCCGCAAGTATCTTTAAAATCTTATTTCCAGTACGTACTAATTTCTCTATATATTCTTTATCATTAGCTACCGATTCTACAATAATATTTACGAAGTGCATAATTATTTCTTTTTTCAGTTCTATTTCCTTTTTCATGGTTTCAGGCGTATCAGGTGATTCTTGTTCTTTGCCCAATTCAGCTTGTAGTATATTAAAACTTGCCGCAAGTGAATTACTATTCAGTTCAATTTGTGGTACTATATCTTCAAGAGCCTGTATCATAGGCGTAATTTCTGCACATGCGAATATGAAGAACTGTCGTAATATGGCTCCCGGTATGCATGGGTTATCCCCTGATGGGTCCTTCAGAAATAACGATATATGTCGGTTGTATAAATCCCATTTGAGTTTCTCGAGCTGGAAGGATGTAATAATGTTACTCAAGTTGGCTGCAATCTCTTCAGTCATCACAACCTTATTCGGGTCCACATCCTGAAGCCAAGGACAGAGTCCGACCTTAGCTCTTATACCATAGGAAAGAATATTGAGTGCTGGGAATAGGTTTGCTAGTGTATCATTCGCTGAATTATACAATTTTTTTAAATTTTCCAAATTTTCAGTGATGTTATCGAAGTGAGGCATGTAACGGGCAGTAGATTTACTACGCCAAATCTTCACTATATCCAGAGTGCCCGCAAGAATAGCTTGAGATAACAACTCTTGGAAGTAAATGTCGGAAAATCCACTTTTTAATTTATCAACAACGTCCGAAATAGCGGAATTATTTTTATCCTGCGCCGGTAATGGTGCCTTCTTCTTATCTGATGCTTCATCATTCTGCGATCTAGGAATTCCATCGCCATCTTTCGGTGTTTTTGATTGCACAAGCTTGGCAACTTGAGCGGATAAAGCTGATACCTGATCTTGCAATTTTAGCATCCCTGCGCTTTGCTGTGATGACTGATCGTCTTTCTCTGGATCTCCATCATGGTCTGGTTGAGCAGGAACCACTTGTGGCAACGCTGTCTCTCCATCATGGTCTGGTTGAAAAGGATCCACTTGTTGCAACGATGGCTGATCAGAGCTTTGCGCAGGATTTGTCTTTTGCCCTGGGATCGGATCTGCCCTAATGCCATTCTCCAGTTCTGCTAATTTAGCATCAGAAATTAGAACTGCTAGAACTACGATATAAAACAGCTTATTTTTCATGTTTAGAATAATTCCTCAGGTAAGCTCTTTTTCTATCGAAATAGATACAACGGTATTCTAAATATAAAAAATTAAGAAATTATGAATCTAAAATTATATGTATGATTCAACAATGAAATAATGTCTTGATATGTTGACTTCTAATTCATAACTGCCCCTATAACATAGACTCTAGAAATGCATCGATGATTTCTATATACTTCCCAATCAGGCTCTCCAAGACGACTTTAAACTCTCTAGAACTAAGCTTTTCTTGAATTTTTTCGTAATGTATTTGCGGAGTTTCTCTTACGTTGAAGGCATTGAACCTTAATGAATTATTTAGAATTAATACTGGGAGAGTAATATTCTGTTGTATATAATCCTCTGATTCAGAGGAATCTTTAAATTTATAACAATCAAGATCATTTTGTATTTGATATATGATGCCGAAGCACGTTCCAAACGTAGCGGCCTTTAAAGATAATTGAAAGTTATTTGTTGATAAATAGGAACCCATGAAACATGATAATTTAAAAAATGATGATGTTTTGAGTGATGCTACTCGAAGACATTCTTTAATCGATGATTCAAGAGTTAATCCTTGTTCTAGCACGGCTCCCAGGGCTGTCGATGAGCACTCCTTTAGGAATATGTTCTGTATAAATTGATTCCCTCTATGTATTCGTAGAAATTTCTTTGATGTATGCGCAAAGATATAATCACTAAATAGAACACTGAACTTACGTCCCAATATTTTTTGACAGGAATCAACACCCCTCCTCGACGGATTGTCGTCTATAATGTCATCATGGATTAGAGATGCTAAATGTAGTGATTCTATCAGAGCAATTGTCCAGACCTGCTTCTCAAACATATCTGAATGCTCCATGCTGCTATCATGAAATCTTTTCGTAAGATTAAGAAACAATATTGATCGCATACGCTTACCATTCATCATTAAACTGAGTATCTGCCGATTATGTAAAAAGTTAGCGCACAGGAGGTTTTTCATTGCTTCATCGACGAGTTCCAATTCATGACGCACAAGATCTTTTCGAGATATAACTGACTGAATAATATTCGAAAACACGTTTAAAGGTTCAAATTTATAACAAAATACATACGCAGTATTGTAGCAGAATCAGTTATGTAAGCCATTCAAAAACGGGCAATCAAACTCAAACGTTTAATCTCAATTATTGTGAGAAAATAAGGAGGGGCCTAAAAACAAGAACGTACCTAAATGCACACAGCTTGTTTACGCTTTTCATAACGATACCACAAACATTGAATGGCAGAGAACCCGATTATCCCAGCCATTCCGGCCATGAACTTATGACTCATGTCTTGATCGGTTAGTAATACCCAAGTAATCAATGGAACGGTTCCGGTAGCTAGAAATATGCTCAATCCAACTGGACGCCCCAAAAACAATCTGACGATTTCATTGTTGTAAGGATTGTCCTGTATTCTTTCTAAATCGTTAACCCTACGGTTCAGATCTGATAAATCGTTAATCCTTGATTCCAAATTTTCTCGGAGACTGTTTAATTCTTCACGTGTGACAGGCTCACCATCTGCTTTTACATCCTCGTATCGCATAAACATTGCTGCGATTATCATTAAAAATGCTATGCTCTTCAGGAATCTATTCATAGTCTTTACTCCTAAATAATCATTATAGACGTAGTTTAGTATAATATTATTAATAATTCATTAAATATATCCACGAGAATTCTTAGTTAAGAATACAGGATTCATCAAAAAGATCCATTAGATCTTTTTCAAAATCTCCAGAATTAGAATTATTGGAAGGAAAGACGGCGAACAGCCCTGCCGTGTACTTTATTAATTACAATATTCGTTCACTGCGGTCAGCCATGAGCTTCTCGTATATATCATGCCCCCATCTTGAAATATTACCGGCTCCAGCGAATAGGATGATATCTCCACTACTCAATGTACCCTCATTCATCAATTTACACAGAACGTCCTCTACATCTCCCTGGTCGTCAGTTAATGTCACATTTTTACCAACATCGTTTAATGCTTCGTAAAGATTTTTGGATGTAATATTTGAGGTTTCTGAGTCATCGGCTTTATATACCGGTGTCAGTATTATGACGTCAGCACCATCAAAGCACGTACAAAACTCGTTAAATAATGTGTTTAATCTCGTGAATCTATGGGGCTGACAAACGATTACCACTTTGCCATGAATTGTCTTTTGCTTCGCGGCATTTATGAGGACTCTAATCTCGGTCGGATGGTGTGCATAGTCATCAACAAACGTGATACCGCCCATGCTACCTATTATAGTAAACCTTCGATTAACTCCCGTGAATGATGCCAAAGTTTTCCGTACTGTATCCGGCTCTATTTTGAGGATTCGTGACATCGCGATCGCCGATAATGCGTTAAGGATGTTATGGTCCCCAAGCATCGGGATGTATATGTCCCTTAAAATATCGTCCTCGAGCTTTACATCAAATAATGAACCGTCCTTATCTTTCCTAATATTAATGGCCCGCAACATGGCATTTTCTCTGATGGCGTACGTCACGATATTTCTATCCATTATATCCCCTATTATTTCGGCGACATTTGGATCGTCGATACATGCTATCCCCGTTCCGTAGAAGGGTAGATTAGTGAAAAATGATTTGAATGCATTCTTTAGATTGGATAAAGAGCCATAATGATTTACGTGCTCATTATCGATATTGGTTATTATCCCGATGGTTGGGAATAGCTGCACGAAGCTCCCATCCGATTCATCGGATTCGACGACTGTCCAGTCTCCACATCCCAGTTTGGCGTTCGTTTTATACGAATTTATGACACCTCCATTGATGACGGTTGGATCGAAGGCGGCCATCTCTAGGATCGAGGCACAGATGGAAGTCACCGTCGTCTTCCCATGCGACCCAGAAACTACTATCGATTTTTTGAGGCGCACTATCTGGGATAGCATCTCGGCCCTCGTGAGGCATGGGATCCTAAGCTCTCGGGCCCTTAGTAATTCCGGATTATCCGGATGAATGGCCGATGAATATACAACAACATCCGCATTGGCTACGTTTGTTTTATCGTGACCAATGAATGCCGTAATACCAAGGCGCTCGAGGCGTTCTATGTGCTGCGAGTGCCGGATATCACTTCCCTTGATAGTATACCCAAGAGAATGCAGGATCTCGGCGATACCACTCATGCCTACCCCACCGAGCCCAATGAAATGAATTATCTCATCGTCATCACAAATCCCGAACATACCATACTCAAGTAGTTAATTTTTCAAGGCCATTATAAAACATAAAGACACTACTTCTCCGCACTATTACATTGTTATGGGTTAACTTTAAGTGAGCATGAGAATTGACGTGACAAGAAGCGGATTATGGAGATTTTAGAATGGAGACTATTTTTATGCTATAATTTCTTATCAGCGCGTTATTAATACGATGATGATGTTCAAAAGATTCCTTAATAGGCAGTATGATGAATTACGATCCGTTATACTCATCCCTCATTATTATCATCATGGAGATGGCTCCTGTTTCGTTAAATTTGGAAATACACAGGTCTTGTGTGCCGCTACAATCGAGGAACGTGTCCCACCTTTTTTGAAGAATACCAAAAGTGGATGGATAACCGCCGAATACGGGATGTTACCATGCTCCTGTAGTGATCGTACAGATCGAGAAGCCGCGAAAGGTAGGCAATCTGGAAGGACATTAGAAATACAGCGCTTAATCGGGAGGTCTTTGAGGTCAGTCGTTGATCTAGGTATCTTAGGTGAAAGACAAATCAAGATCGATTGCGATGTCATTCAGGCTGATGGAGGAACGAGGACTGCCTGTATTACAGGTGCATTCGTGGCCTTATCATTGGCATGTCAAAAGCTCATAAAAGCTAAACGAATATCGGCTGATCCAATAAAAGATCACGTCGTAGCCATCTCATGCGGTATCGTTGAAAAAACTCCTCTATTAGACCTAGAATACATTGAGGATTCCAACGCCGAGATTGACGCAAATTTCATTATGTCCAGCAATGGTATCGTGGAGATTCAAGCGTGTGGCGAAAAAAGACCTTTCCTAGAAGATGAATTTGAATGTCTTCTAAATCTTGCCAAGAAAGGTAAAATAGATCTGATTGAGAAACAAAGAATTGCCCTGGGCATAAAGAGTTGAATTACGATTTTTACTTTCTATATTATCCAGAGACCAAAAAGCTCCTCGGTATCTTGGAGAGAAATAATATCGAGGCCAGGTTCGTCGGTGGCTGTGTACGAGACGCAATCCTTGGCATCAAGAGCGACGACCTAGATATCGCCGTGCAATGCGATATTAAGCATGTTGTGAGCATCCTGGAGAGCGGAGGCGTAAGTTGTATACCAACCGGATTAAAGTATGGTTCAATCACAGTCCTAATAAATGAGAAGAAGTTTGAGCTGACTACCCTTAGGACCGATCAGGAATGCTTTGGGCGGGGATGCACGATCTCTGAATCCTCATCATTTGAAGAAGATGCAAAACGCCGTGATTTTACTGTGAATGCTCTGTATGTCAATATGAAGGGTGAGTTATTCGATTACTTCAATGGAATACAAGATTTAGAAGGGAAAATTGTGAAATTTATAGGGGATCCGATCGAAAGAATCAATGAAGATTACCTCAGAATCTTCAGGTATTACAGATTCTGCGGGGCTTTGGGAGATTTAAGTAATCGATACTGTGATGTGATCAAAATCTCCGCTCCAAATGTATCGAAGGTCTCGATCGAAAGAATTCAAAAAGAATTATTCGGCATTTTAATGTCTAAACATGCTTCAAGTATAATGACCTTCGCCGTCGATTCCGGAATATTCAATGATATATTCACGAGAATTAACGAATGGAGAAAATTCGGGATAGACATATTGGACGACTTAAATAATTTAGAAATAAAGCTATACATTCTATTTGAATATAATGATTTAATGCTCAAATTACATCTAACGAAGATTCAAAAAGCAAGGATTAAAGAATATAGAAAATACGAAAACGAGAGCCAAATGTATTGCTTCTATAAAAAAGGATTAGATTTCCTACGTGAAATTCAAGCGATTCTCAAATTTAAATATGGTATCATCGACGAAAAGTTCGAACTACCTTCTGGCAAATTGCCTACTTTCCCCGTCCAATTCGGAGACTTGCCGTGTGGATTTAAAAATGCTTCAAAACGCATACAAGACTGCGAGAGATGGTGGATCAATCACGATTTTACAAAAAATAAAAAGGAATGCCTGGAGTATATGCTCAGCAGCCTTATTCCGTGACTCTTCATAATCATCTCCTTTCAGAGTACGCACGTTCGTAATAACTTTATTAGAAGGTTAAAAGATATATTTAAATGATGAACGTAAAACCTACTCAACCGTCCGTAGTATTTCATTGATACTGGTTTTCTTGCGTGTATTGGAGTCGATCTTCTTGACGATGATGGCGCATGGTATGTTGAGGCCACCACTAGGATAACTCCCCGAAATTACGACCGAGTTTTCGGGGATAATTTCATGCGTTATCTCTCCTGTATTACGATCTATGATCTTCGTCGAAGAAGAGATCGTAACACCGGCGGCGATGACTGAATTGGGCTCAACGATTATGCCTTCCAGGATTGCACTCTGCGCTCCTATGAAACAGTCATCTCCGATGATGACGGGTCTATCAGTGGCGGGCTCCAGGACGCCTCCAATGCAAGCCAGTGCAGCAATATGGCAATTCTTTCCGATTTGAGCACATGAGCCTATCGCCGCATTTATGTCTATCATGGTTCGTTCACCTATATACGCCCCGATATTGATGTAGCTCGGCATGATGACGGCATCCCGCCCAATGTATACTCCCTCTCGAATGATGGCACCCGGTGCCTTTCTATAACTAAGATTATCCGTAGAATCCACCGATAAAATAGAATTCTTTCGTAACTCTTCACAATCAGCTTCTTGGTGCGTCGATTCGGTGCTCGAATCCTCACGTACACTCAAGTACGCTGCGGTTCTGTGCTCCGTGTCTCCTTCCAATAATTCTGATTCTGGAGGTTTCGAAAGAATTCTAATGGCGAATTTATCGAAGCCATCGGGAGACTGCCTCTTTGCTTTCCTGAACTTAAATCCAAAGAGGATCGCCTGCTTTATCCATGTATTAACGACCCAGGTACCATCCTTTTCTTCGGCTACTCTAATGTGCCCCCGATTCAAGAGATCTATGACCATGGCGACGGCATCTAATACTTCATCAGGATTCAGTGAATCAGCGTCAGATTTAGTAAAAGCGTCTATTTTATTTTTTAAATCCGTAATATCAGTCATCTTTTTCTACTCCTAAATCCATGTTGAATGGTATTCACTATGAGGGCCAGGACCAATAATGCCGTGACGCCGATGATCCCACTCGAAACAAAGATGCAATTCAATGAGACGTGGTGTGCCACGAAGCCGGCCAACGTATCGGCCACGAATGCCGAGATCGCATTGATGAGCCAGTATATGCCGAGACCGGTTCCCCTGAGATCCTCCGGCACCTTCTCAGCAATCAATGAAACGAAGACGTTTTGGGTGGTCCCGAGCTGCATCCCCCAAAAAAGGATTCCTATACACATGATGGTGCTGGACATCGCGGAAAACATGAGGATATCAGCGATGATGAGGAACGCCATCCCGATAAATAAAATTTTAATTCTATCGAAGCGATCGCCGACGATTCCGATGGGGTACGACGATATTGACGTCCCAATATTGAAGATTATCATCACGACTGGCGCGAACATCGGATCCGGTTGAAATCCCTCATTCATCCTCAGGATCAGGAATGTCTCGTTCATCCGCGCCATCATGAAGATGAAATTGATGAGCATGAGCAGCCAAAAAGCCGAACTCAGATACCTGAAGCTTTTAAATGAAAACTTTGGCTTGAGCTTGGGGGACGGCATGGGAGCTTCCGATGTAATCGCAGGATGATCGAAGCGATTTGGCTCTTTAACGAAAAATAATAATATAAGTAATGCTGCGATCGCCGGAATAGACGCTAATGCAAAGACGCATTGGTAATTATTCCCCGTCCATTTCATGATGTAGAATCCAAGAGCTCCGCCGCATAGGGATCCTAAATATGCGAGGCTGCGTTTTAGGCCATACGATGCTCCAATCTTTTTTCTAGGGGCTATATCGGCCACAATTGCGTCTCGTGGTGATCCCTGGATTCCATTACCAAACCTTTCGGCTGCCCTCGCCGAAAATACCAAAATGAAACTATTGGAGATCGCGAGGAGTGGACGACTGAGGACCGATAAAATGTACCCACATATCATGATCCGTTTTCGATTACCCAAGTAATCACTCAACATTCCAGAAAGAAGCTTCATAAGATGGGAAATTGTTTCGCAGATCCCCTCCAAAAATCCAATGAAAATGGCGGATACACCGATGGCGTGCTTTAGATAAAGACCAGAAAAGCTATACGTCATGACGAAGGCCGTATTCATTAGGAACATCATGAGCCCGATCTGCCAGACGGTCAGAGGGATCTTCCCATCTCTCCTTTGCCGTGACGATGGTGACGCCGTCGAAGCATCACTTAATTGGCCAGATTTACTCCGATCCGATGATGTATTGTCCTGCATTCGTAAGAAAGATCTCGATTTCTCGATAATCAGAGGTATTGTAGCATACGATGAATCATAATGGCAAACCCGATAATAAAGTGAGAAGCCACTCCGAAAAAGATGTGAATCTAAAGCATTAATAACATGCTCTTTTAAATTAGAAGCACAGAACAGAATAAGCTACTATAAATATATGACTGAGATATCATACGGAGTTAAAATATTATCCAGTGGCCTCACCTGTTAACGTTTCTTTAACCAACCTCCGTTATTCTCCACTTAATATAGTGCTGAGGGAAATACGATGCTGACGACAGAAAACGAGCATGGCCAACACCACAGAACCAAAAACCCCCCTTAACACGAAGGGAGGTTTTGGGTGATCAGGTCGTTAAACGACATCCGATCCGCGTGTCAGCTGAACGGATAAGTTTCGAGCATTGTGCTTGCAACAAGCATGAACGCCCATAGGGTTCTATAGATCATAGCCGCAAACCCCCTTTTTCGACAAAACTCCTCAGACAAGAGTATCGGTCCTTTTCATAAACGAGTCAATAGTTTTTTACTTAATTTTTTCGTTTTTTTAGATTAAGAGTCAGAATCATGGATTTTATGCGTTAAATTCGCGACCTACAAGATACATTTCCGGAGATTTTGGGCGACTGGATTTCGGTTTAAAGTATGATACTTTTTGAAATTTCTTTTTTAAAGTGTTTAAAATCTCGAGCTCTGCTCCACCCTGAAAGACTTTGATCGCTAAATTTCCTCCAGCCCTAAGATGACGGATAGAGAATTCCCCTACTTCCTCCAGCATTCTAACGCTCCTTAAATGATCGACCTTTTTAATTCCACAAGTATTTGGACACATATCACTCAGGATTACATCTATTCCACCGGCAAATCCGATCATTTGTTCGATTTCTAATAGGACATCCGGATCCGTAAAATCTCCACACAATATTTTAACGTTTGGAATCGGATCCATCGCCAGAATATCGATTGCAATTATATTGTGAGTTATATTTGAAGCAACCTGAGACCACCCTCCTGGCGCAGCCCCTAAATCTAAGACGACAGCGCTATGCCTGATAATTTTGTATTTCTCCTGTATTTCAATGAGCTTGTAGGCAGCCCTGGAGCGGTACCCATCCTTTTTTGCTCTTATAACGTATGGGTCACTTACATGACGGGTAATCCAGTTCCTAGAAGACTGCTTTAATGACTTATTCGTAGAGGAATGCTTCATCGTATAACTTATTCTAAGCAAGATATTATGAGTCTATCACAAAATAGGCAACGCGATGCATACCCAGTTATGATGGTGGAATATAAGGCAAAAAGTCAATTTACGAAAGGGGTTTACTGATCATTAACGATTTTTAAACTTTTTACTTGCGATTCAAAAATGAATGGGTCATTCTATAGCATGAGTGATTTTTCAACGGATGGTTATCGTAGTATGTCATTCTATACTATCGGGAAAAACGAGCTCAGAGGGCTGATAGCCAAAGAAAATAGAATGAAAATGGAACTAGAGAAGGTAAACTCTTCTAGGATATCAGGTGATATATTTGATATGAAATCCCAAGCTCTAAAGCATGAGATAAACCTTATCCACAACAAACTGAAGCTGCTAACTCCTAACAGCGATGATGATATTGCCTAGAGAGTAACGAGTGATTCTAGAGCCTCGCCAGGATGGCAGGTATGAGCTAAATTATGGCCCTCATCACCCATCCACTCACGGGGTCCTGAGGCTGCTCCTGACCCTCAGAGGAGAGGCGGTAACTAATTGCGAGCCTGTCATTGGATATCTTCACCGGAGTGTCGAAAAGCTCATTCAGGACAAGCCGTACCTGTCAATACTGCCATATGTAGATCGCCTGGATTATATATCATCTCTCATCTATGAGCACGCCTACGTTATCGCCATCGAAAAACTTCTAAAGATAGATGCGCCTCTGAGGAGCAAGTATATCAGAGTAATTATGGATGAGCTCACGCGTATCTCCAGTCACCTCATGATGATCGGGACTATGTCATTCGATTTAGGTTGTCTCAGCCTGTTCTTATATTGCCTAGAAGAACGCGAAAAGATACTTCAAATATTTGAGGAAGTAACGGGAGCCCGGATGCATCCAGCGTATTACATTCCGGGAGGGGTAAAGGGTGATCTTACCCCAGAACATATCAATAAAATAACAAAGTACCTAACCCAACTTCAATTCTTGTACGATGCCATCGACAAGCTGGTACTAAACAACCGGATATTCAAAGAGCGTACCAAAGGTATCGGAATTATATCCAGTGAACTCGCAATATACAGTGGAATCACAGGACCCAACCTCCGAGCATCTGGAATAAAGTATGATACTCGGATAGATAGCCAGTACGGGATATACCATCTCCTAGAATTATACCATATAACGCTACAGGAAGGTGATTGCTATTCTAGATTGCATATGCGCTTTCTTGAAATCAAACAAAGTGTAGAGTTAATAAAGCAGTGCATCACGCAAATTGAACCAGGAGAGTTCTATGAAAATTCCGCTGAGAATAGTATGTCGAGCCTAAGAGGAGGAGCCCAAACTAATCCACAGATGCAGATTTGTACATCGTGTGAAAGTACTAGAGGCGAGGTAGGCATTCATCTGTTTACGAGGAATGATAATTCCCGCCCATACCGCTTACATTTCAAATCTCAGAGTCTCTTACACATTCAAATCCTGAAGAAAATCATCCCTGGAAATAAGCTAGCCGATTGCCCAGCGATACTTGGATCTCTAGACTTTTTAATGGGCGACTGTGATAGATAGTAGAACACAACTCTTCAGTAGCTACCTGTAATCAGCTTCTTGGTATGTAAAGCTTATACAAAACAAGAGATAATTATAGTATTCACAACGAGAATTATGATGAAGAAAGTAGTTGGAATTGCGGGCAAGTTAGTCGTAGTGTGCCACATTACAAGGACCTTCACTGTCTTCACATCTGCCAATACCTGATAAATCAGTCTGTGTTGAACGTTGATTCTTCTACTGTAGCATCCCTGGAAATCACCGACCAACTTCTCGTATCCAGGAGAATCTGCAAATGGATTTTCTTCGAGCAATGCCAGCAGGGATTCAACTTTCCTCTTCAACGCAGGATACTGAGCAACTTTAATGGAACGCTTTTGTGCGGCTTTGGTGAAGACAACTTTCCACATTGGTCCTCTTTCAAAACCTCCAGAATCCGATCTTATGAAAGGAGAGACGGCACGCAGAACCGCAGTGTACTTGAGTGTACACCAAGGAGATGAATATAAGTATTCGAGTACCGTATCGACGCAGCAGAAGGCTTATTATGTTAGGGAAGAGGACCATCTACCACGGCAGCGTTTCGCTGCATTCTTCTAACGGCTCCCGCATACCATCATCAATTTCTTTCCTAAGAATGCCGTTGGACGTAATTTTTAACGTTTCCATGATACCGTTCCACTCATCGAGCGATACAAGAACCCCGCTTCCACCTTTGGACGTTATAATTACAGGATCAGAATTTTGCTCAACTACATCAGACAAAATCTTGAAGATGGCTTTCCTGGCTTGCGTAACACTTATGATGGTCATTACGATAACCTCGAAACAGGAGTCACTATTGCTAGTGTACATCAATACGTACGACTTGTCAATGAAGATGATCTTGACTTTCTTTATTGTATTGATTATAGTATTGGAAAGAATTGTTGAGTTTATAACGGGGATTATGATGAATAAAGTATTTGGAATAGTAGCGGCGTCTGTTTGTATACTAACGCATTCAGTCCAAGGAACAGAAGATGTAGATACTGGTGGACTGATGAACTCGGTTCAAGGAACGGAAGACGGAGCAGGAATTGAGAAGAAGGGCATTATAGAGCTGACCACACCCTACCACGTCGATAAAGGAATAATTCTTCGCAAACCAGATGGGTCCACTTTTCAGTGTACTCAGGATTTGGTAGAGTATTTGAATTGGTTGCGTAGCCGACTGCAAGAACTGATTGAAGGACACGATGATAATCCTATCCCTATCAAAAAGCAGGTTGATATATTCCAACAGCTTCGAAATCTGAATTCACAGAAGTGGGAAGCCAAAAAGAACATTGCTGCTCGTGCTGCCGGAACAGCTATGGATCTCAAGAATATATTAGGTTGGCTTTATTGTCCTGGCAGTCCGTGGTGTCCTTCTGCTCGATACCTTCCCTGGGAGACCGCAAATCATTTTATGAACTTACTAGCTGGCTGGAAGGAAGGGAATCCAGTGCCGGCCGTTAAAGAAGTGATAAGGTTCATTGGTGAATTCATTGCACGAGCCCAGGATCCGTATAAGCCGTGGGATCTGAGTTATCTGCAGACTTGGAGTTAGTCTCCACTCGAATTAGCATGCTAAATATCGCGGGGTCTTGTATCATGGCAATGTATTCCTTTTTCGTTAATAGAGATGCGAAGGTCTTCAGATGGTATCCAATAACAAGACGGCATTCAGGACACATACCTGCGATGAGTTGTGTGTAGCCAATATCGGTGAAAGTATCAGGATTTCGGGATTCGTCCATAGAATTCGTGATCATGGTGGGCTTTTATTTATAGATCTCAGGGATCATTATGGGATTACTCAATGCATCTCACAAGAGGTGGATCCAATCTTCAAGATCGCCGAGAAGTTGAAGGATGAGACGGTGATCTCGGTCACGGGGAGGGTGGTCAAGAGGTCTCCAGAAACCATAAATAAAAATATGAATACCGGGATGATCGAGGTTTATATCGATGGCATCGAGATACTATCGGAGCCATCCAGGGCGCTCCCCCTGCAGATAAATGTAGAAAATGAATTCCCCGAAGAAACGCGGCTGACGTATAGGTATCTCGATCTAAGGCGCCAGGAGATGCACGACAACATCGTTCTGAGATCGAAGGTCATCTCCTTCATGCGGAAACGGATGACGGATGCTGGGTTCCTCGAAATACAGACCCCCATCCTGACGTCATCGTCTCCGGAAGGGGCCCGTGATTATCTGGTGCCCAGCCGAGTTCACCACGGTAAGTTCTATGCTCTTCCTCAGGCACCTCAACAGTTCAAACAGCTGCTCATGGTGTCCGGCTTCGATAAATACTTCCAGATAGCCCCATGTTTTAGGGATGAAGATGCTAGGGCCGATCGCTCTCCCGGTGAGTTTTATCAGCTAGATTTTGAAATGAGTTTCGTGTCTCAGGAAGACGTTTTCAAGGCGATAGAGCCGGTCCTATACGACGTATTCTCGGAATTTGCACCCCAAGGGAGGGTGATCACAAACCATCCGTTCCCTCGGATAAAATTCGATGATGCGATGTTGCATTATGGTACGGACAAGCCAGATCTGAGGAACCCACTCATCATTGAGGACGTAACAGAGCTCTTCCGTAATTCTGGGTTTATGGCGTTCGTGGCGGCGATCAACGAATCGAAGGCATTGGTCCGGAGTATTAATGTACCGAACTGCTCAAAGGAATCGCGGAGTTTCTTCGATGGGATCAATGATTGGGCAAAGGAGATTGGCCTCCCCGGCATGGGGTATATCTCCATGATTTCAGATACTGAATTTAAGGGGCCAATTGTAAAATTCCTAAAGCCCGAGGAATTAAATGCCCTTGTAAATATCAATAGGATGACCTCGGGAGATTCAGTATTCTTCGTCTGTGCAAAAGATGCCCCCAAGATCGCGGGCCTCGTCAGGACCCACCTAGCGAATCGTCTCAACCTAATCGAGAAGGATGCATTTAGATTTTGTTGGATCACGGATTTCAATATGTATGAGTATGATGATGATTTAAAACAGATCATCTTTTCACATAATCCGTTTTCGATGCCACAGGGGGGGATGGATGCGCTCCTGAACCAGGATCACCTCAAAATCAAGGCGTATCAGTACGACATCGTCTGCAATGGAATCGAGCTATCGAGTGGGGCCATTCGGAACCATCTGCCGGAGGTCATGTATAAGGCCTTCGAGATTGCTGGATACGATAAGAATCACGTCGATAATAGTTTCAGCGCCATGATTCGGGCATTTCAGTATGGGACACCTCCGCATGGTGGGTGTGCCCCCGGGATCGATCGCATCGTGATGCTCCTGGCGGATACCACCAACATACGGGAGGTCATAGCCTTCCCATTCAATCAGAACGCTCAGGATCTCATGATGGGATCCCCTTCAGAGCCTACCGCATCGCAGCTACGGGAATTGGGTATATCGATCATTAGACCTCTTTCGAAACCTTCAGAATCAGTTCTTATGGAAGGAGATCCGGCACGCAGAACCGGAGTGTACTTGGGTGTACATGAGGATTCGAGTACTGGATCGACGCAGCAGAAGACTGGTTGTGGAGAGTTAGGGAAGAGGTCTGTTCCGAAAAAGCAGCCCACATGATAATCCTCCGAAACCTATGCAAGAAATTTGGAGATCGAGTTATTATCCATGACTTTTCTTACCATTTCTCAAGGAAGGCGAATATTGGCATAGTAGGTCCAAATGGAGCTGGCAAGACGACTTTCCTCAATATAATAACGAGTCTCGAGGACCATGATTCCGGATCCATCATAATTCCACGGGACTGCATATTGGGCTATCTCCCGCAGTCTCCATGTGAAAATCCAAAGGACACGATATTGGATGAGTGTATATCGGGGAATACCATGCTATGCCAAATGAAGAACACATTGCACGATGTTCTCGGGAGGATGGAGGAAGCCTATTCGGAGGAGATCTATGAGGAATACGAACGAGCTGAGAAGGCGTTCGCGGATAACGATGGGTATGCCCTCGAGGCCGAAGCGAAGGGTATCCTCGTGGGGTTGGGATTCGAGACATCGCAGTTCGATGATTCGCCACTGATCCTGTCGGGAGGATGGCGTATGAGGCTCGAGCTAGCGAAACTCCTAATAAATAATCCAAATTTTTTGATACTGGATGAGCCGACGAACCATCTGGATCTGCCGAGCCTATCGTGGCTCGAGCAATTCCTTAAGTCCTTTCAGGGGACCCTGTTGTTCGTATCGCACGATCGTGATTTCCTCAATAACGTCGCGAATCAGATCATGCATATCCAAAAAGGGAACATCAATATTTATACGGGGAATTTCGATGATTATATCGAGCAGAGGGAAGCCAAGGCCGATTCCGCCAAGTCTCAGAAAGAATCTCTGAAGAGGAAGCAGGACCATCTCCAAGATTTCGTGGATAAATTTAGGTATAAGGCCAGTAAGGCGAAGCAGGCACAGAGTAAACTGAAGATGATCGAACGACTCCGGCAGATGGAAGATCTCATCGACACAGAAGATACCGATCAAAAACCGAACTTCAAGATCGAGGTCGAAAGACAGAGTGGGAGAGTCGTCCTGGATATGCAAAATTGTAAGATCGGGTATTCTACATCAGAAAGTGACATTGTTCTCAACAAGAATTTAACTCTCAAAATACTCCGTGGGAACAAGGTTGCAATAATCGGTGCCAATGGGATCGGTAAGACGACACTCCTCAAGACGATCGTCGAGGAAACGCCACTCCTTTCGGGCGAGATGAACTTTGGGAATAACCTGAAGATTGGGTATTATGCACAGAGCCAACTCGATGTCCTGGATCCCACGATGAATGCCATAGATAACGTCATCCACCTCGCTGGAAATATTACGCATCAGCAGGCACGGTCAATACTGGGCTGTCTCCTAATGACGAAGGACATCGTCCAAAAACAGTTGAGGGTCCTCTCGGGAGGAGAGAAGAGCAAGGTCGCAATCGCCGCCCTTTTGGCCCAGAAAAATAATTTCCTGATACTGGACGAACCAACGAACCACCTGGATATGGCGAGTGCAGAAGCCCTGGCGAATGCCCTGGATAATTATGAGGGGACAGTCCTCGTCGTGAGCCACAACAGGGCCTTCATCAACTCATTCGCATCCCATATCTTCGTGATGGATAAGGTGAAGAAAGCCGAACTGTTGTATGCGGAGTAGGTAGGGTTTTTCTGGTTCTGCGTTATCTAGGTCTTGATATACGGAAGTGTAGATAATTACCAATACTTTTCTGAATTTCTATTTTGACATTCTCGTTACGCTGATCCTGATTGATTTCTGCCTTCAGTGTTAAGAGTTCGGTTCCAGTATATAGGATCCTTATTTTCTCTTGGGTACCTTTTACGCTTACCCACGGATCGGGCCTATTCATATCACTGATATTACCCGTTAATCCTGAAATAAATATTTCGATTGGAGTCATAGTTTTTATTGCTGTTACTTGTTGATTACTGTTATATTGGATGAGATACTTTTTTGATTCGCCTTCATTAACCTCTATATGGCTGGTTCGTATATTATCAAAAAAGCCTATACTGATCTTCATATTAGGCAGTTGGTTGCATGGATCCCATAATACTCCAAGTTGTTTGGCTTCTAGACGATACAAATCGTCAAGCAATGTTTCATAATCTGAACTCTGTGCTGGATTAACTGTCAAGCTCCCGATGATTAACGCAAAAATTATTCTTATGTTTTTCATTTTAATTCTCTGTAATTATTTAGCTCTTGAGGAATTATATATCATTATATTCCTGATTTCAATAATTATATTACGAGATACTGTGCTTATTAATCATAATGACATGCCTATTCTCAAAACCTTGCAGGATTAGGCTTATATACAATTAACTTAAGACAGCTGCATGAATAAAGCAGAGACAGATGGTGGTCACAACAGGGATCGAACCTGTGACCCCTACGATGTCAACGTAGTGCTCTACCGCTGAGCTATGCGACCAACACAGACCGGATTGTAAAATAGGAAGCGTGGTAAAGCAAGCACTTCTCGATCATGTGCACACGTTCAAAATTCTTATGAGGTCTAAAGGTATATTTCATTCCACTTAATACTCGTACCCTTTTTGCATTAACAATAGATCTATTCCTAACTCTTCATAATCTGAAGGTCTTGAACGAGGTCTAATGAAATCTTCTAATCCTGTACCCTATACAGTTGCAATACTCTGAGAAGAATTTCCTCGTTTCGATCTTTTTTAAACATTTTTCGTGAGGTAGTTCTGGGTTGACGTTGTTTTATCAAGATATGACGTAGCCGTGAGCACGACGCAGGGTTCTTCCTGATCATGTGACATTGGAATGGCATTCACTAGTACGGGGGTTTTCCCTACCATAAGTGTTGCCTTCATAAGGGTCCTAGTGTTTTGTGATGTATGAGATCCAAGAACGTATATCGTTTTTTGCGATTCAGGCAATTGATTGATATAATCGATTCTTTGACGAATAGCATGACATAAATCTTTATCTGAAGATTCTATACTTATTGAATACTTTATCTCTATTTCATCTATTATTTCTTTAACATGTATAGCTGGGATAGTAGATTGTATTTGGACTTTAACTGGATGAATAATTTGTTGATGTAGATCCTGAAGATCAGATGCATCCTCTATAATATATGTGGGATTTGGATGATTATATGCGGCGAGCGCCATGATTTCCTGATGCCTCTTAACTCCGATGATAAAAAGTGAGCCACCATCATTTATCTCTGATTTCATTCTAGATTGAATATTCTTGATGTGTTGACACGTTAAATCACATACCTTAATTCTTCTTTCAGTTGCAACCAAATATGTTCTAGGCGGTGCTCCATGCGCTGAAATTATGTATGGTTGTCCTGTTGGCACATCTTCAATTTCCGCTTGAATTAGAGTACCTTCAGCATTAAGCATTGCCATAACATCGCGATTATGAAGGATTGGTTCTGTGTAATATACGGTCTTATGTTCAATAATGAATTCGATTGCAAGCTTAAATGCCCGAATTGCTCCATAACATGGCCCGAATGGTATCTCTATCATAAATACTCGATGCATACCGCATGAATCGCAATTGTATCATAAACAGACTTCTTTTCTAAACATTACGCAGCGGAAAAGACGTATATCCGTTGGGAGTTAGAATACGCTCCAGATCTGGGTGATCCTTAAACGACACGCCGAACATATCAAATATTTCTCGCTCATACCAGTTTGCATTTTCAAAGACAATCGTTATACTCTGTGCTGGAGCATCTGCCGGAATATTGGTAACAACAAATAGTCTGTCATGCAAGGTGTAACTCATTAGGTGATAATATATCGATATGTATCCATGTTGCTCCAGAAAGTCTACTGCAAAACAGTCAACGAGTGATGCAAATTTAAGGATAGGTTCAGATTGCAAAACAGTGAGGCAACGTAAAATTGCTGTTTGATTTACGTATATATAAAAATCATCATTACTTACGGATCTTGCTATCTCTTTCTTTAGGGTTGATTTGATTAGTTTCTGAGTACTAGTGAGCATTATTTCTGATGGAGTCTATCGAAATAACATTCCCATCCTTCTTCTTATTTGTATTATTTTGCTTCGGTGGAACATCATCAAAATTCGGAATGAACTCTAGGCAGAAATCTTCGGAAGGGTCACTGACTATCATGAGTGATGAAAACGGAATATACAACGATTCATCTGAATGCTCGAAAGAAAGAGACACAGAAAACCCGTAATCATCAATCAATAGATCCCAAAATTCGTACTGTAATACGATGGTCATCTCGTCATCACCATCATCCTTGAGGATGGATGCAACCTTTACTCCTGGATGATTGACTGCAAACGTAATGTACAGATGCTGTTTTTTATATAAACCATACGATGCAACGTGGCGTAAGACATCTCTCACAACTGAAATTGAAGCCTTCTTCACCAATAAATCATATTCTATCTTCTTCTGCATCATCGCGAAAAAACTCCATATTAAAGTACAGTACCAATACGAGGGAATTCTGTTGCTCGGTTTCCCCCGGGACCGCAAGACTACCGCCTAATCAAAGACGGCAAGTTACTCAGGGCTTAAGTCCCATACGGGATATTAAGCGGCCTTTGCAACTTCACGACGGCCATTTCCATTTCTGGCCTTCCTGCGCCTTCTTCTGCCATTCAAATTCTTGGCAATTATTCAAATTAGCCCGATAACGGTGGATACTATGCCGAGTGAAAAAACCGCCTTTATTGCACAATGTCGAACCTATTTCGCCCCCATAAAGATCCCATGGTGGAGGCGCAGGGTACCGCCCCCTGGTCCATCTAGCCTATTCCGTGATCCGTTTATCACCATAGTCGAAAAAACGACCCCTTTATTCTAACATAAAAAATATTACTGACGAATGCTTTTTCGGAACTTAGACAGATCTATCTCTCGATAATTGTTAAAAAACAGGTAAAAACGAGGAAGCTCTTTACAGAGGCTCTAATCTCAGAATTTTTCATGATGTAACTTCGGCTAGCGAGATTCGATCTCTAATAGGTTCTGCTTAATTCCATCTTCAGGATTCTCTATGTTCTCACCCAATCTGTTGTTGTAGTTCGGTTTCGTATCCAAGATCGTAATAAGTAGCCTTCTCATAATCATCACATATATTACCTGTTCTGATCTTCTCGCTGTATTGTTCGGAGATAGTCTTATAGCCAAGGTGATCGATGGCGTATTTTTTAAGATCATGCTTACTATGTTCGAGGCAGATCATATTACCCAACATTGCATCGACCTTTAAAATCTCGGCGACGACGGTGCGACCACTGATACCGCGCTTCCGTGCCAGTCTTTGGGAGATTATTGTTGTCACATTATCGGCTATTAATGCTGATGAAATTTCGAATTCCTTTAATCTTGCTATGGCTCCGAAACTATCGTTGGCATGAATGGTCGTCAGGACTAGATGACCCGTCATCGAAGCTCTCATCGCCATCTTCGCAGTTTCTTTATCTCTGATCTCTCCGATTAATATGACGTCTGGATCCTGCCTCAGGATAGATCTAACGCCATCAGCGAAATCCATTATTCCATGTTTAATTTCCGTCTGGCGCACATTCTGAATCTTATACTCAACCGGATCTTCAAGCGTCATAATATTCCTCGATGTTTTATCCATTATTTCCAGGAGAGAATATATGGACGTCGTCTTACCTGAACCAGTCGGTCCACAGAAGATGATCATCCCATATTTAAGGGATGATATTTCCTGAAGATATATTATCTGATCGTCATTAAATCCCAGATTTTCCAGAGAAATTAAAGATCTATCCTTATTCAGAACTCTGATGACTATGTTTTCACCATGTGCCGTTGGATGAGTTGACATTCTAAAATCAACATTATGAAGATGGAAATGCCCAGATTGTGGTCTGCGAGATTCAGATATATCGAGCTTAGCGCTTACCTTCAAGGATATGACGAGCTTTTCGAATTCATCGATGCTGACAGTCTTAACGTGTTCCAGAATTCCGTCGATCCTGAACATAACCACAAAAGTCTTCTCGAATGGAGTAATGTGAATATCGGAGGCGCACCTCTTGATCGCGTTTAATATAATCCTTGTAATTTGATTCGCCTTAGAACTATTGATTTCATCAAATTTATCTTGGATATTGCTCTTACTCGCGATGTAGTATTTTACCTCGAGATGCTCATGCCCACTACCCAAAGATAGACAGTAATTCATCTTATCTTTTGCTTCTATATCATTTGGATCGTGTATTGATATGTGTATATACCCGGGTGATATTCGAAATGGAAGCACTAAATACTTCTCGAGAGCTGCATAATCAATCCCTTCAATCTTAGAAAAATCCGCTAAATTCGCGAATTCTAGATTTAAATAATTAGCCTTGAGCTTCGCTAATTCATCCTCAGAGACATCCCCCATGCTAACAAGCAAATCATACACATGGGCATCTCTGTTTCCGGCTTTTTCCCTTATAATCTGATGCAAGTCATTGTTTATTATGTTTCGCTGCAGTAGGAAATCCAGGAAAGACATTAGACCCCTTTCGAAACCTCCACAATCAGATCTTCTGCTTCATCAATCCGGTATTTGCATACCTATACTCATCTTTATGGAGTACACTCAAGTACACCGCAATTCTGTGTTCCATTTCTATTCCCGTAAGATTTGATTCTGGATGTTTGGAAAGAGGCCTATTAATCATGCTAGAACATCCCTATACCAAGATCATTTGCAATTGTAAGCGCTAATAGTTGTATGTGATCTTCAGCCAGCACCTTGCTTACATTTATTGCATTGGCTCCAGTCTTCCGTTGAGCAACCTTAATATTAGTCTCTTCGCCTTTACTTTCAGATTTTCCTCCAGCGACTACTTGCACTATTTGAGCTTTATTATCTTCTGGATTATATGCTGTGTTTACTACGCCAGGCTGAAAACCCAATAGTTGACCAGTAAAAAACAAACTAACTAGCAGCATGATGGAACCTCATGACCTAAATCTCTACGATACAATGATTTATTCTATGATGTAATTATTAACAAATCGTTAATTCAGTTACTTTATATGAAAAAAATTATGTATAAAATTAGCAAAAATTGGGAGGGCTACTCTTGAGCCGGAAGCTCGATCTCCAAGCGATCTAGGAGCATGGTACCCAACGAAGACGCATACTATATACGTCTTCCCACCCTTTGTGAACGCGCCAATAAACCAGGCGTCCTTAAAATTATTAGTCGTTCCAGTTTTCCCAAAGATTTTGATACCATACCTTTGCTCAAGGGGAAACAATTTATTGGCCGTACCATACGCCACCACGTCATGCAGCATATTATTGAGGATCTCGGCTGTCTCCTTGGACATAATACTTTTCTGTCGTTCTTCGCATAGGAAATTGATCGTAGAATCATCGAGGTATTTATTATCGCTTGATTTCTCGACGTTCAGGATGAATCTGGGGAAAACCATGATTCCAGCATTGAAGAATGCAGAAAAGGCTGTGAGGAGCTTCAATGGTGTCGTTTCGATGGCCCCCAATACTCCAGAAATCGGAATTTTGCTGTTCGCCAGCTCTGCTGTTTTTAATAATTTATTGATTGGAGACATGCCTATATTCAACGCCAGATTAACCGTCGCCAAATTCCTGGAGTATATCAGGCCGTCCCTCATCGCAATTCTTCCATAACTCTTTTTCGAATAATTATGGGGCGAATATATCTCTCCCGGAGATAGGACGATGCTCACCGGCTTATCATCGATGATGTCGTACTCATCCATCCCTTCCTCTATGGCCGCCGCATATATGAAGGGCTTAATCGTGGAGCCGGGCTGCCTCTGGGCCTGTGTAATACAGTTGAATGAGCTGATGTCGAAACTATATCCGCCGGACATACCCAAGATGTCTCCATTCGACAGATCCATGACGACTATTCCACCGGTCATTTCCGGAGTCTGATACAGCTCAAAAGTATTGGACCCCGTAGATCTGCACAGGATGACATCTCCAACCCTAAAGCTGGCATCTAAATAATGATGCTGATCTTTCTCTATTTTGATTGGTTTCCCATGAACATCTCTGCACATCAAAATAGAGTCATTAATATCATAAATAACGCAGGCCGTAATTTTATTGATTGTACTCGGCAGTTGTGCATTTAAATCTTTCAAGATCTTATCGGCACTATTCATGTTTTTCTCGATGTTACGAATCACACCTTTCCACGGCTTGGTTTTCGTGAATTCTATTAGGCCATCCTCCAATGCCTTGGCCGCACAGTATTGTATCCGCTTATTCATCGTGGTCGTAATGCTATACCCGCATCGTAAAAATACTTCCCGTGGGATTATTTGTGAAAATATTTTGAAGATTTCGTCGGAGAAGTACGGAGAAGATACCTTATTTTTCCTGAGCTTTATTTTGATGGGCGTAGAAATTGCCTTCTTTAATTGCATATCGGAAATATAATGCATATCACGCATCTGGTATAATATCGAGTTCCTCTTCATCAATATTTTTGGGTAGTTTTGAGGACTGATGTAGACGGATGGAGCACTCGGTATCGCCGCTAGGAATGCCGCTTCATGTGGTTCTATATCCTCAATCCTTTTATCGAAATAATAATTACACGCCTCGACTATCCCATAACAGCCCTTCCCCAAATATAATTGATTTAAATAAATTTCGAAGATTTTGTCTTTGCTAATTGTGGACTCAATCCGGAAGGCCATGATTGCCTCACGGAACTTACGGGTTATACTCCGTGCATTTCCAACGAGCAGGTTCTTGGCTATCTGCTGGGTTATCGTCGATCCACCAGCCGGCTTTTTATTCCACGTCTTTTTCGCGGTATTTTCTACGATAGCCCGTAGCAGGCTGTAAAAGCTAATTCCAGAATGGTTATAGAACTCTCGATCCTCAGAAATAATAAAAGCTCCCTTCACTATCCGTGGGATCTGATTGAATGGAATGATGACTCGGTGTTCGATCGCGTATTCTTCTATCAATTCATCGGATGATGAGTATACCTTCGTCGTGACGGGTGGCGAATAATATAGGAGTGTCGTTTCACTCGGTAAACTCCTGCCATAATAAAAGAAGATAACAACTATTGAGAAAATGACTAAAAATAAAACGCTAGCAAAATAGAAGAGGACCCTTGATAATCGCCGAAGGAGCATCCCGTCCTATGAGTACTTTCTCGATCTGCTGACAACTTTCTTCGTCGATGGAGTCAGTCCTACAATCTGAAGATTCACATCCTTCTTGAATTGATTAAATCTCGCCAGTCTGCTACTCGTCAGTTTCTGTGGCTCCTGTCGAACAAAAGTAGCCGGATTTATTGGGCGTCCATTCTTGAGGACTTCGTAATGTAAATGAGGACCATGAGAGTATCCAGTATCTCCCGTAGACCCTATTATCTGTCCCTGCTGCACGTACTGACCAGTCCTCACGAGAATCCGGCTGAGATGAGCGTACGCAGTACTCATGCTATTGGTATGCATTATTCTAACGTATTTCCCATACCCTGAATAATATGACGCTCTAGCAACGATACCAGATGCCGCAGCACGAATAGGGGTTCCAACTCGAGCGGCCACATCGATTCCAGTGTGTCCCTTCAGACGCCCCGATATCGGATGAATCCTCATGCCGTATCCGGAAGTAATCTTCATGGATGAAAGGGGTTGCTCCAGCATGGATCCATGTTTCGAACCTGGATTAATGATGCTTCCATTGGCATCGACATATTCATTCACTCCACGATCGTTGAACTTATATATCCTGGTGATCCGTCCTTCGGATAAGGCGGAGACATACATTAGTTCGGGCTTAGATACAGAATGACCTTCCTCATCGTAGAAGTCCTTGCACAAAAACTCGAAGTCGATTGGATTCTTGGACTGACGTATGTTGATTACCTGCCCCAAGACTCTTAGCACCTCCCTCGCGATCTTTCTCTTGATTCCACATTGTTGCAAAGAATAATCGGGGGATTTGGGGGAGATGGTTCCAGAAACATTACGGACGACGCTCTTGACCGGCACATCTATCTTCTCGGACGAGAACGTATCGTCCTTCGTACGTTTCACGACGATCCTGTATCGGTAATCCTGGCGAATCTCGATACCATTCAGCGTCAACTTATCGTCACCATTGGCCCGGGTACCTCGTACGATTACTTCTTGCCCTATCTTCAGATTCTTCAAATTGAATACTTTTGATAAAGCCTTTGACGCCAAAAAAGCATCAGACTTTGCGAAGCCTAGCCTATCGAGGATCGATCCGAGGGTATCACCCTGATTAATGACGACCTTAAGCTCGTCGGATGTTTTGAACGGAATATCTGGCTTCGGCTTCGCTGGAGGTTGTTCGACCTTCTTTTCCTGGGGAACTGTGGCCTTTTGGCTGGCCTCTGGGACAGCCCGCGGTATTTCTGGATGATCTAGATCATCTTCTATCTCTTCTTCTTTGCTGAATAATTCTTCATCAATCGATTCTGGAAGGATCGTCGGTGAATACATAATGTATTCCGTGAGAGCGATCGCGACGGCTATGGCCAACAAACAAATGCTGACAAAGTTCGATCTTCTTGCTACCAAATACCAAACCCTCAGATTACATTGTCATCTTCAGCCCCTGCAGAATAGCAACCTAAACCCGGAATGTCAAAAACAAAAACACTGGATTTGGCCTATACTTTACGAGTAATTTCTTTAATTAATAAAGCACTAACAGTTGGTGAATTACAATGTACTGCGTAACGATAACGCGAAATTATTAACGTTATTACTTGTGATTCGCAACGAAGATGCCTAATATCTTACTTCTTCTTGTTGTTTGCCTCTATCGGTACTCCAAACTCCCCTTTGTGTTTTTTCATAAGAATGTAAGTTTTTAGATTCAGTATGTTCTTATCTTTTTGGATTTTCTTCTGAATAATTTCTTCATAATCTTCCAGATCCTTAGCGACGATTACCAAAACGAACTCACTATTCCCAGGAGTAGCAAAGCAGTGCCTAACATTCTTTAATTTGCCTATATTGTTTGTGAAGGCTGAAACATCCCACGAATTCTGTGATACCAAACTAACGATACAAATCGCAGCAAATCCATAACCCAATGATGTACCATTGAGCTCAGCATGGTATCCGACTACCACTCCGTTTTTCTCCATAGTTTTCAGGCGTCTCAAACATGGTGGAGCAGAAATGCCAGCATTTTTTGCGAGCTGAACATTAGTCATCCTGCCATTCTTCTGCAAATTGGAGAGAATGGAAACGTCAACATCATCGAATCTAACCATGGGCCATAGTCAAAAGAAACACTACACGACCTCTGGAAGATACAATATATCAATCACGACTTAGAAGGCGAAACGAATATTAGTTCACAACTAACATGAGAAAATTTTTTATTGGGATTATTAATTGAAACCTCCTCAGGAGACAGCAGCACAATAAGCTAAAGAAAAAACATTATAACAAGTTTTTTGAAATTAGAAGACCTGAATAGGGTAAGAGGACTAAAGTTACTATAAGTTAAAGGAAAATTATGCGGCAGCCTCATCTCATTTCTCTAAGTACATCACGACAAATCAAAGTAAAAATTTGTATTGGTTAATAATTCTTTAATAAAAAGCATGTAATAATAAAATAAAAGAGCTATGCAAAAAGGATAATAATTATGAATACGAAAATAGAATTAGTAAGCATGCTGCTTCTCATGACAGTGACTCAGAGCTCGCTTGGAAGCGATGAAGCTAAAGCAATTCGATGGCGTAATAACCCAGTTTCTATGGAACATGCGAAACAGAGAGAAGAATTTTCACAGCTGAGTTACAGAGACTTCCAATGGCTTTCTTCTCCTGATTTTACAAAATTTTCTACAGAAGGACTGATCCAACACTACTTTTGTGATCTATTGCTGACCAGTAAGCCGCAGGCGGACGTATGTAGACCAATCATCAAGCTACTTCTCCTATATGTATCAGAGCTCAAAGCAGAGATAATGTCTCGAACCGATATAATTCCATTTTTGCCAGACATCCCGCCACCTTATTTCCAAATGGATTATTCATCGCCAATACAATGGCCGCATCCTTCAGGCGATAGTCATCACTCTGAGCTTAGGGAGCTATATAGTCAGCCGAAATGTAAAGCATACCGTATGCTACTTCCTCCCAACTTTAAGCATACTACAAAAGCAGATTTATTAATTTACCGGGACAGTTATCTTGCTGGAGCTAAATGGTTGCAATCTATCCTAGATAACACGAAAAATGAGTTAAAGCGATCATGGCAACAAGGTGAAATTGAATCCATTGCCCAAAATATCAATTTGCTTTTACTATATGGATCTGAAGCCCATGTGGAGCTAGAGTATAGACTGGCACAATGCGGATAACTAAATTCAACAAGTATATATATTGCTAAGGCAAGTATTGAATTGTATTCGTTAATAATTCATTAATAAAATGTAGCTAACAATAAAATAGAGTAAATATGTAAAAAGGAGAACAATTATGAAAATAATACTCATGATTGTGCCTTTGGTTATGGCAATATCCTCAAGCACGTACGGACTCGAAGAATATAGAGTCAATGTCCTCCATAAAAAGGCGGCGATTCCTGCCGTGCAATGGAACCATGCCCCAGTTTCTGAAGAGCACGCACAGCTACGATTTCTTTTCTGGGAAAACGATTCCATCCAAGATTATATGGCAGATCTTCCTTATCTTACCCATAACTACCTCGAAGATATGATTAACTATCATCTTAAACGTGTTGATGTAATGAAAATACTGCTCTCCAAGGATAGACCTCTTAGATATATTCCAAAATGGATCGAGCCAGAAATGAATTACGCAAAATTATGTGCGTATGAAGCAGAAGCTGAGAAAAGATATAGAAATTTACTGTCTGTATCTCCATTATTTCTTTTCGAAGTTATAATTCTAAAGGTTTGAGAATGATCTAAGACACCTGAAGATAATGTATGGAATGCGCGAAAATATTATTTCGGTAGGTCGAGATATGTATTCATGGTAAAATGAAATTGTTCGGTATATTCTTCTGGGTCTTATGGAACAGCTCCCGAATGTCTTGCCAGTGTTTAAAGTTAGATCAACGATATTGATGCCCCGTGCGCAATTGCCGATCACCATGACCGAGGTCGATTATTTGAGTATAGCGTCTGAGTTGCTGGAGAATAACATCGTCGCCGTCATACAGCCAAAGCCGATCTTCATCAATGGCGCCAGGAATCAGGAATTAATCAGGGCATTTAAGACGGGGTGTGCTGGCAGGGTCATCGATACCAACTTCATAGACGGTGAGATTACCATCAATATTCTGGGGATCTGCAGATTTGAAACGATCTCTGAGATGCCGCCAGATGAGTCTGGAGTCGAAAGGATTACAGTATCGTACGATAAATACATGATCGATATGAATCTGGCCAACGATAATCAGGAACTGGACAAGCAACGGCTAATGAGTGCCCTCGATATATACTTCAAGAATCTCGAGATATTTCCGAACTGGAAGGAGATCGAGAAAACTCCGGTCGATATTTTGGTTTCGGCATTGGCGATGGCGTGTCCCTTCCATCCCAGCGAAAAGCAATCCCTCCTCGAGGCCGTGAATATCAAAGAGAGATCCGACATGATCACCAGGATCATCGAAATGAACTCATTTGATCGATATAATACGGCCAGTACCGTAAATTAAAAGTATTGCAACGACATGCATGAAAAGTTCTATCTAGAAGCATATGGGTGTCAGATGAATGTATATGACGCCAAGGTGATAATTAATCTCATGGAACGCAGTGGATTTCAGGAAATCCTTGATCCAGGAGATGCTGATATCCTCATTTTCTACACCTGCAATATCCGCGAAAATGCGGCGAAGAAGGTGTTTTCACGCCTCGGAATGCTGAAAACCTCGAAGACGAAGGTCGTTGCCATCGGCGGCTGTGTGGCACAAGCCGAAAAGGACAGTATCTTCAAGATGTCTAAGGATGTTAACGTAGTATTCGGACCACACGTATATCATCTTTTGTCATCATATATTCAACGAGTTTTAAATGGAGAAACTAAACAGGTAATTGATATTGACTATATAAAGGACGATAAATTCTGTGGAAAATTAGATAGAGAGAGGGTTACGTATAGCGAGTTCGTCACCATCCAGGAGGGGTGTGATAACTTCTGTTCATATTGTGTGGTTCCGTATACAAGGGGCCGCGAGTATTCAAGGCCCGTGAAGGACATCATCGCCGACGTTAAATACCTGGTGTCCAATGGGACGCGGGCCATCACACTGATTGGGCAGAACGTGAATTCGTATATGGGAGAGGCGCCGTATATCAACATCGACGTCCCCAATACGCCGTGGAAATTGGAGCGGCTCATTAGGGCGATCGCGGAGATAGATGGTATCAGGCGGATCAGGTATACCACATCCCACCCAAAGGATATATCTGTGGCATTAATGAAGGCCCACGCCGAAATCCCACTCCTCGTCCCGTTCACACATATCCCCATACAATCTGGGAGTGACCGGATCTTGAGGCTCATGAATAGGGGGCATACGTCATCTGAATACCTCGATAAACTAAAGATGTTCTGCGATATATGTCCAACGATGCAATTTTCATCCGACTTTATCGTGGGGTTCCCGACGGAGACTTTCAGGGACTTTGAAGATACTCTAAGGGTCGTCGATGAAATGCAGTACACGATTTCTTATGCGTTTAAGTATAGCCGTCGTAAAAATACACCGGCCGATGTAATGCCTAATCAAATTCCAGATCTCGAAAAAGAAAAGAGGCTAAAATTACTGCAGGATACCCTGATGAAATATCAAATACTGCGAAATGAAAGCTTATTGCACAAGACGCAGGAGGTACTATTCGAGAAAGTCGGTAAGAAAGATGGGCAATACATCGGGAAGAATGTCTATATGCAGTCCGTCGTCGTTGAAAGTACAACTAATATAATCGGAGAATTTAGGGATGTCCTCATAGAATCGGCCGGAACAAACTGCGTCTTCGGCAGAGTTCTGTGATGCCCGTAAATATAATGGAGACATATGATTTGTGGCTTAAGGCACCTGGTTATAGGCAGTGGGAATCTATTATCCCCAAGCTTTTGAAACATATAATATTGGTGAAGTATTCTGAAATGAAGGTATTCAACGTGGAGCTACACTTAATAAGTGATGCGTATATGCAAGAATTAAATCTAAAATATATGGGGAAAGACTCTCCGACGAACGTCCTTTCATTTCCATTATTTAATGCAGATGAAATATCCGGGATTCTTGGGACTGGATCTTGTATTGGGGATATCTTCTTATCATATGAAAGGATTAGATCAGAGACGCATCCTCCATTTTGTGATATAACTTTCTTTGATAAATGCTCTCATCTTTTTGTACACGGTGTTCTACACTTACTCGGGATGGATCACACACATAATGCCGAAGCAGATGCCATGGAGAATCTTGAGGTTTGTGTTTTAGAGTCATTTGGTGTAAAAAATCCTTACGTTGATATGGAAGAAAGTAAAGATATAGGAGAAATAAGGAAAAAATGAAAATTAACTGGAGTATACGATCATTAATAAATACCATCGGCGGAGCGGTAGGGATAAAGCAGAGATTCCGAGAACCTTCTTTAAGGGATGCAATCGAGGAACTCATCGAAGAAGATGATTGCGCGGAGACGCAGTCGATAGCCCAGGATGAGCGTGAGATGCTGGGAAATGTCCTGAGCCTCAAGGATATCCAGGTACAGAGCATCATGATACCCAGGGTCGAGATAATCAGTATTTCGAATACCGCGAAAATAGAGGAGCTGATGTCCCTGTTCGCGCAGAGTCAAAAGTCATCGATCATCGTGTATCAGGGGACGATAGACAACGTCGCGGGTGTGATATACCTCAAGGACGTCGCCAATTGGTTCTGTCTGAACAAACCGTTTAATATTAGCGTCTTCGTGAAGGACATGCTATTCGTTCCACCGGCCATGCGTATCCTGGATCTCCTATTAAAAATGAAGGAAACTGGAATGAAGACGGCGATCGTCATCGATGAATACGGAGGCGTTGATGGACTAGTATCCTTCCGTGATTTAATAGAGGAGGTTATAGGGGATATACGTGATAACGAAGAAGTAAAACAACAGAGAAAGAAAGTGACGAAAGTATCCGATGGAACCGTTATAGTCGACGCAAAATCCACATTCGAAGAAATTCAGAAATATGGAGGGATTGAGATTATACCGGAAGATCACTCTATCGAGACGATCGGTGGGATGATATCGTGGATCACGGGGACGGTCCCCGTTCGGGGAGAGCTCGTCGTCAGCCAAAAGCAGAATCTGGAATTCGAGATACTGGACGCGGATCCTAGGTGCGTCAAATGCGTCAAAATCAGAAAGAAGATCAGATGAGGAAACAACCAGGGCTTAAATCCTAGAGTACATCTGATCTCAGCCATGACAGATTATCTACGTTAAATTTATGGCGTGTATTAACGTTTTATTAAGCGAAATATGGTAGTATCCCGGGTGGGTGGGGGTCGGCGGCGGTGTATACGAAAATATCATAAAAACATTAAGAATTCGTTAATTTTCAGGAAATATTTCCCGTGAAACAAAAAATAGAGTTCTTTCCAAACAAATAATCCATTAGGATTTTGAATGAAGAACGCAGCCCAGAACCGAAGTGTACTCGAATGCACATGAGGATTTGAGCAGTGGCTCGGACGTACAAAAGATCATGGAGTAGCAGTTTGGAAAGAACTCTAATATTTTTCTGTAAAATGAAATAATTATTAATATACTCGTTCTACTTACCAAACGCATTATTTTTTGCTTTAATAACGCTGGATTTTAGGCATTCATTACACTTAATTTTATATGATTGAAAAGTGGAACGAGTATATATTCTTCCTATACATCGAAATATAACTCCGTTGAAACATGAATTATTCTTTAGGTGATACTTTTAGGATTTAGCCCTGGGAAACAACTACTCACAGGCCTTAGCCTGTGAGCTAATAGACTTCTTCCCTAACTCTCCACAACCAGTCTTCTACTGCGTCAATCCAGTACTCGAATACCTCCATCTCCTTGATGTACACTCGAGTACACTGCGGTTCTGCGTGCCGGGTCTCCTTCCATAAGATCTGATTCTGAAGGTTTCGAAAGAAGCCTAATGTCTATTCCTTCTGCTGGGCAGTGTTCTCTTTCTCTGGCTTCGCTGTGATCATCCTGTCTGGCTGGCTATTTGCCGCCGCGTCCTGCATCTCTCCTGCGATCAGCGTAATCATCCAGACTGCTGCGATAAACTTACACATGTTGAATGCTTTGTTCATGGGTCCTTTCTCCTATATGACTGCCATCAGTTTCATTCTAATTCCTAATTAACCTCAGTTTCTATAAGAAATTAGAAAAAACTCCATCAGGCAAAAGCAGAATCTGGAATTCGAGATACTGGACGCGGATCCTAGATGCGTCAAATGCGTCAAGATCAGGAAAAAGATAAAATAAATCTATTAATATGATTGTCATTATTGAAATTTTGTGATACAGTGCTGCACAGGTGAGAACCTGTCACTGCAAATCAATGATGAAAAAGCTAGCTAAAGTATCTCTGTTGTTGATCATGAGCGGAATTAGGGGCGAAGCAACGGAGTATCAATTGTTTAGAATCGAAGTAGGAAACCCTGTTCAAGATTATAGGATAACGAAGATTGGCTCAGATGTAGCGTATCAATCCAACGATCGGACAGTATTCTTACATCCATCCATCCCTGAGGAGCCAGTTTTTTATTGTCTTAACTATCCAACAATGATCATTGGTCAACCCGAATCTGCAACGGTACAAATAGGCTCAGGTTCAACCTCGATCTTAGTTCCAATTAATTTGGGGAGGACTACATTGCAGAGTGTCGGGGTTCCGTATTTCGGTCCACCTGGCCCAGTGAGGAAAGTCTTACATGTTGGATTAGTAGGCACACCTGAATGGCTTCAGATAATCTCTATTTTCTGTTCGGCAGATGGTACAGATTTCCCGAAGCCTTACTACCCCTGGCCAACCTGTTGGCCTAGTCCAGCAGAGACAGAGCCGCCAGAACCTGATGCGTCTCAGGCAGTTGCAGTTTCGGACTCTCCTAGTGCGCATCTCCCCGCACAGAAGCCTCCTAAATCATCAGCTGGAGGTGGGAAAGTTCTAAGAGGTGCTCCAGATCCTCGTCCTTCACAACCTAAGGTCTCCAGCTTAGAATCACGAGGAAAGCCGCCGCTCTCTGCTAGATTACCCAAAAGCGGTAAGACTACTGGTGTTTCCTTGCCCCGTCGGAAACCATTTAAGTCATAATCTACCAAATTCATGATAAATAGCCTAAAATGAATTGCGGGTGCGCTTGATAGATCCGATCTAGGCAGATGATGAATAGGTGGGTATTCGTTATAGGTATTGTAAGTTCTACGTTGTTATTTTTCACTTTCCTTCCGTTCTCATGATGCATCTCGTAATATTCTAAGATATTATAATTTGATAAAATAATATATGCTGTCAAGAATTGACGATAACTTCTCGTTGTTGAGGAGGGTATCCAAGAATTTTGACATCCGATTCAATTATGTTTATACTTAATAGTAAGAGTAAATATTTTCATGGTGTATGTATGTTGAATCAAAAACGGATGATAATGGTGGGATTGGCCTTGCTGGCGCTTTCCATGCCAGGTGTAGTGAACGCAAGCGATACAATGGAGCTCAACGGTCAAACTGTGAATTTCAAAAGTGGGAGCGGACAAATCTCTTACGATGCTCAAGCAGATAAGGGAGTAGGGCTTATGGAAATCCAGGCAAAAACCGGCGAGGGAAAAGAGCTCGTAGAAGTCTCAGATTCAAATCCTGTGCAAACGGTTCTTATGGATCTCCTGGATGCAAGACAAGGAAACACAGAAGCTAATCATAAGAAGGATTCCTGGTACAAAGAACTAGGGATACTGCCAGACGACATGGCTGACGGTGTAAAGCAGGGTTTGCGAATAAAGTTAGATAAAATAGTAACCGATCAGATCCGTGATGCTGCACAAGGATTTGCTGAGATGGGTGACGCTGTTTCTACAACAGATTATTTCAAAAATGATGCAGATGGAGCGCAACAATTAACAAGGGGGGCAGATAATCTGGCTTTGTATATCAGTACCGAGTTCAACGATAAATTTTTAGAATTGAAGGATAAACTGCAAGCTGCCCTGACGAGTGTGGCAGCGCAATTGAAGACGGAAGTGGAAGCAGAATTGGCGGCAGCTGGTGGAGAAGCCGCTCCTCCGCAATAAACACTGCTCGCAGAATAGAGGGAATGCGCTATAGATTCTTCTCCTAACTCTCCTCAAATGGCAGCAGGGTTATTTCGCTTCCCTTATCATGATGCATCCCGTAATATTCTACGATATCACGAATGGATGCAGTTTCGACGAAAAAGGCCGTGAGTAAGACAGTCCCAGATTCTCCGATGATGAAGCAATATGGGGCCATCAAGCAGGAGCACCCCGATTGCTTCCTGCTTTTTAGGCTCGGGGATTTCTATGAGCTCTTCTTTGATGATGCGGTTGAGGCGGCCAAAGAACTTGGTCTAGTCTTGACGCAGCGTCAGGGAGCGCCTATGTGTGGTATCCCATGGCATGCCCACGAGATGTATCTCACGAAGCTCGTCAAAAATGGGCATAGGGTAGCGATTTGCGATCAGACAGAGACTCCAGCTGAGGCCAAATTACGGGGATGCAAGGGCCCGATCGATCGAAAGGTCGTGCGGATTGTATCGAGTGGCACGATCGTCGAACAGTCCATGCTGCAGGAAAAGAATAATAATTTCCTATTCGCGATATCGAATAGGTCTGGTGATGACCTCGGGATTGCCTACGCCGATGTTTCGACGGGGCGCTTCTACGTCGAACAAATCAATTATAACGATATTTTATCGGCGATCTCCAAGATATCGCCATCCGAAATACTTTGCCCCGACAATCTTTTATCCAAAAAGGAATTCCTCGAATGTATAGATCCGTATAAATCTATCATCATCGCCATTCCTAGTGCGAAGTTCATGAACCAATCGTCGAGTAAGAGATTGGCGGCGTTCTTCAACGTCAGTTTCATCGATGCCTTCGGAGAATTTTCCGAATGTGCATTGGAGGCCGCCTCTGAGATCGCTGAATATGTGGCGGAGGTATACCAAAACCTCAAGGCCGGCCTATCTGTCCCTAAGCTTATCAGGCACTCGGATTATATGTATCTCGATCACTTTACTCGCAGGAGCCTCGAGATAACGGTTACTCAAAGCGGTAATAAAAGAGGTAGCCTCCTCTCCGAAATCGATGAGACGATGACGTCACAGGGTGCCAGACTCCTCGGACGATGGCTCATGCAACCCCTCGTCAATATGGGGAAAATTGAGAAGCGTCTGGGATTCGTTGAGTTCTTTGTGGCGCGGCAGGATCTATTGCGGGAGGTTCGGCATACCCTGAAACATTTCCCCGATATAGAGAGAGCCTTAGCGAGGATACTGATCGGAAGGGCAGGGCCCAGGGATCTGAAATGCATCGCCGTTGCCCTCGAAAAAGCGATGGCCCTAGAGCAGATGATATCGAGCTTCGAGTATCTAAAGGGATTGCGGCTAGTATTCGATCAATTGATGCCCGTTCTAGACATCATAAATTCGGCCATCGTTGATGAACCGCCGGTACTGGCCCGGGATGGTGGATTCATAAAAAAAGGCTACGATCATGATCTAGATGAATATATGGAGCTGATGGACAATGGCGAATACATAATCCAGAAGATGCAGAAGGCATATGCAGAAGAGACTGGTATCCAGACCCTGAAGATCAAGAATAATGGAGTAATCGGATATTTCATAGAGATATCTCCGGCGTATGTCTCGAAGGTTCCGTATACCTTTATTCATAGGCAGACGCTGGGGTCGTGCATCCGCTATACCACGCGGGAACTGGGTGATATAGCCTCCAAGGTTTATTCTGCAGAATCTAATTTAAAGCGACGCGAGATGGAGGTATTCGAGAATATAACCCATAGAATATCGTGTGTTAAGGACACTATACGCCAGGTATCCGATAATATCTCCTTTATAGATGTCATCACATCGTTCGCGCATCTCGCCATAGGTAATGGATATTCTAGGCCGGCCTTCACGAACGATAAACGGCTGATCATTAGGGATGGTCGGCATCCGGTCGTCGAAAATAGTCTCCGTAATAATGGCCTGAAATTCGTACCGAATGACTGCAATCTAACGGATGGCCATGAGATATCCATACTGACGGGCCCCAATATGGGGGGAAAAAGTACGTACCTCCGCCAGAATGCGATCATCACGATAATGGCCCAGATAGGGTCGTTCGTGCCGGCGACGGACGCTGAAATCGGCATCGTCGATAGGATTTTCTGCAGGGTCGGAGCTTCGGACGATATATCGACAGGGAAATCGACGTTCATGGTCGAGATGCTCGAGACGGCCACCATCCTGCGGCAGGCTGGTGAGAAATCTCTGATCATTCTGGATGAAATAGGGCGAGGAACCGCGACGTACGATGGCCTCGCGATCGCCTGGGCCGTCATCGAAGAGTTGGCCAATAATATTAGAGCGCGAACACTGTTTGCAACTCATTATCATGAATTGGGGAAACTCAAGGAATACATCGGGAACGTCGGGTTCTTGACGGTGAAAGTCGAGGATTGGAATGATAGGATAGTGTTCCTCCATAGGATCGAGGAAGGATTCGCCGATAGATCATATGGGATCAATGTGGCGGCCCTCGCCGGCTTCCCTGAGAAAGTTATATTAAGGGCACAAGAGATACTGAAGGATCAAAATACCACGAGCTGATATGGCAAACCTTAGGCAGTGAATCGTTCGATTTTTGCTCCGCACATTTGAAGTTTGCAATCGATGTTTTCGTATCCGCGATCTATATGATAAAGTCTATTGACGATGGTTTCTCCACGGGCAACTAGGCCGGCCAGTACCAGCGAGACAGAAGCTCTTAAATCTGTTGCCATAACGTTGGTTCCTTTGAGATATGACTGCCCAGTCACGATTGCAGTTTTGCCGTACACTGATATGTTGGCTCCCATTCTCGAGAGTTCAGGGATGTGCATAAACCTATTTTCAAATATGTTCTCGGTGATAGACGAAGTTCCGTCACAGATCGTCATGAGGGTCATGAACTGAGCTTGTAGATCCGTTGCAAACCCAGGGAATGGAGCGGTCTGAATGTTCACCGGATTTATTATATCGCGTTCCCTCCATACCTCTATATCATCATGCTCACAGTCTACTCTTCGATATACTTTATTAGCAATTCCAGCTAGGTGCAATGTTTCGAAAAATGACGAAAGATGATCGTATTTACAGTTTTTGAGGAGTAATTTCCCGTTAGTCAAAGCCGCGGCGATGGCGTACGTACCGGTCTCTATTCGATCAGGCAATATCGTAAAGCTGGTTCCACTTAGGGCCTCCACCCCAACTATCGTGATAATTGAAGTACCGTGTCCTTTGATTTTAGCGCCCATCCCTATGAGGAGTTCTGCCAACGCCGTAATCTCCGGTTCCATCGCGGCATTTATAATCCTGGTGGTGCCCTTTGCCAACGAAGCAGCCATGATTATATTTTCAGTTCCAGTTACCGTCGAGATCGGAAAGTTGATATCACAGCCAATGAGACCATGCGGAGCAGAGGCGTTAATATATCCATTTTCGATGGTTATATTCGCTCCCATATGCTCCAGGGCCTTTATATGAAGATCAACTCCTCTGGCACCGATAGCACATCCACCCGGCAAAGAAACGGAAGCCTTTTTAAATCGAGATACAAGAGGTCCCAAAACTAAAATTGATGCCCTCATTTTTCGAACAAAATCATACTCCGCGTTAAATGTCTTGAGATCCTTAGACGTGAGGGTGATGGTCCCATTTTCAAGGCTTCCCATATCAACGCCAAGATGAAACAGGAGATTTAGCATTGACTTGACGTCTTCGAGATTCGGCACGTTGTGTAGTGTTACATCTTTATCTGTCAACAGAGCGGCAGCCAAAGCCGGCAGCGCTAGATTTTTCGAACCACTAATCTCGATGGTGCCATTGATAGGGCTTCCACCGTTTATCCTCATGCTCTGTAACATAACTCTAGATCCTATCTAAGCAGACATCGCTATTAGATACTAAAGTTGCCACAAAGTCCAGAAGGTCAATTGCTATGACAGTTATCGCGGCGATTACAGTGAGTGATTCGTCTTGATTAGAGATCTTGAAAACTATATTACTCGACTCAATGTTGCAATGAAATGTGCAAATTTACCACGAGTTATGATTTAATTATATGAGAATGGAATTATCAAAGATCTATTTTTTATGAAATACTATTCCCTCTTCTATTATCTGGACGACGCCTTCTTCGTTTTCGTATAATTTGTCTAATTGATACTGATCTACTTCATTACTCTTTAGAATCTCGCTTACAGCCACGGAATCTAGCTCAAAGATTGTTTCTTCTAGGGTAGATTTATCTGCCTTCTCAATTTGTCTCGATAAACTTTTATGCTTTCGGACTGTGTGAAGCACATCTTTTGCCTTTGATGTACTACAAATATTATAATCTTTTAAACAGCTATTCAAAAGATGTGCAGCGCAAAGATCTCGAGTTTTACTCGTATTGCCACCGAATACAACGACAAACACCCTCTTCGATCTTCCAAATTTATTAAATTTTTCAGCTGTAACTAGTAAATTATAGCCAGAAGCATTCGTGAATCCCGTCTTGCCACCGTCGGTACCTTTATACCATTTCAGAATCTTGCAATGTGTCATGTGCGTTTGATTCCGATATTTAAAGGATTTCAGTGAAAGAAAGTGCCAGTACTGCGGAAAATCCCTGTACAATGCCATTCCTAGGACTGCGATATCTTTGGCGCATGTTATCTGTCTGGCATCCGGCAATCCCGATGGATTTTCGAAGTGGGTTTTGACCATGCCGAGTTTAATGGCCATCCTATTCATCAGGAGGCAAAATTTCGAGACACTGCCGCAGAGACCTTCCGCCACGACCACGGCCGCATCATTCGCAGATTTTACGACCATTGCCTTTATTAGATCTGAGACCATGATCTTTTCGCCGACTTTTAACCCGAGCTTACTCGGTGGCTGACGGACCGCAAATTTAGAGACCTTAAACCTGGTATTGAAACTTACTTTTTTCTCACTGATGGCCTTAAATAACAAATACAGAGTCATGACTTTAGTCAACGACGCTGGGAACCGTTTTTCTAATGCGCGATCGGCACGAAGTACCTTCTTAGCACATCCGTATTCAACGGCAATCTCCGCTTTCTTCGTATTATTCGCAGCAAAAGAGTTATAAAGATTAAGTAACAAACAAACAAAGGTAGGTAAAAAACAACTGTTCCGCAATCTTTTAACAAGGAGACAAATACAACAACAAAACGACGAATCATTTTACGATAAATAAAAAACGAAAACAATGCAATCCACTGTACAAATTCACATACTTTGATACAGGTCTAAGGCCCCATGCACGGATTTAATATACTATGATCAACAATTTTTCTCCTGGAACGCTTTGTTTGTTGATGAGATAATGTGGGTTAGTTACATCCGGATTCTGGAGACTCATGAGATATAAGGTTAGATTTGCCCCCAGTCCAACTGGGTATATGCACATCGGGAATTCTAGAATCGCCATAATAAATTACTTATTCTGCAGGAAGAATAATGGAAAGTTTTTGCTCAGAATAGATGATTCGGATACGCTACGTTCTAAGGATGAATATGAAGCTTCAATTATGAAAGATTTAGAATGGCTCGGTATACGCCACGACGAATTCTTTAAGCAATCTGAAAGAACGATGAGGTATTCGGAAGTAAAGGCGCAGCTTATAGAAAGAGGAATTCTATATGAATGTTTTGAAACGTCAGAGGAGCTTGAATACAAAAGACGAAATGCCATATCGAATGGAAGAGCTCCGGTATATGATCGCACATCCCTCAATCTCACCGATCGTGAGAAGCATGGTCTAAGAGAGAGTGGTGTCCCATCGTATTGGAGGTTTAAATTACCTGATCAGACAGTGACATGGCAGGATATTATACTCGGTGAAATCTCGTATGATCTTCGTAGTATTAGTGATCCCGTGATTATGAAGGCGGATGGGACGTTTCTATATACATTCTCTTCGGTTGTAGATGATTTTGATTCCGGAATCACGCATATTATAAGGGGGCAGGATCACGTCACCAATACTGCCGCTCAAATTGCTATGTTTAATGCTATATCTAATGATGAGTTCAATGTTAATTTTGCTCATATTTCGCTATTTGTAAATAAGGATGGTTCTCAATTTTCGAAACGACTGGGGAGCATGAACCTCGGCGAGATTAGAGATAATGGCATTGACTCTATGGCGATCGCGGATCTCATGGCAACACTCGGGACATCCCTCGATACCATATCATTCACCAGTATGAATGATCTCATCGATTATTTTGATATCACTAAATTCAGTACTAATTCTCCGAAGTTCGATATCGATGATGTCGTGAAATTGAATAGGAAAATCCTGATGAATAGATCATATGATGAAGTCAAAGAAAGGATTAGAGATGAGTTCATTATGGATGAGTCTTCGTTTTCGATCATCAGAGAAAATGTTAATCGTTACGATGATTTTATAGAATGGCAAAATATACTTACTCATGATTTCAGTTTTCACGTTGATTTCTCAGACCAAGAAAAAGAGATATTGAAAACTCTGGCACATGAAATAGAGGGAGCAGCAGAATTAGACGATCAGACAATAACTGAAGTACTGGAAAGGGTAAAAAATACGGCATCTGCGTCCGGGAAGAATCTATACCTCCCAATTAGGATGGCTCTAACGAATAAATCACATGGCCCGCATATAGCTCAAATCATATTATTATTAGGTAAATCTGAAGTATTAAAAAGGATTTCTAGATTCTTTAATTAATATTTTTTTTATTAACTATTCCTTAAGTTTATAAGTATAGCATAATATTCGAAGAGATTTCTTACGCTTTTGCTTGAAAGACTGTATAGGAAAAGTATTGTTAAATATTTATATGTATAATTATGGGGGTATTAAATATGAAATTAGTAAAAAAGAGTATAGGGGGGGGCTATACTTGCTCTCTCAACCCTAGCACACGGCCTTAATTTTTCTATTGACGGGATTCCTTATAGTCCAGATGCAATCTTTCAGTTAATTATTCAAGATAAAATTGTTGCTGCTTGCATCATAGATAGAGAACTTTTTCCAAGTCGTGAATTCCTTGAAAAGGCAATAAACGCGCCGGGACGCAGCTATATGCTTCCTGCATTCTCTAATAACTGGAATTTTTATATGGGAAACGTCCAGACTGCTAATCCTAGCCTTAGATTTGGATTTGGCATTTTATACTCGCACGATCCATCGCTGAATGGGTTCGGTTTTACTTTAAGGCAGTTTGATCCCAATTTCGAAATACCTATAAGTGAAGATAATCCACAATTCTCCGCTTTAGAAACGATGCGATTTATGGAGTATAGGCGACGCGGCACAGAGGTGCAGGGGGAATATACAAATGCAGTCCTAATAGAGCAGGCGATCTATTATGCCTTCAGAACAGCATTACTCAATAAGGCGTTGAATGAAAAGTATGGATCGAAAGGCATTCAGTGGAACCACTGGATGCAGACGGTAACTCCATACGTAGCTCCGATCGTATGTGCATCTTTAATGACAGCTCTATCAATATATCTTTATCATAAATATCGCTATTAGTTAACCTCAGTTTCGTATAAGATGTCAGATACATCCAAGATTATTGAGAGCCGCAAATCCAACAGAAGGCTTCTTTGGTAAGAGCTGATATGCTACTAGAGCGCTCATAATATTTAAGAGGATAAAATTATGGACATATCTACGTCGAGTATGATCTATAGTCAACCTAGTAGACTTCTTATCACAAACCTTCAGAATCAGTTCTTATAGAAGAAGATCCGATACGCAGAACCGGAGTGTACTTGAGCGTACATGAGGATTTAAGTACTGGATCGACGAGGCAGAAGACTGCTTCTGAAGAGTTTGGGAAGAAGATTGATATCAGACAATCCATTAGTCGGCATGCACCGGTGTTGCAGAGAGAGGTTCTTCCTTACCATGGGCAGAAATCACCTTCTTAGACACCCACGGTGTGATTGGTGGAATTAATCCTGATCCCGGACTGTCAGGTTGTTCTCTACGGTGATAACTTAGAACTGACTCGTGCAGATCCAGGAAATCGTCCAATCGCCCTATTACTAGCGGTATTTTGTCTACTTTGGCCTGCAACAAGCTCATGATTTTGTTGACTCCCCTCCGCTTCCAAGCAGTTTTTTTGGAATATTCCTCAGCATGATCGATTTTCAACGGATTTTCTCCAGTTAGATACTGAACAATAGCCACTTGTTCCAACACCGTGTTAAACGACGGGTCGTAGTTGCGGAAGAGGCGAACCAAAGTATCCAATAGTCGAGGCCAGGAAGCCCTGTTAAACAATAATCTTGGTACAACTGCAAACCCTTCTATCCCCAGCCCAGGCAAATGCAAATCATGTCCTAGGCGAAGTCGTAATTCAAAAGCCAGTGTTTCATAAATTTCCGGCCCAGCCCCCTGTTCCTCACATACCTCCATTAAGCACACATCCAGTCTCTTCAGTATGAGTGGAATATCCATAACAGTCGTAGGAAAGTAAAAGGGAAGGGCCCCTCTTATCCAAAAATCTTTTAATCCGGGTACTTCATCTATTTTCCTCTGTTCAAGCAACACTAGCTTGACCACATCCGCGACGGCCTTTGGATCCAAGCCGGGATGCCTAGGCATAAAATGGTAAGCATCATAAGGCACGGAGTGAGGGAGCCATGCAGGACTCGGCCCATCAAGATATGGCGGGGCCTGATATTGTTCGTACTCGATCACCGCCTCGTCAAACCCTGCTTCTAGATTTTCGACACATGGACGTACATCGTTAGGTGTCAATAATGGATCGGCTGCCATAGCCAATGCAGCGGCATTCCGTATACCGGGTTTCACTCCTATTCCGGAGCCAAACTGCACGTTAGCCCACAACAGAAGCAATTGATAGGAATTGTCCGGGTCATCACGCCCATAGATGGTGTTCGCAACCAACTTAAGTAATATTCCCATCCGAGCTAAGGCCGAGATTCTCGCCTGGAATACCTCTTTCGCAGCTTCCCGGACCCGGGCTGTTAGCAGGTCATACTCCCGGCGACCGTCCACGCCAAATCCCAGGCAAGCGTCAAAAATAGTCCGATCCACATCAAACCACTCACAACCCATAGAAGTGACCGCCCGAATAAACCTAAGGTGGGGCCCATCAACCCACCAAGGGAAAGCAACCTCCCCTAGTTTCGCGGCAAGGCGCACAAGAACGGGCCTCTCATCCCGCGTCTGTGGACCCTTACCCACCCCTGATCCAGCCCTTTTGCGTAAAATCGCATCGGTGGCGTATGCGCGCGCAAGTTCCTCGATGGTCATCCGAGTGGGATCGGAGGGCTGTGGACGGTCGTTAGACGGTTCTTTGCCCCCCCCCCCCCTCAGCCGCAATAGCCGCGACGTTGATGCTAAACATTGATATTACCAATAGTTGAATTATTTTCATTTGATTCTCCTTTTATTGTTGTGTTGGGCTTTAAGCTATGGCTTGGATGGATTAGCATCCCTAGCCTGTCGAAATTACGCTACCGCATTCTGTTGGTTTGGAATATCTATTGATAAATAATTGAATATCTTGGATCTCCCCGATTCTTTTGTTTGAAGCTTACCGTTCTTCAGCTTGAATTCGGCATCTTCCTCTCTTTTTATTTTAAATATTACCCCTTATTTTATATTTATACACTATTTTTGGGCTGTTTGGAAGTGTTTTTTTAAAAATAGCTTTTCATGAAGTTATTTCGTATACTCATACGGCAGTAACGGGCCTTTAGTTCAGTTGGTCAGAACCCTCCGCTCATAACGGAGTTGTCGTAGGTTCGAGTCCTACAGGGCCCACCATTTTCTTCTCGAAGAGTCATGTTGGACAATACAGCTCATAATTATTTGCTTCAAATATTCGATGAAGAAAAGGTGCTCACGGTATCCGAACTATCCTCCGCCATTAAAAGTACAGTCGAGAAGGACTATTCATCAATTAAACTTCAAGGTGAAGTCTCCGGTGTAAAAAAGCACTCATCTGGGCACACATACCTATGCCTCAAAGATGATGAATCCGTCATAAATGCCATCTGTTGGCGTGGAACAAAAGTGAGTTTCCCACTGGAAGATGGGATGGAGATCATAGCCCGCGGCAGAGTGACGACGTATTCCGCGAGATCGCAATACCAGTTCATCATAGAAGAGGCCAGCATGTCCGGGGAAGGTGCCCTCCTAAAGCTCATCAATGAGCGGAGAAAACACTTTGCATCCCTTGGATATTTCGATAGAAAGAGAGAGATTCCAAAATTTCCCAAAACTATCGGTATCATTACCTCCAAAACCGGGGCCGTCCTGCAGGATATGAGACATCGCCTAGAGGATAGGTATCCATTCTGCGACGTCGTCGTATGGCCCGTCAATGTTCAGGGTGCATTGGCCCCCGAGCAAATCGTCAACGCAATCCGTGGATTTAATTTTATGGTGGAAAAGAGGCCAGATGTGTTGATAGTGGCTAGGGGGGGTGGCAGCATCGAGGATCTCATGCCATTCAATGAGGAGGCCGTCATTAGGGCAGTCTACGATAGCTCGATCCCCGTCGTTTCGGCGATTGGGCACGAAACAGATACGACCCTCATAGACTATGCCTCAGATCTGAGGGCACCGACTCCAACCGCCGCCATCGAATTAATAACTCCAGTCTTGGCGGATATTAAGCTGAGGATCATTGACCTACGCACGAAGATGGAGGCGTTACTCATAGGTATTTTAAGGGAGATGAAGACGAGGCTTGCCAATTCGATTAAACATCTCATTTCGGCACAGTTCGTATTGATGGCTATCCGCCAAAGGTTCGACGATAAAATTTCTAGATTTTTAATATTGATTAGTAATTACCTTCAAAAAGAATCGATAAAATTGGAAAGTAAGAGAATTACTGGCTTAAATCAATATATAACCTTGAAAAAACAACGATATGAAACTATTCAGCATACCATCATGAAAAGGACGGAGTATTTTATGGTGCAGTATCGGCAGACCCTGAAGGTGCTTGGAGATCGCCTGGAGCAGGGATCATTCAAAAAGATCCTATCGAAAGGGTTTTGTTTTCTCACGGACATCGGAGGCAAGACAATCGAAACCAAACTAGATTTCGAGAGCTCAAAGAATAATGGATATGTTATCCACTTCCAGGATGGAGTATCGGAGGTATTAGAAAATGCTGATAAATCGGTTTATTAATACTATACTCGCTCTACTTTGTAACCGCGTAAAATTAAGCGCTATGAATGCTTGAAATCCAGCATTATTAAGGTAAAAAATATTATGGTTCTGAAATGGAACGAGTATATTTGTACAGATCTAGCGAAATCGTGATTATACCGAATATTGGACTCCAACTAAACGCCATGTAACAGCAAAAGCTCTCTGATTATTCCATTCCTATGTTATAGTAACAAACTACTCCCGGCATTAGCTGGAAGTGGTTTGTTACAAGCGTATTCAAGATCCGTTATAGACTTTCAAATATAGATAGATCTACCCAAAAGAATCAGTCGGTATAGCCTGAGGCTGGACGGTCAGGCTGTATCTGTGGAACTGGGTTACCCGTGGTCACCTTCTTCGGACGTTGAGGCGGCGGAGGACGTTTTTCACGTTTTACCGGAGGTGGGGGAGGTAAGCCGACTGTTACTTGGTGGCTCAACGCTGCTCGCAGGGATCGAGTGAATGGTGTGCTAGTTTCTACTACCCGGAATAATAATGGAAACGTTTGAACTATAATTTCTGCATCTGGATTCTCCAGTAGCGCATTCAACTCCACTGACAAATCTCGTGCTGTAAAATCTGTTGGGATTCCTGCCTTTGGATAGCCTTTTTCCATCTCTACTGCCCAAACTGGTAGATGTGGGTTTTCTGGACTGGGATTAAGTCTATCGGGATTTTGGGCGATGTTGGAGAGAAGCTGCCTGATCTCCTTTTCGGTAAGTTTGGGACCAGCTCCGATTACTGAACGTTTCTTCCCGGAGAGAACTCTCAAAGTCATGAGTGGTTCTTCGCGTACTCTGTGGAAGGTACCAGTGCACTTCCAGTACCACAGTTCGTCCACAAAGGCGTCGAGGAATAGCTCTCCCATTTGTCCGACTACCAAGTCTACGAGGGCTAGGGCTTTTTTTGCGGACGGGTCCAGGTGTATCGTGTCCATGGCTTGAACGATCTCTGGTGGGAGGATCACCACCGTTCCCACTGCATCTGAAACCCGCCCTGCTGTCGGAGGGTGAAAGGCTATAATTCTTCTGAGAATCTCACCCGATTTCCAATGAGTTGGGAGTGTGGGCGGGGGTTCGTGTCGCGCCACGTATTCTTCTACAGGTAAGCCTCTTCGGGCAGCAGCTTCTGCCGCCTTTTTTCGTTTAGCCTCGCTCTGCACAAAATCCTGATGACATGTGGGAGCTGCTGCTTCCAGATAATCCCTTGAGAGGAGTCTATACGGCGGTTCTCCGTTGGGTCCCCGAACGGCCCCGAGAGCTGATTGCCCGACTAGGATAGCGATGATACTCAACACTATCGCAGTTGTTGACCTTGGATTACGTATCATTTCAAACGTCCTCCCTATCATTTGTTTATATCTCTAGTTTAATATTATCCTATTTTACTTGTATTCTGCAATATAATTATCTAATTAATTCCTTTTATTTTGTTTGAATATTTTTTGTTTCACGGGAAATATTTTCCAAAAATTAACGTATTCTTAATGTTTTTATGCTATTTTCGTATACACCGCCGCCGACCCCCACCCACCCGGGATACTACCATGTTTCACTTAATAAAACGTTAATGACTCCATAAATTTAACGTGGATAATTGGTTATGGTGGAGATAAGACGCACTCTAGGATTTAGCCCTGTTGACTGAATAATGCGCCTCAACAGAATTCTTGAAACTAACCTAATCCTGTGTTAGCATCACGTTAGATTAATTACGTAATTTAGAGTATGAAGAAGATATGAGTACGTCGTTTGTCAGGGGTTCTGATGTCGAAAGAAAATGGATACTGATAGATGCAGAAGGAGTCGTCCTCGGTAGGATGGCCGTATTGATATCCAACATCCTTCGCGGTAAGGGTAAGCCATTCTTTTCTCCGCATGTCGATTGTGGGGATCACGTCATCGTGATAAACGCTGACAAGGTCTTGCTGACGGGAAATAAACTGGATGACAAGAAGTATTACTGGCACACGGGATATCCAGGGGGCATCAAGGAGCGCAGTATGAGGCAGTTGCTGGATGAGCCAAGGTCCGACAGGGCCGTGACGAACGCCGTCAGGAGGATGATGTCTAAGGGCCCCATCAGCCGGAAGATCCTATCGAAGCTTAGGGTATATAAAGGTGCCGAGCACCCTCATACAGCTCAGAACCCCGAAGTTTTGGATATTGCAAAGTTGAATGCTAAGAATAGTCGGAGAGATGTAGCGTGATTGATAGTCAAGTTTTGGCCGCCACGGAGACCGTGGCTCAACCCATCAACAGAGAACGTAAACTGGATGCGTATGGAAGGGCCTACGCCACCGGTAAGAGGAAGAATGCCATCGCACGGGTATGGATTAAGCCAGGCCCCGGGAAGATTTCCATCAACGGACGTGATCATCAGGAGTATTTCGGACGCGCCGTTCTACGGATGATGATTTCTCATCCATTGGCGATGGCCGGTCGAGACGGGCAATACGATGTATTCTGCACGGTCACTGGTGGTGGTCTATCGGGGCAAGCCGGAGCCATTCGGCACGGCATCAGCAAGGCCCTCGATGCTTTCGAACCCGATCTGCACAGGATCCTGAAACAGGCTGGCTTCCTAACTCGCGATTCCAGAATCGTCGAAAGAAAGAAATACGGGCACCGGAAGGCTCGCCGGAGATTCCAGTTCTCCAAGAGGTAATATGAGTTGGTGTAAGAGGATTAAGCATTCGTTGATTCCTCTTCTGTTCCTTTGTATCCTCATATTTTCTCTGTGTTTCTGTTCAGTCCTCCCCTATTCGGTACAATCCTTTTTATATGCCATTAGTCTGGCCATTAAGGACTGCCTCATCTTCTCGCTACCATTCATCATCTTGGCCCTCGTCTATGGATCGATAGTCCGTCTCGGGGATAAGGCCATGAAGTATATCCTGATCATCATCCCATTGGTATGTTGTTCGAACTTCATGAATACACTGCTTTCTTATGTGGCATCAATAAAGATGACGAATTTATGTGGAGGTATTTCACGGATACAGCACCACGATATGTCTGTGGCCGATGCCCTCTCTCCCGCCTTTGAGTTTTCTCTGAAAAATATAGTGTCGAATGATGTGGCGTTGTGTTCTGGGGTCATCATTGGCCTCCTCCTCTACTTCGTGAATCGGAATTTCGCGGCGACACTCGCTGGGTATTCAGAACGCTTCACGAAGGTATACTTCAAAATCCTCATCCCAATTATGCCGTTTTTCATAGCGGGGACGGCACTGAAGCTGCAACACGATGGAATACTAATTCAAATATTCGAGCAATATCTGCAGATATTGATAGCGTTTATTGTGTTGGCCTATGGGTTCGTATTGTTGCAGTACTTCCTCCTCTCCCGCTGTAAATTTTCGAAATTCATTTTTTATTTGAAGAATATATTGCCGGCGACGGTGACGGCTTTCGGATCGATGTCCAGCGCATCGGCGTTGCCACTCTCCATTAAGGCCGCCGAAGAGAATGTGAAAAAGAAGAGTAATGCCGATGTAATCATTCCGTCGACCGTCAATATCCACCTCGTCGGCGACTGTTTCTTCATTCCGATGATAGCGATATCTGTTATGTCATCGTTCGAGATGGGGATCCCCACCATGACGACGTACCTATTATTCGCCCTCCATTTCGTGCTGGCCAAGTTTGCAGTGGCGGCCGTCCCGGGCGGTGGAGTCCTCGTCATGCTCCCCGTCATGCAGAATTATTTGGGGATGTCATCGGAGATGCTGGCCCTAGTGACGGCACTATACGTCCTGTTCGACCCCATCATCACGGCGTGTAATGTAGCCGGGAACGGCGCCATGGCAATCGTATTCGATAAATTATCACGATGCCGTTTATTATCTAGAGAGTAATCATAAATAAGTTTGTATTATTGCGCGATTAAGTATATGATGATGCCGTGAAAACAATAACTAAAGTAATAGAAAGAGAATAATAGATGAATACATTAGTTAAATGGACAGTCGGATTCATTAGAGTTCTTTCGTAACTCTCCACACTCAGATTCGGTGCTCGAATTCTCATGTACACTCAAGTACGCTGCGGTTCTGTGCTCCGTGTCTCCTTCCAATAATTCTGATTCTGAAGGTTACGAAAGAACTCTATTGTTGTAGTAAATAAGGATGTTATACCAAATCTCATAAATAATGAGCCAGATAATTGATATGACAGACAGATTGAATGGTCTGCGCATCTAAAGCTACAATATGCTCTGATACTACTTCTTCAAGATCTATTAGGCATTCATATACTCTGTTTTTTATCACTTTGTCCTTTATGTACTGTCGTCGTTCTACAGGACTTAATCCAAGAGACTATAAGGAGGCTTTCTGCTAGCTATGAGAAGACGCATTTCCTTTCCCAGCTGCAATCATTATTTGGGCTTCGTGAATGTCTCTGGGCAGGGCTGGGTCGGGGACTTTTGCTCCCTTGATCGCCAACATTGGCACCAACTCGCAGGTTCCATCTCGGTACACGAAGCGGACATGACCGGTACACTTCTCCTTTAAGTCTCCTAGAACCTCATTAGTATGAGCGACCGTAGCATTGAAAAGTGCTATCAAGTTCCCAACTGCACTAGACGTGGCATTACCCATGCCTCCCATTAACTGTTTAAGTTTAGCGATGTCACGGCTTAGAGTTGCAAGTTTTTGTAATATTTGAGCACTGTTTTCAGATTCGTCGCTGCTCCAAGCATTACTAACCAGCAGAGCCGTGCTACCAGCTATCAGAATTTTCATTACTTTTTTCATTTCTTGTATCTCTTTTTTCTTCTAGATACCGCTCCCTTTGTCTAGTGTATTACTAATTTCTTAAATTTTGGTTAATTACCGCAGGATCTAGATAATTATCGTGATATATAGTACGATGATCGTCAACGAGCGGTTTGTATCATTGTTTTTTTGTTCTGAGATCCTGAGAGAGTGTTTAGGAAGATGATAGACCTGAAGAAGGAAGTGGCCGTATTGGATTTGGGGACCGATACCGTGTGTGCCGCGATCGCTAAGGGGGAACGCAAAGGAGCCGACAAATCCATCGTATCTGGGAATGGTATTCGAGTCCTCGGTGTTGGGTATCAGCTGACAAAGGGCATGAAAAAGAGGACAATCGTCAATCTCGAGGAGCTAGAGGATTCGATACTGGGGGCGATCCTCGCCGCCGAAAAGGAGGCCCAAAAATCGATTAAGTCCGTTTTTGTGGCAATTCCATCGTGGGCCATCGAATCGCAACCCATCGAGACGTCCGTTGAAATTGGGCAGCTCCCGGTCGATGATGTCCACATAAATTCCCTCATGAATTTTGATACCTCGAAATATACTGATTCCTCGATGGAGGTCGTTCATATTTTCCCGGTCTCTTATTCAATCGATGAAAACGATGGGATTCATGATCCGATCAGGATGGTCGGTAACGTCCTCTCCGGGGTTTTTCACGTCATGTTCGCCAAATCCTCATTCCTGAAGAATATAAAGAATTGCCTGAATCGAAATAACATCTCCGTTGAGGGATTTATTTGCTCGACATATGCATCGGCGCTTTCAGTCCTCCTGGACGACGAGATTTCATCGAGTGTTACGCTGATCGATATCGGTGGATCGACCACATCTATATGCTGTATTAATGATGGTACTTTATTGCATCTCGGAACAATTCCAGTCGGTGGGCAGAATATAACGAGTGATATCGCGATGGTATTGAGGACCACGAAATCCAATGCAGAAAGACTGAAGATATTATACGGTGTTTCTCCGGAAGGTCCGAATTATGAGGAAGAACAGATCCTGGTCTCAAGGATAGACGAATACGGTGAAGAACACATCCAGAACATCTCGAAGGGGATGCTGAATTCAATAATAGTATCTCGCCTGGAGGAAATGCTGGAATTAATAACGCGTCATATACAGGAATGCGATGCCGATAAAATATTATACCAGAGGATAGTCCTCACGGGGGGAGGCAGCCGAATATCCGGCCTCAATGATCTGATAACGTCAAAGGGCTATTTCAATAAGCTCTCAGTACGGCTCGGGAAACCTGTCGGCACCGTTGGTTCTCATGATTTCGTCCAGACGGCGTCATTTGCCACGGCATCTGGATTGGTTTTATATTGCCTCGGGGAGCTCCAGGATAATATAATAATGCGTCAGTCTTTACACCGAAAATCATTTTGGCAGAGATTGATTATTTGGTTCAAAAGAGGAATTTAGATATTGCTTGAATGTTTTAAGGGAAGATTACGGGTCTTATCGTTCCTGTTCTTTGGCGGCCTGCTGAGTGGCCTCATCTTCATTGGTCTTTGCTCGACGCTACCATTCATGTTGGCCGAACGCAAAGTATCACCCTCTGAAATTGCTACGATCTTGATGGCGACGTTACCGTATAGCTGGAAGTTCGTCCTATCTCCATTCATCAATAATATCATCATAAAATACGCGGACGCCAAGTTCGACATCATCAAAGTATTGTCGTTGTTATTTCACGCCATCATCATCGTATGTTTCGCATCGATTGGAGGATATTCAGACTCCGGCTCGTTGATTGCCTTGAATCTTACAATCCTGGCTGTGTCGGTAGCCGTCGCTGCCAATGATATCGTCTTCAGCTACGTCAAACTCCTTCTGTTTAAAAAGGAGGAGCTCGGCCCCGTGGTTTCAATCATCAACTCGGGCTTCAGGATTGGTATCTTCTTGTCGGGGGCCGTCATGCTATACATCGCCGAGGCCAAGGGATGGCGTGTGGCATTCACCGTCATCAGCCTGATTACACTGGCGTGTTCAGTGGCGGCCCTAATACTGCCCAGAACTAGATACAGTGATGAACACCAAAAACAGACCACATCTTCAGTTAAGGATTACCTCCGATCGTTACGTGATTTTTTCAGTAGGAAGAAGGTTGGTCTTTTTTTAATGACGATGCTTTCGTTTAAGTTCACGGATAGCTGTATCAGCACAATGAAGCCAGTATTCCTACAATCGATAGGCATGTCTAAGATCACCTTCGCCAATGTGACGCATGTCATCGGGTTATTCGTCATGATTATATCGGGTCTGATCGCGGGAGCGTGTGCCCAAAAATTTAGCACCATAAAATGTATGAGGTATACGTTCATCATGCAGTGTATTCCGGCATTATTGTTTACCATCGTCTCGTGTGTTCATGTGGAATTACTGGTCCTGGCCATAGTGATCAACATCTCCACAATTATCTTCAGCTTTTCAAATGTGGTATTCAGGACGTATGCCGCGGAGGAATCTTCCGGGGACGTAAACATATTCGTCCTAATAATATCCCTCAGCTCGCTGTATAGAATAATATCCACGAAATTGGGCGGAATGATCGCCGACGTTGGATCTTGGCCAATGATGTTCATGATGTGCCTCGTATCCAACATCCCGGGCCTCATAGCGTATAGAAGGATACTGAAGGCACACTCGAGTCAAGGCAGGTAAATACCAAATTCAAAGATGAAAAAATTGAACTCTCCGAACAGTTTCATACATTATTCGAGATGGTATTGTTGCAATATTCCACTGCCCTTGGACTGAGGAGTCATCCCCCCAAGAGTTCTGGGGGGACACTTCTCTATAGGGAATCCGCCGTCATGTAAGAGCTCTATAATGGTATAATATACCCAAGTGACTTTGTGAGTACGTCTATTACATTTATTGGTGAATTTATTTCTTCATAAAAATTATTTCTCTATTAACGTTTTATTAATCAAATTGTGGTAGTATCCCGGGTGGGTGGGGGTCGGCGGTGGTGTACAAGAAGATAGCACAAAAACATTAAGAGTTCGTTAATTTTCAGAAAATATTTCTCTATGAAAATGAAATATACTCGTTCTACTTTACAATCACATAAAATCCAGCGTTATTAAAGCAAAAAATAATGCGTTTGGTAAGTAGAACGAGTATATCTGTTAATAAATATATCATCAAGCCTTTAACTCCAAAACTAGTGAAAATATTCAGTTATGAGGGAATCAACTATCGTTCAGACATTACAAACTCTTTCTGTAGAGCCTTTATATATGCAGGGAAATGCTCGAGAGGTAGGAGATAAAGTCTCAAATATACTTACCACAAAGCATATGCAACAGCTCCAATATATCGTCAAGGATGTGACAAAGAAGAAACCACCAAGATTTTCGACATAGCTGTTCCTTTTTAGGACAGGCAGATCGAATAAAATTGTTACGATATCTCTTTGATGCAAAGTTTTCCTGCCTGCAGCTGATATTGCATCACAATTACTTCATTTGGAATTGATATCATGACAGTTTTAAGACCTCCATCCGCCGGACATACCTTATCTAGTTCCTCCATCAATAATTGTAAATTGGAGCGAAGAAAGGGGCCATCGATCTTTACAAACAACGCTTTGGTTAGCATATCTTCATGCACATTACATGAACAGCTGTCAAGGCTTAACTTTTTCTCGGACCTGACGGATCCTATAAAACCTATCCCACTCAATCCATCAAACGATGGAGTCTGAGGTAAATTGCTTCCTACCTCTTGGACACAGGCTGCACTACACACTTGCCCTAGCTCCATTACACTTGCTGCTACTATGGCTGTAATATTCCTCATTTGAGGAATCTATTTTTAGAGAGTTTTCGTAGATAAATTTTACATCTACATGTCATGTTACCACTAAGGCAAAACCCTGGGCAAATAAGATACCACGAATCAGAACCGTTGTAGAGTTCACCATTCTCGAAAACTCTCCTTTGTTAATTATCACGCGCCTTCACCTAACTGTATTCCTTAAACTACACTCCCTCACGCTAGACCTTTGTCCTCAAGGTGCCAGAGGGATGGCATGTATACTTATCCGTCAGGATTGGATGAAATCTAATACTTTTACATCTCCATTTCTCAAATGGATCAATACAGATGAGATCGATAGATGGTTCTCGTCAAATAAGTTACGTAGGACCGGCTTGAGGACATCGTCCTTTGGGGATGGCGTTGCTTGTACTAGACTAATTTCTCCACGATTTGTTTTCCAATTTATCCATATCCCAATTGCCCATTCATCAGAGCACAATTTGAACGGTAAATCTATGGTTGCTGAAACCAATGAACCTGCAAACGAATCGTCTAAAGATAGGGGACAGTAGCATGGTGCGCTAGCTTGATTATCCGGAACAACTGATCTTTCCGTAGCCTCGCAGTTCACCCATGGTATTATCAAAATTAAAGACAAGATTTTGTATAGGTTATTCATTTAAACACCTCCTTGGATAACGCCTACTCACGTATCCCCGGCGGTCGCCCATCGAGGATACCTGCAGCATTTTAGCATTAAGAGGTTTCTAAGCAAGATTATTTCTAATATAATTGCTAATCCAGATAAAATAAGTGTCCCAGAAATAAGCCATGCAGCATTTCAGGTAATAAAGACTTGAAAAATCCAGACGATATGAGATAGGATCGAAGCGTAACTCTGGGTTGCCTAGGGGTCGTAGCTCAGCTGGGAGAGCGCTACAATGGCATTGTAGAGGTCAGGGGTTCGATCCCCCTCGGCTCCACCACGTCTTTTAATTACTATGTTGGTATTTGGATATTGCCTGTCTGTAACGATTTTTCCGCTGTGTGTCTTCGGATTTTTCCACGATTTTTTCGTGACGGGACTTGATGCGACTCTTTCTTTCTACATTCATTCGGCATCCGTCTTTCTGGGTGGAGCGTCGTTCATACTGTGCTGGTATTACGCGAATCTCAGCATTCGGGCAAAGACAATATCGTTCTTGAAGAGCTTCAATGACTCTATCGTCTATACAGATCAGAGGCGTATTTCCACCGATGGGATCCTCGGTATAGCGAACGACAATATTTCTAAGTTATTGATGATAGAGGATTGTAATTTCGAATTATTAGGATTTGCTATTCCTCTCTCTATAATATTTTTAGCTCTTTTAGTTTTGGCGTGCCTAGTTGATATACATATTATACTTCCGACTATCATTACGATGTTCATCACGAAGATCATCATCAAAGCCGCAACTAAAATCATTTCATCGTGCGATATCAGGAAATATAAGATTCGAGTCGATGAGCTTATTGCGGCGACTGCTTTCGCGGCAAAGGGTATCCAGTACTACGAATCTAAACGGATTATGATAGATCAATTCGATGAGATGCGCCGATCAATTGTCGAGGATACGAAGAACGATATCACTTCCGTGACGTGGAGGATGCTGTGGCACATCTGTTTTCTGGAATTAGCGTGTATATTGATGTATGTTATCAATGAAGAAGTATCCATTACTAAGATATTTAATATTGCACTTACCAGGCCTTTTTTCTTCGCAATAAGCTTTGTCTATACTATGTTTATTGTCTCGATATTAAGATACCTTAAAATTAAGAATGTAACTCTCAAAACATTGGATCAATACAAATTCGATGATACTGATGACGCTCACGAAAAAAGCATTACTCCTAATAATGAAAGCCTATTCTTAGCATTCCATGGAGTGTATTTTCAGGATACGGCCGAGGCATCCACTAATAACTACCTACAAAACGTTTCTTTTTCTGTTCTTCCTGGAGAATTCATTGCGATTACTGGAGAAAATATTAAGCTCGCTCCATATATTTTTGATCTGATACTAAAGTATTATAAGCCACAATCTGGCAATATTTATCTATCCGGAACTTCGATTAATACCATTAAAAAGCAATCCATCAGATCTTTTATAGGATACTTTAAGCAAGATTTCGGATTAATAAATGGAACTATTTATCAAAATCTAGCGATGCTCCATCAGGACGAAGAAAAGATTTTGCATATCGCGGAAAAGATTGGGCTGTATCCCATATTACAATTAGACATCTTCGATGCTGCAACTCATCTAATACAAGTTCCACAGAGTATTTTATTCAAGCTCCAAATTGCTAGGATTAGTATGCAGCAGCCTCAGATATTATTAATTGAATCACCGGAGAATTTCGAGACGGAAGATGACGAACAGGCCTTCATAGAATACGTTGAATACATGACTAAACGGAAGACAGTAATCATCATAACCAAGTATTCGAAATTTCTTATTTACGCGAATAAGATACTCTACATGAGCACAGGTGAATGCCCCATCTTTGGATCACATGCTCACCTTTCACAGGATCCAGATTACCAGAAGTATATTAAATCCGTTGGAGCTATTTCGTAACCTCGAGCACACGACATGCATCTCCTTTGTTTACCAATAGATCTCTTACCAAAAAAACTCCAGAATCAGATATTATGAAAGGAGAGATGGCACGCAGCCCCGCCCAGTACTTGAGTACACATTATGAAGCTGATTATGAAGAGCCAATGAGTATACTCATGCTCGAGCTGCATCCTCTGTCCGTGATGCAATAGAGGAATACGAAGATGCCGCACGTGCAAGGACAAAGTGAGAAGCTTATGGGGGAGAGATTGAAGAGAAGCAAATATTTCTCTCCACGTAAGAACTGGTTATGGAGTGGTTAAAATAAAACTATCGTGATAGGTTAATAATGAAATCGGTTCCCCTCTCCCCCTCGCTGAAAGTTACCGAAATTACGGGCTGTTCTAGCTCTGCCGACGTCACCAGCGACCGGATTACCTGTTTCAACTTCAGCTAGAGCTGCTGTATCTCCACTAAAACCGAGAGTTATTCCTTCTTCCTTCAGTATATCTTCAGCTGTTTGAGTATGATGAGTAGCTGGAATTGCAGGAGCAATTATCTCTGGATTCTCACCGATTGTATCCACATCTGGATCTATTTCAACAGATGTGCTTATATCATTCGGCATCACACTTGCTATACCTGATGCTGCAGTTGTGAAAGACGGATGGCTTCCTGGATCAGGATGGTGTCTCTGTTGAAGACCTTCTCCAAAATGCAGCTGACTGGAATGTGAGTAAATTACTCCATCTTTCCCTTTAAGCTTGCCTGTAATCTGAGCGCTGTCTACAGCACTACGCATTGCCTGTCTTAAGCTTTCTACTCCATTAGGAGTTACTTTTGTGTCACTCAGATTTATACATATCAATTTATTGAGGCCTCCCGATTGAATAATAGATATGAGATTCGCAATACCAGCGTCAGTGATTGACGTATGACTAAGATTCAGATAGACAATACATCTTAAATCTACTCCGGCCAAGAGACCATCACCAATCCCGGGATTATTGGACAGATTCAAAACTACCGATCTGTCATTTGCACTGGCGGTATTAATAAATTCCTTTGCCTGATCGTCTGATGCTCCTGTGCCGTCTAAAATGAAGTATAAGTTTGGAGAACTGGTGTTAAAACTGTTAGATTCCAAGTAAAGTCTAAAATATTCTTTCCAAGATTCTGGACCATTTAATTCAAAATCAATCGCGTTATGGCAATCAAAAATATTGTCTTCTTCCTCCAGAGAAGCATTTTTGGCATCTGCACACGTTCTTTTCTTCTCGACATGTTCTTTTCTCCCGTGTTGATCAGAACCTGGTGTTCCACGATCTGGTTCATCGAGTCCGGCATTTAAATCGATAGATCCAGAGAAAGAGCTGGTTCCAACACTTTCAGTAGCTCCAATAGAATGTGTTACAGGGAAAATGAGATACACTAACAATGACTTGAATAAAGCAGAAAAATTCGAAATCCTTTTTGGACACATGCTGTTACTATTCATAAATAAATTTCCTTATCGCGGCTCATTCGCAATCCTCACTTCCGCATGCTATCAAAATAAGATTAATAATTAGTTAATAACTTATAATAATTTTGAAATTATTTCTTAACAATCATAATAATAAGTCAGTTAGACAAGAATTAGCGCAAGGGAAATCGAAAGGTATAGGGCCCACAGCATGGTATTTCAGAAAACAGGTAATTAGTAGAATTCAATCATAAATAACTTGTCAACAAAGAAAACAAATGGTATAATAGACGCCGATAAAGTATAACAAGATAAACAATTCAACAGACATATGAAAAGAATACTAGTAGTAATTACAGTTATAGCTGGAATCTGTAACGGACAAGCATCGGATCGATTGATTAGCGATTTTCTGGCCCAGGCTAACATACAAGGAGATAATGTATATTCGGCATACATGGCAGCTCAAATATCCTTCAATCCTGCATGGGGCCAAAATGAAAGGATACTATTTTGTGACTCTAGATGGCGGCTTCAACAAAACCGAGAAGGAACCTATACCTTGGAAGGTTCATCTCTAACGTACGGTGATCCTAATAAACCATACCATCAAGGAGATACCTTTACGTTATCACAAATACAGTATCTGGTCACAGTTTATGAAGCCGCGACCAGGGCATGGATGGCGGCGGGTCACATCCCAAACTCCACAGCCGGCCACATAAACTACCTCGATAGCATTCAACAAGTATGCGCAAGAATCTCGGGGAGCACGACCCAGCTCGAGAAGGATCTCCTCGCCGGTTTTACAGAGTTTGAGAACGAGATCAGACTGGGAGCTTACATAGCGGCGAACCCGGAAGCTCAAGAACCCCTGATCGAAGCAGTCATGCAAGAGTCAGAATACACTCGCCAAGTCTTCGGAAGTCTTCCCAACGGCATCCACAATATAGGCGCCACATGTTTCATGAATGCCATTTTCCAAGCATTGGCAGCAATTTTAAGACAACTGGGACACCCACCCCTCAAAGGGCCAGCCGGTGTAATACTCAACGAGCTCTTTCGGGAAATACAGAGCCCATACAAGCACATCATAGCCCCCAGAAAATACTACCAAGCCCTGCTCCCACAATACCTTAAAAGCTTCTCCCTAAGGTTCGATCCCAAAACAGGACCAAATATAGTAGCCAACTTGGCAAGCCTAGTTTCCCAGAGGTGGGGGAGCTCACAGGACGCACAAGAATTCTTATTAGAGCTCCTGAATGTACTCGACTTATCGGAAATAGAGTGGTACGATCAGACGATATACAAGTCGGCCAAGGATGCCGCACCCGGAGAGGGAGAAATCGAGGCTTTAATTAAAGCATACCCAAACTCCCTGAACGCGACCTCCCTCACAATCAGGGAAAATTTCTGGGGTAGCTTGCACAGCGTGTGCCAATGCTCCGCTTGCTCATACATATCAACTAATCCCACGGAAAGTTTCCTGTCTTTAGGACTAAGTATCTCAGATCCACAGGGGAACCACTACAAAACGATAGAAGATTGCCTAGGAGCCTCAGTTCTCCCACATCGAGACCGGTATGATCCCAACAATTTGTGGATCTGCCCAGAATGTCAGGGCAGAGTAATGCCAATCCGCAGCATCCACATTGAACATTTTCCCGAAGTTCTTATTCTGCACATCAAACGATCCTCATACGACTATTCACGACACGTAGTAGTAGAGGACACGTATCCGATAACGTTCGAGGAAGTGCTACACTATGGAAACAAGCCATACGACCTCCAGGCGGTAATCCACCACTGGCCAAACCACTACACGACTTCCACGCGGACAGCCTCAGGGGGGTGGGCACATAGCAGCGACTCAGATGTTATATTAATCCCCGCCCCCCTGCAGGATGATGGAGCGCTCAGGTCAGTGGCGCTTTTAGTATACACCCAAGAGCAGGAAATGCCGTCACAGAGACAGTGGCTAGCTCTATTTCAGAAAACAGGTAGTTAGTAGAATTCTAAAATCAAGTATAACTTGTCAACAAAGAAAACAAATGGTATAATGAACGATGGCAAAGGGTAAAAAGATAAACAATTCATCAGGAACATGAAAAGAATACTAGTAGTACTTACAGTTATAGCGGGAATCGGATCAGCACAGGCGGTTGATCCTGGCCAGGCGGTCCACGAATGTCTGGCACAGGCGACAATCAACGACGGAAATGTGTACTCGGTAAGCCTGGCAATACAGGTGTTTCTCAATCCTCACGTCGACAGTCCGGCCCGGAAGCTGTTATACGACAATAGATGGACGATTAAGGCCGCAAGCTCCGACACATTTGTATTGCAAGGTCCATCCAAAACGTACGGCGATCCTAACAGCCCGTACCAACCCGGCGCCACCTTTAATTTAGCGCAAATCCTTTACCTAGTCTTAGTCTATGAATCAATGGAGTTGGGCAAACAGGTGGCTCAAAATAAAAGCATACCATCTCAGTTCCAGTTCGACGAGAGTGTCAACCAAATCGTTAGTCGAACACCAGGTATCTCGGCAGACCAGGTGCGGATTTTGAAAAATAGCGCGGCAGAGTTGGCAAAGGATACAAAAGTACTCAGTTGGTTGCAGGGGCATCCAGACGCCCTCGCACCTCTAACCAAAGCAATAGAAGAAGAGAATAAAAATGACCCGACTAGCCGGTGGCATGTAGTCCCATGGGAGCCATACCACAAAAAAAGGCCCAATTATTATACAGTGAGGGGAATAAAGAATCCCGGATGCACTTGTTTCATGAATTCCACTTTGCAAGCCGTATGCTGTGTCCTCAGACATCTAGGGAATCTAAAACTCAAAGGAGAAGCCGGAGAAATCATCAACCAGTTGGGGCAGGAGTTGCTTTTGCAAAATCCGAAGCCGATTGAAATCCAGGTCCTAGCCCATAGACTGCTCCCATTCTTCGAAACGTTCAATCCACCCACCCCACAGCTCAACCCAACAGATCTGGGTGCCCAGAACGTGATAGTCGCAAATTTATCTCACGTAGCAGCAGGGTCCGGAGGAGAGTCGTTAGACGCAGGTGAATTTCTTTCCTGCCTAACCGAGGTCCTAGAAACATCCGAAATGTCGGCATTCTTTAAGAAAGCCTACAAATCCCGCCCAGAGGCCAGGCAAGACGGTTCCCGAGTGCAGGCTATGCTCATAGCCGACGTCCACCCGGCTGAATTGGATGGATTGCCGTTTAGGTTACATTTCGACCGCGTAGACGAAAGCACAAGGCATTTCCAAGGTTGTACCCACACTAGCTCCACCCGATCAGCGGTTAACAACCGTGTCACGGTATCGCTTAAAGGGCCAGACGGTCAATACATCTCAAGCCTCAGCCAGGCCCCCATAGCGGAAACAGATCTCGAGATATCGTCCGCAAAACCGAAAAAATGCAGACAATGCTCCACACGTAGGAACGCAACAGCCAAGCTCACAACTCGTTATCTCCCTCCTGTTTTGATCCTAAATCTGCTTCGGGGAATAGTTGACGACCCTGACCATCTCATAGGCGATACCGCTCCAGTAGGGTTCGCTCCGGTAATAAAAGTGGGCGGGTCCGACTACGTGCTAGTAGCGGAACAGCAACATCATCCCAACCACTACACGACGTGGATGCTGATGCCAGACGGAACATGGCAGCACGCGGCCGATAGTAGCGTCACCACGTGCAGGATTCCACCACAGGATCAGGGGAACAGTGTGGGAATCAATTTTTACTACGTCCGCGCTGACAAATACATCCCCTAGCGGCTGGGCATCCCAACCCCAGTGCAGAAGGGATAGCCTCATCGCCGCAGTGAGCAAGACCTAGTAGCTCCCAGAACATCCCTAGCGATAGGGGCAGCAGTTTTTGCCCCACCGCCTCCGTGTTCCACCAGAACAGTTACCGCGAATTTGGGATCATCGGCCGGGGCATATCCAACAAAAACGGCGTGTTCCTTCATCCAGTAATCATCCGATACGGTCTTCCCTGCCTGCCTCTGGCTTTCAGTAATATGATATACCTGTGAGCTTCCGGTTTTCCCGGCCATCTCAAAGTCTTCATCATCAATCGCTGAGAACCTGGCGGTCCCCGTACTGGAGTTAACGACATCATACATACCGTCCAATATCAACTCGACATGCTCTGGCTTGTATTTGAGCTTCTCTGGCGAAAGGGTCTCTTTACTCTTACGGAGGACCGGTGTAATGGGATTAAGTCCATTGACCAAGATCGCGATCATCCTGGTTAGTTGAAGAGGTGTCGTTAGGTCGAAACCCTGTCCTATCGCCATATTCAATGTATCGCCTTTGGTCCAGCTCTGCCCTTTTCTTTCTTTCTTCCACTCCTTCGTTGGGATTAATCCGGCTTTCTCTCCGGGAAGATCGATACCTGTCTTAAACCCCAGTCCAAAATCATTTGCGGTTCGAGCGATAATGTCTGGTCCAATCTTTTCGGCTAAATTGTAAAAATAAACATCGCATGATTCAGAAATGGCTCTTCTGAGATCGATATACCCATGTCCATTATACTTCCATTTCCAACAGTGAAATTTATGGGAATCTAATTTATGGACCCCAGAGCAATGGAATCTTGTGTGCTTGGTTATGACGCCCGCACTCAATCCGGCCAGTCCCGTCATCATCTTAAAGGCGGAACCTGGTGCGTATAATCCAGCAATAACCTTGTTGATAATTGGTTTAAACGGGTTATTATACAGTTCTTCCAATGTCTTGGGATCTATTTTCTTGGTGAATATATTGGTGTCGTACCCAGGATACGAAACAAAAGCCAAGATGGCTCCAGTATTTACATCCATCACCACACATGATGCACTCTCGTGCTGTGATAGTATCTTATATACTTCGAGTTGCAGATCTAGGTTTATCGTGAGGTGGATATCATCGCCCGGTATACTATCAGTTTCACTGACACATCTCACCAATTGTCTCCTGGAATTCACCTCGACGCACTGTACACCGATCTTTCCGAATAGCTCTTCTTCGTATTGTTGTTCAATACAATTCTTGCCGACTTTGACCATCGGTAATGAAAGGGCTATATTATCGGATTCAGTGACCTGTTCTTTGGTTGGAGCGCCGATATATCCGGTGATATGAGATAGTGCTTCTGGAAATAAGTATGTCCTAGAACGTACCTTTTCGATGACGATCCCCTGCATTGATGATGCCATAACATAGTATCCAGCTAATTCATCCCAACTTAAATCTTCCTGCAATAAAACGAGTCTGTTATTTCTATTGATCACTTCCGGTATATTCATCAAATCATCTGCAGTCTTAGGATCCAGGCTCCTATCCTTAATTATACGCTTGATGATGCTGGCCCTATCCTGCTGAGGTATTTCCAAGACATCCAATATCGCTGAATAAGTGAATTTATTACTGGCCAATAGCTTACCGGAGGCATCGAAAATATTCCCTCTGGATGGCAATATTCTTTTGAGGACTAATCTATTCTTATCGGACAATAGTTTATAATGAGAAAACTTGAAGATCTGCAGATAAAACAACCTCGAAACTATTGCCATTCCGAGGAATATCTTGATACCGGCGAAGAGAAAAGTGCGTCTAGTAATGAGTCTCTTTTCTTCTCGTTTTCTGCCCATCAACCATCAACGACATAGCATACACACTTGCGTTTTTGTTTCGGTTCCGGACATGCCGATTTCTGCTCATGATATGATTGATTCGGCACTGGACATACTGATTTCTGCTCATGATGTACCGGGTTCTTCTCCTTGCATATTGGCTTCTGCCACTTGCATACTGGCTTTGGCTCAGGACATACTTGTTTATGTTCCTTGCATATTGGCCTCTGCCATTGGCATACCGGCTTCTGTTCAGGACATACTGGTTTCGCTTTCTCCTGCTCAAGCAGTTGACAATCGAAATGACCGTCGTTTAGCATATTAGTAAATTTCTTGGCTTCATTCAGGTTCACTCCATGATGCGTCGATCCCGATGAACTACCATGATGTGTTCCACTCGATCCTTTTATATGTGTAGCACCATCTTCTTGCTCATCTCTTTCTGTATACTTACCTTGATCAGATTCTTCATTCCCTTTGAAATACTCTAAAAATGACTGTAAGACAGAATCATCTGAAAAGTCAGTCTTCTGAAATAAGGTATCTCCCTCCATCTTTAGGCGCTGTTTGCTATGGTTTACGATGAAGCCGACTGGAATGGCAGTAATCCCCACCCTCATTAAAGACGGGTAATCTGCCAACAGAAATACCTTGATCGTGTTGGAAGGCGCGCCTACTACCCTAACCTCTGATACTGCACTGTCGTATTCCTGCATTGTAGGTATTCTACCTGCCTGTAGATCAGAGATTGACGGAATACGAATAAACACAGTCACGACTCCTTCGTTCGTTATACGCCTATAATGTTGCGCAAACTCCGAAAGAAATCTTTCACAGTGTGGACATCCTTCCCCGATGAAAACTACAAGTGCCTTCCTAAGGATACTCTGATTGATATGTCGTTTTACTAAATTCCCATTTTCTTGGACGTAAACTTCCACATCGAAGCCGGGATCATTATCTGGCATACCTTGACCCTGCATTTGGGAAGGGGCGCCCGCCATGGCCTGGTATACCTGACTGGTATACCCAACCGATATCGATACCAAACTCACGACGAGCATTCTCAATACGGACATAACATTCACCAGTCAAAATCCTTTAAATCACGTTACAACGACCATATATATGGCGCGCCCAGAAAGACTCGAACTCTCAGCCTTCAGATCCGTAGTCTGACGCTCTATCCAATTGAGCTATGGGCGCACACGGAATTTTATGTTACACATGAACATACTGGTTTTCAATAGGCTTATTGAATAACTTCCATCAGATTTGATTCGGAGTATGTGCGGTTAATGGACATATCGTTCTACGCGGCAGGAGCTTAAAAGAGATGTAAATTCCTTCAAAAATATCAATCAATTAGTTTTTTCAATTCTGACTCTAAGAATCATGCTAAGGGATTTGCAGTTCTCACTAAAATTTCGAAAAGTCCCGCCCATGAGTGTAAAGTGAGAGAAGCTGGAGTTATCCGTTTTCTCGGTGCTCAGAACGCCATCGTCTCTTCCGTTTGAGGGTAAGTAAAAACGTCAATAACAGAATCACAAGGATGGTACTATTTTTACAGGTCGAAAAGAAGGTCTGATGATACTTCATGGGCATCCGTGTCTCTAGACGCCCAACGATATTGGTATCAAGTTTTGCCCTCACTTTACCGTGACAATCAATGACGCAAGAAATACCGTTATTAGCGCCTCGGGCTATCGCCTTCCCCTCCTCAATCGCACGGAAACACACGGACTTCAAATGCTGGCTCGGGCCGTCCGAATTGCCGAACCACGCATCGTTCGTTATATTTAATATCCACTGACTATCGGGATCGTCCACCACCTCCCCAGGGAAGACGGCCTCATAGCATATGACCACATCAAATTGGTTGAAGCCATCGAGTTTGATCGTCCTACCCTGAGTCCCCGGTAAATAATTTATGACGCCCGGGATGACCTTCCGGAGCCCCAAATCCAGTAGAAATTCCGGAATGAACTCACCGAATGGAAGGAGGTGCCTCTTATCATATGTCTGAGGCAGGATCACGCCTTTCCCGATGACTTTGAGTGAATTAAAGAGCCTGAGATCTGTCTCCATACGATCCGTCCCGGTTAAGATGAAGACGTTGTCCTGCTTTATAGCATTGCTGATCTCCACCTGATCGTTCGCAAAGCCATTGATTCCGGCCTCTGGCCATATTATTAACCTTTTGCCAGCTGCATCGAGTTTGGAAAGGCCCGAATGAAGCTCCAGATTTTCGGCCGATTTAGAACGATTCATCTTATCTTTCTGCGCAATCGATGGCTGGACGATGACGATATCATCGGGATGATCAGGTGTAATATACCCATCGTATAGTTCAATTTTATATACCCCATATAATATCGGTACAAGTAGAGTACATCCTCCGTAGATCATGGTCTTTTTATATGTTATGAGGCATATCGATAGGATAAACAAAAACGAGACACCGTAAGCTCCGATGATGTCGGCTATCTGTGCAAAGTATGGAATATCGTACGCTATATACCCAACTAAATTCCATGGGAAGCCGGTGAAGATCCATCCTCTAAGGTATTCACATATCGTCCAAAAAATGGAGAAAAAAATAATGAAAGTTATTCTGTTTCTCATGAATTGTTTGGTCAAATAACACGTCATGCCAGTGTAGAGCGAAAGATAAACCACCAAGACGAAGACAGCTATAAATCCGTAATTCCCAAATCCAACACATTTAAAAGACTCGGCAATCCAGTATAAAGTACTCCCGAAAAAACTGAGGCCAAAGAGAAAGCCGATATAAAAGGCTCGTTTTAATGTTGAAGACTTGTGGTTGTGAGGTAATTCATCCAGAACGTAAATTAAGACATAGAACATACAGAGGGCAATGATTGGAAAAGTCCGGCCCTTGCAGAAGCAGAACTTGGCCAATAGCCCGGCCATGAGGACGCTCGTCTTTGGATGCTTCCTTAAATACGATAGCTCAATCTTTCTTGAGGGCTGAGAGTTCTTTTTGAGCATCTCTCTTGTATTTCAAAGCAGATTCCGTTATTTCGCCCAAATCATTACTGTTTTTTGATGCTTTGTCTAGATAAAATACGGCCTTCCGTAAGTTATTTTTAGTTCTCGGCATATTTTTTAATAGGACAATACCGGCATTAAACTGAGCCGGCCCATATCCTAGTTTTGCCGCCTTTTCATAACACTTAAGCGCTTTCGGTATATCCTTCCTGAATATATCTCCAGAATAATACCCATCCCCCAACGAATTGATGGCCTCCGGAGAACCGAGATTCGCCGCCTTCCATATGAAATATCGTGCCTTATCGATGTCCTTCCCCAATGCTCCACCACCTAGATGCAGCATCCCCAGAATATATGCGGCATAGGCATTTGGAGATGCTCCATTCACAGATTTAGTTAAATATTCTTCAACACATAATTTATCTTTATCGAGCCATGTGAATACGTAGTTTGATATAAACACATTGGCTTCTACTGAATGACTAGCACAAAATAAAATAACGCAGACTTTAAAAATATTCATCATCGTAAAAATTTACTGGATAACTGCTGCATCAGTCCGAGATTACCGGTCAGTTTCGACATCATCATCTTGACCTGGTCGAATTGCTTGAGCAGCCTATTGACCTCGGAGACGTGTTGTCCACAGCCACCCGCAATCCTGCGCCTTCTCGAAGCGTTCAAGACTTTTGGATCTTTCCTTTCTTTCTGAGTCATAGATCTAATGATCGCAATCTGCCGTTTGATTACGTTATCGGAAATATTAGCATTATGTAATTGTTCGTTCAACTTCTTAACTCCTGGCATAAACTTCAGGAATCCGCTTATTCCACCCAATTTCTCCATCTGTTTTAGGTATTGCTCCATCCCGTTCAGATCGAAGTTCTTCCCGGTTGGGATATCCTTGATCTCGGAGAGAGTATTTTCATCCATCGCCTTTTCAACGAAGCTTAAAATATCTCCCTTATCGAGGATGCGTGATGCTATCCGATCGGGGTGGAACACCTCGATATCACCAACTTTCTCTCCTGTACACATATATTTAATCTGGCAATTAGTGACGGATTTCGCGGACAGTGCAGCGCCTCCTCGGCCATCCCCATCTATGCGCGTCAAGATCAGTCCCGTCACATCGACGGCCTCATGAAATGCTCGGGCCGTATTGATGGCGTCCTGCCCCATCATGCTATCGATGATGAGGAGAACCTCATCTGGATTGATGACGTGTTTCAGCGACTTCACTTCATTCATCATGTCTGCATCGATGTGTAATCTCCCGGCCGTATCGTATATCACCGTATCGTACCGCCTACTTATCTTCACGGCATCTTTGGCGATGGTAATTGGATCTCCCGGATCGGATACCGAAAAGAACTCAATCCCGTTGTTCTGGGCGAGCTTCTGCAGCTGATCAATTGCGGCCGGTCTGTACGTATCCAAAGAGACCAGCAATACATTCCGTTTAAATTTAGACTTCAATAAAAATGCTAGTTTAGCGGCGGTGGTAGTCTTGCCCGTCCCCTGTAGTCCCGCCAATAATATCGATTTTTTCTTGCAGATATTATCGGCTTCAGAAGAATCACCTAGTAGTACTACGATCTCATCGTATACGGCCTTGACGATCGTCTGCTCAGGAGTCGTACTCTTGATCGCCTTTTGTCCCAGGAGCCTCTCCCGAAGATTGGCCGTAAACGTCTTCGTGACACTGAGGGCAACATCTGCCTCCAACAAAGACTTCCTGATCTCACGGATGGTGGTATCGAGGATCTCCTCAGTCAGGATACCGCGCTTGCGCAATGCATCGAAGACGGATATGAGCTTCTGTGATAAAGATGAGAACATGGGGACCTACATCATCCCTGGAAGGCCAAGTCCGCCGGTTGCCGCCTTCATTTCTTCTTCATATATCTTATCGGCCTTAGATTTAGCATCATTCAATGCGGCCACAATCAGATCCTCGAGCAAATCCTTTTCATCAGGATTTATGATGTCCTTACTGATCGTGATGGATCGAACGATGCCCTTCATGGACATGACGACCTCAACGGCTCCAGAGCCAGCGGCCCCCGATACATCCTTATTCTCCAGCTCCTTCTGCACCTCCGCGACTTTGGCTTGAAGTTTCTGAGCCCGTGCTAGAAGCTGTTGCATGTTGTTCATATTTTTACCCTCTTAGAATGATACCCGAGAATTGTACCCCACAATGTCCATCCTGTCGCCTATAACTAAAGAAATTTTCTTGCGTAAACGTATCGATATTAACATGAGATACGGTCTTAACACCCAGCCGCAACAGTTTATCGGTAATATAAGCCTGCATATCGAAGAGCGTTTTATCGGGTAAATGAGTCAGATACCTATCATCCACACGATCTATAATCTCATCATTTACAGCGAAACTATCACGCTGTAAACATGGACCAATAGCGGCCACAATATCATTAGACCTCTTCCATAACTCTTCATAATCAGCTTCTTGGTGCGTCAATCCGGTGCTCGATTCCTCACGTACACTCAAGTACGCTGCGGTTCTGTGCGCCATCTTTCCTACCAATAACTCTGATTCTAAAGGTTTCGAAAGAGGTCTATTGTTCTCCAAAGAAAGTAAAGTCTCCACCGTATTTTCGATGATGTTACCAAGTGCTCCACGCCATCCAGCATGTATCGCCGCAATGAATCTATTTTTTTTATCACATAGGAGGATCGGAGCACAATCCGCCGTCTGGACACCGATCAAAAGACCGGGGATATTGGTGATGATTGCATCTCCATGAATGTTGAGCATACTTTCTGGATCTTTGAACCTATACTCTTCGATATTGTCTGCATCTATAACGTGGACACTATCACCGTGTTTTTGATGTAGGGTTATCAAATTGGATATTGGGATTCCGAAATGCTGGGCTACTGTCCGTCTATTCTGCAGGACGTTCTGATCATCATCTCCGCGGGCAAACCCGAAGTTTAGAGACCTAAAATTTCCTGTGCTGATCCCTCCAGTTCTATCCAGGAAGCAGTGATCTATAAAATCGATTTCTGATAATAGAGTGTCTCTTCGTAAGTACATACATCACCTCATTTGATATTAGACTCTGTGAGTAAATTTTACCTCAACAAGATATAGAGTATACTCATTCTCTTTGGAAATACATTCATTACCTTTATGAGATAATCTCTAATCCACAATATTTCTTTAATTTAAATTTACAGCTCATTAACGTTTTATTAAACAATTTATGATACACTCAAGTGTATCTTGAATGAATACAAGATACAAGCCGAAAGACCCGGACGGCCCCGGGTGGGTGGGGGTCTGGGATGGTGTATAAGAAAATAGCATAAAAACAACAGATCCCTTCCATAACTCTCCATAATCAGCTTCTTGGTACGTCACTCCGGTTCTGCGTGCCGTCTCTCCTTCCAATAATCCTGATTCTGGAGGTTTTGAAAGGGATCTTTTAAGAATACGTTAATTTTTGGAAAATATTTTTGTGCAGAGAAAAAATATTCCACACGTAAAAAGAAATATTCGTTGGTGAATATATTCCACCTGCACATCAAATACATAAATGCAAAGTACACATACAATTGTTTGTACGTCTAAACTCACTACACCAGCTTGTTGTACCACTTCAGGCTTCTGTAGCGTCGATATAGGATGAATTGGGAGATCACTAGCCAGAGCGTCACGAGACTATAAAGGATGATCGCTGAAGTGTATCCACAGACGTAGTATAATATAAGCATCGGACAACAGACAATCGTCCAAAAACACACCTGATCGACTATCGTTGAATACCTCGAATCTCCTCCAGCGATCAATATTCCCCACGTTGAATACAAAAGCGTTTCGCACGTTATATTGAGGGTCAACAACGCTAGCCCCATCTTTATTTCTGGATATAGTCTCGAGATATCTTGAGGAACCATGCCGATGAGTTTGATTATCCATTCAGGGCATAACGCAAGGGGAATCGCGAAAACTGCACCGCAAAATACCGAGATTTTGACGAACGTTTTCCGGACCTTCTCGATGGATTCCAGGTCTCGGCGCCCGATCATATTGGCGCTGATTGCCTCGACGCCCTTATTCACTCCCTCAGCGACGAATATGAAAAGCACGTACAGTGCAGAGCATATGCTATAGACGGTCGCCTCGTCTTTCGATGTATGGCCTATAGTGGCGGCCATCAGGTACCAAGCAAATATCATTATGAAATTACTGAGCGATATTGGGAGCCCAATTCGAAAGCATTCCTTGAATAGATCTTTATTGAATGCTCGATTTTGGAACGTCATGTAGCGTACTCTGTTTGATTCCGAAAAAAATATGGCCCCCAAAATGACGATCTGGATAAATTCGGCGATGACCGTAGCGATTGCAGCTCCACGGCATCCCATATTTAATGAATAAATCAGGATGTAGTCCAGGATGATATTTAGGAATGCTCCAGTTGCGACGGCCATCGTTATTATCTTTGTTTTACCTTGGCCAACGAAGAACGATGCAAACGCTAGCTTTATTGAAGGTAATGCCCCGAAATACAGAAGAATCTTCTGAAAAATGATGCCATCTTTTGCATAGTATTCGGGATATAAATTTAAGTAATCTGAAAAGTATGCGATTAAAATACATGGGACAGCCGCAAATGCAGACATATAAATCATTTGCCACGTCGGTGCGGCTAGGTTGTCGTATTGTTTGGAGCCATTGTATTGCCCAACGAAAACCTCGGCGGAACTCGCGATCCCGGTAAACAGACACGTAAATGCCAGGACGAAGTTTATGGCGATCGCAACGGCGGCCATAGAATCAACAGAATAGCTGGCCAACATGAACCTATCGATCAACAACATCACATTCGTGGACATCGCCGCCAGGACCATCGGCAACGTTACGTTCAGGATGCTCTTAAGGGATGAATCTATCGTTTGCATTTCACTAATTAATCACAGTTTCGTGTAGGAATCAATGGCAGCCCATTGTACCTTAAAGCCGTTGCATAGTTCTTCTCAGTTATAATTCCAAAAAGAATGCTATATCTTTTTTCAATATAATCCGTATACTATATCTTTTTATTAAAAAGATCTAGTGTCTTTTATCATTATTGATAACTATAATTATTTAAGCAGATGTCTTGTATCCGCACCAAAGCATACATCTTATCTTATACAACCTTGCTAGGTATCTCTTTTTTTGATATCATCTTATTGGATCACGTTTTGGATGTTGGTCTAATTTATTGGTGATTAGGAGTTTTCCGATGCCCACTCTGAGATATGTGGGAATTCTATTTGCTCTATCGCCATGTTTTTAATCGGAAAGGAAAATATATCATGTCTACAAATTTTACAATGAGACAGCTCCTGGAGGCTGGTGTTCATTACGGACACATCACCAGGAAATGGAATCCCAAGATGGCTCCATACATCTTTGGAAGCAGAGGTGGAATCCATATACTAGATCTCGAACAGACGGTACCGATGCTGGATCACGCCCTAGACGTGATACGGGATACGGCCTCGCATAATGGGCGTGTCCTCTTTGTTGGGACTAAATCTCAGGCATCAGACAAATTGAAGGAATCCGCGAAGAAATGCGGACAGTATTACGTGAACCACAGGTGGCTCGGCGGGATGCTAACGAACTGGAAGACCATCAAGCAATCGATCAAACGCTTGAAATCTCTGGAAGATCAGATTGCAAATCCGGTTGGCCTCACGAAGAAGGAGATTTTGCAGCTGCAGCGAGAGCAGGGTAAACTAGAGCTGGCACTCGGTGGAATTCGTGAGATGGGAGGTCTTCCCGACCTCGTCATAATCATCGATACAATTCGCGAGAATATCTCTGTAAAGGAGGCCGCGAAACTCAGTATCCCAATCATAGCGGTCGTGGATTCCAATTCAGATCCCGATGATATTACATACCCCATCCCCGGGAATGATGATGCCATCAAGGCTGTTAGTCTTTATTGTGACCTCTTTGCGGGGGCGGTCTTAGAGGGACTCCAGAAGGGCCTCGAGAAGTCGGGGATCGATATAGGGGCCGCAGAAAATGTTCCGGATGATATCGGCGCCATTGATGGAGAGCCAGAGCAATCTGCACCCGTTGAAGAAGTTCAACCCACAGAAGGAGGACAATAGGATCATGGAAGTTTCAGCAAAATTAGTGAAGGAGCTCCGTGATAAGACCGGAGCCGGGATGATGGATTGTAAGCGAGCCCTCATCGAGACGGAATGTAATCTCGAGGCCGCGGCTGAGCACCTCCGTAAGAAGGGCCTGATGGACGCGGCAAAGAAGTCATCCAGAACCACGGCGGATGGATTGATAGCCTTCTCCTTGAGCTCGGATAGTAAAGCGGCCTCGATCATCGAGGTAAATTCGGAGACCGATTTCGTGGCACGGAATGAGAAGTTTCAGGACGTAGTCTCGGGGATCGCCAATATATCCCTAGAACATGAATCGCTGGACACGGTACTGGATTCTAAATTTTCTGGCACCGGGAAGACGGTGCGTGAAGAGATAGACCTCCTCATTTCCCTGGTCGGGGAGAACGTAAATTTCAGGAGATGTCAGCGACTTTCCGTGAAGAACGGAGCGATTTCATCGTATATGCACGGAGCGATCAAACCTGGCATGGGGAAGATAGGCGTCCTCGTCGCCATCGAATCAGAAACGCCGTGCGATCCTTCGGAGGTCGATTCAATCGGGAAAAAGCTGGCGATGCACATTGCGGCCGCCAATCCATCGTACCTCTGCCAGAAATGCGTCCCACAGGACGTCATCGCCAAGGAGAAGGAGATCATCCTGGCGCAGGCCGCGGAGAATGGGAAGCCCCCCGAGATAGCCGAGAAAATGGCCGACGGTCGCATCAAGAAGTTTTTCGAGGAATGCGTGTTGTTGGATCAGATACTCGTGATCGATGGTAAGACTAAGATCAGTTCCTACATCGATGATTTCAATAAGGCTCATGGAACAACTTTAAAGGTAACTTCGTTCATTAAATACGTCCTGGGCGAAGGTATAGAAAAACAGGAGACCAATTTCGCTGAAGAAGTAAAGTCATTTATAAAATAGACCGAGAATGGAGAGACGGTACAACAGAGTATTAATCAAAATCTCTGGGGAGGCGATGTTTGGAGCTGGTAGCTCCGGCTTCGATCTCGATGTCGTCTCCAATACCTGCCAGAATATCAAGAATGTCATCGATGCCGGAATCGGCGTATCCCTCGTCGTCGGTGGTGGAAATTTTGTTAGAGGTCGTGACTGGAACGATAACGAGATGGTGCGCCCGGAGACAGTCGACGCGATGGGGATGCTATCGACCGTCATAAACGGAATACTGATTCGCGACGTCCTACAGAGCAAGGGTGTACCAGCGCAGATGGTATCCAACCTCCCCCTCCCATTCGATGTAGAAAACAATAATTCGTTCACGATACGGAGGATAGTGCAAAACGGACAGGTTGTGATCTTTGTCGGAGGCATAGGAATTCCGTATTTCTCGACGGATACGGTGTCGGTTGTGGGCGCTCTCATGTCTTCGTGTGACGTCATCCTGAAGGCCACACAGACGGATGGGGTATACGATAGGGACCCAAAGATCCATAGAGACGCTGTCCATCTCCCGGAGGTCACATACGCAGATGCCATATCTCAGAGACTTGGATTCATGGACGAAACGGCGATACTACTGGCCTCCAAGAAGGGAATACCAATCTACGTCTTTTCGCACAGAGAACCCAATTGCTTGCTCATGGCACTGAAACACGAGATCCGGTTATCAGTTGTGAAGTCAAAACAAGCGACATGATCTCGCTTGACATATGAGCTCCGTCTGTCATACCATTGGAATACCTGGTAGAAATAACCTATAGTTTCAAACAAAGGAGAAATTGTGATGAAAAGAATAAGTAGAATGTTGGCAATAAGTGTAATGGCATTTCAAAGTGCGAGTATGGTGTTTGCAAGCTCGGGGGGCTCACGCCTGAAGATCTGAAAACCAGGCTGTTGGTTTGTCCTATCAGGTCCGGCTGCCCTAATCCGCAGTGCTTCTCCCTGGCCAATATGGATTATCCCCAAAAACGGGAATTCTTCGAAGGGGGAAGCGAATACGGTTACACTGTGTATCCAACCGATGTATTTGATGGTGAAAGGGAAATTATGATGGTGCAGCTCTGGGCTCACCACACACTCCCAGAAATTTCGCGACTTATAGCAGATCTCAGACACCTGCTTAGGGCCGGGAATGAATCCGATTACGGGAAGGTAGTATACTCCCCAGTAATGCGTGGGGAAGAAGCTGTGGCAGTCGACTGTACACCTTTCTAAGTATTTCATCCTCCAAAAGACTGCGAGATTATCATTGTGGTTTGTAATCTGGGGTGACCAACTTAATTTTGGCTGCTCCTGATTCCGTTTGGATGTCATCAATATTCAACTCCTTTGAAATAGAGTCCATATGGAGGGGCGGTTGGACCTGCATTCGTTCGATCCTGCTCAATTAATAGCGCCTTTATTTCATCTGGATCCATTTTATTTTCTCCGATGAATTTTAGAGTGCCAACCATAATCCGTACCTGGTTATGTAAAAATGATTTTGATGAAATCGATATTTTTATTATTTCTTGATATTGTTGAATATTTACCATCGATATGGTTCGTACAGGATTATTTGCATTACACCGCGCCGAACGAAATGAATTAAGGTTATGAGTTCCTATAAAATGCCGCGATGCTTTGATCATTTGCTGTATATCCAGTTTCTGGGGAACATGCCATGCTCGGTCTTTCATGAGCACAGACTGTATCTTTCGATTATATATTAGATATTCATAGTGTCTCATCCGAGCTGAAAACCGTGCGTGGAAATCATTGGACACTACTTCGGCACTTAGCACTATAATTTCACTATTAATTAAATAATAATTAATTGCCTTAACTAATTTCCCAATTTCGTTTTGCCATCTTAATACTAACACCTCCGTGTATATGTTAAAGTGGGCAACTTGGCCTAATGCATGCACTCCTGTATCAGTTCTTCCGGCTCCAAATAACTCTACCTTCTCTTTACCATTAAAAACTTGCGCTATCGCTTTTTCTAAGGTCTCTTGAACTGATATCACACCATCTTGCTTCTGCCATCCAAAGAATGTCATCCCATTGTATTCAATGATTATTTTAATTCTCATGATGAACAGTGCCTTCTATGCGAATAATACACATCCTACTTTGAAAGCTTGAAAAAATAGACTTCTTTCGAAACATTTAACTGGGGCTCCACCAGAATGGATTTACCTGATTGGAGGAGCGCCCAGAGTTTTGTGAAGATCTTGCAGATTGCCCTGATGGTGATCGTATCCCTTGTGGAGTGCTGGGACTCTGCTTCGTTCCTTGTTGAGAGTGCAAACCTTGGGGCCTCTTCTCAATCGATCTCTGATAATCGTGCACAGTGGATTCCACTTTACGTTTCGAAGGATCTGGTGCTGAAAGTCCAAAGGAAGGATCTATGAATTTTCTGAATCCATGCAATGCATTATTTAATGGCCAAGATATTTCGCGGATTTCGGCCGGTATAGAAACTCTGTCGTATCCGGCAGGATCCTTTGTTATCGCTGCAGCAGCTACCATGTAATGGAATATTATTAAATCAGGGGTAGAAAGCAATATCAATTTTGCTTGGATTTGTCCCGGCACCGCCTCTACATTTTCCCAATCATAACTGATAGGAATCCTGAATGGCGCTCGAATTACTATCTCTGAAGGAAGTTCGGGTGGAGGACTCCCAGGACTACTTATGCTGTGTATGATAGATATTAGAAATCTCGCCATGAAGCCTGTAGGAACTATAGACCTTAAGGGTGTTACACCTGTGCCAAATGTTGGGTATGGATGATACACTCTTCCTTCCGTGCTTTTGTCTACTAGATAGCAAACTATTATTTGATCTCCACACGGAACTTTTGGAAGATTTTTACTTATACGTGATGAAAGCCAAAATCTTGTGTCACCATCACGTATACACTCCTCCATGACCTTTTGTATATCATTTCCCCTGATTGGTGGCGGTCTAAATCGTTCTGGATTTACGGAGGAAGATGCCTTAATCTGGGTTATTAACCCTGTAGCACTCATTGCTATAATTATTATTTTGAGTATATTCATCTTAATTAATTTCGTCTAGATATTTATTGCTCCAGAAAATCACTTATAATCCGGCTCGACTGTTCTCGATACATTTTAATGGTCGACATTTTATTGCGATTTAATTTTCTATTCAATAGTTATTTTACGAGTGCACAAATTCATCTAAATGCTACTTGGTAAGAATATATTGGCTAGTGCCGTCGCATGTGCACAGACAAGAATTTTGGTCTCCATGCTAACTGTGGCTAATTGCCTTAGATCAGGAATGCACCGTGTACCCGGCTCGATGCTCCATTTTCCATTCCCATGATAAATATCTATGGCTATATCTGCTTCTTTATATCTTGTGCGTGACATAAACGTTGGCCCGAATCGGTGGGTTGCCCAATAGGTCACAATATCTTGTTCATTTTGCCCGAGCTCAAGTGTTTTCCTGCTCTGTTCATTTAGAATTACGCAATGAACTCCATCAGCAATTCTTTCTATCTCTCGCGGAGGGATATCGCTGAGGATTACATCTTGTACCGTGCAATTTTGTGCTTCTAATATGGCGATAGTTGTTGTGTCGAGTTTGATGGTATGTTGTAATTGGTCTATGGTATATTGATTTATTCCCGGATCTGCCAAGAGTATTACTTCTGAGCTCCAAGAAATATTATTCAAAGTCATGGCCGTACATAGCGCTATCGCTACAGCTGAGCTCTGCTTCATCGATGCATTAAACATCATGTATTACTCCTGTTTTTACTTACTGTATACTTGATTTTAACGCGCCTTTATTAAAGAATTATTAACTATACTATATATATTATGCATCTCTTTAATCTAGACATTACGTCTCTTTATGCTATGCTGTGATTCGCTTGTGTATCGGTCGAGTCTTCGTCATATGTTCAAAAAGATTCTCATTGCCAACAGGGGGGATATTGCGATCAGGATTCTGAGGACCTGTAAGATGATGGATATCAAGACCGTTGCCGTGCACTCCGTCGTCGATGAATCCCTGATGCACGTTAAATTCGCTGATGAAAGCGTGTGTATTGGGCCGAACAAGTCCTCCGACAGCTATCTTAACATTGCATCGATCCTGAGCGCAGCCGAGTTAACCGACGCCGATGCCATTCATCCGGGAGTGGGTTTCCTATCTGAAAATGAGAAGTTTGCGAAGATGGTCATTGAACATGGCATTAAATTCATAGGTCCTGAGCCACGGCATCTCGCCATGATGGGGGATAAGGTTGTCGCCAAACAGACGATGACAAAATACGGGATACCGACGGTCAAGGGATCCGATGTCGCCATCGATAATATCTCCGAAATAAAAAAGATTGCCGATGAGATTAAGTATCCCGTTTTATTTAAGGCCGTATCTGGGGGGGGAGGGAAAGGCATGAAAGTGGCCCTTTCTCCATCGGAGATTGAGGGGGCCTTCAAACTCGCCAGATCGGAGGCTAAGGCTAATTTCGGCAACGATGCCGTGTATATGGAACGCTACCTCATGAAACCGCGACATATTGAGATTCAGATAATCGCCGACTCTTTTGGGAATGTCGTACATCTTGGAGAACGCGACTGCTCAATCCAAAGGAATCACCAGAAATTGATCGAGGAATCACCGTCCGTCGTATTGACACCCAAACAGAGGAAGGAAATCGGAGACATCGCGAGGAGGGCGATCAAGAAGCTGGGATACGTCGGTGTCGGAACCCTGGAGTTTCTCTATGAAAATGGAGAGTTCTTCTTTATGGAGATGAATACGCGTCTTCAAGTCGAGCATAGTATCAGTGAAGAAGTGACGGGTATCGACATCGTAAAAGAACAGATAAGAATCGCCGCCGGTGAAAAATTATCGATTGAGCAGAAGGATGTCACACTCCGAGGACACGCCATGGAATTCAGGATAAACGCGGAGAATCCAGAGACTTTTATGCCGTCCGCTGGGAAGATTGATGAGTTATTTTTCCCTGGAGGGAACGGTGTCAGGGTAGATTCTCATATCTATAACGGCTACGTTGTGCCGCCTTTCTATGATAGTCTCATCGCGAAATTGATAGTGCATGCCGATGATAGGGATGCTTGCCTTGCGAAGGCGAGGTGCGCCCTGGATGAATTGGTGATCGACGGCATCTTCACGACCGCGGAATTACATAAGAAGTTGCTGCAGAATAAGGATATAATCTCCGGTGAATTCGATATCCATTGGCTAGAGAATAATTTGAGGGGTTTGTGAGTTTAATGTGTAAGAAGAGTATATTTAACAAAAAATATTTTATTTTCGTGGGAAATATTTTTTAAAAATTAACGAATTCTTAATGTTTTTAGTATATTTTCGTATACACCGCCGCCGACCCCCACCCACCCGGGATACTATCATATTTTGTTCAATAAAACGTTAATGAACTATAAATTATATGGAGAAAATACTGATGCTTATACGAATGCTTAAAATCCAACACCTTCAATAAGGTAATGGATGTAATATCGGAGTCCATTTTGTATATATTGATAAACCGATCTTCAAATGTTCGTATTTGCTGCTAAAATTAATGTTGGGAGTTGAGGATGATGAATATCTTGTATATTAATTTGATATAGAATGAAATATAATTGCTATCCAGAATATTTTATGGGAAATAAATAGAAATATGATCATCAGATTCTGGAAGCTTTTCATGATCGTTGTGAGCTGGTTATGGATTGGTGGGGGGCAAGACGTATTTGGAATGGAGTTAGCAAGTTTATTGAATCACAGTGAAACTGATTGGAATGATCTATACCTCTCTGCCAGGATTGAAGCTTCCTGCGGGGAAGGATGTACGAATTGGCCGAAAGTTTCTTACTGTGGGCATAATTATGATCTTCCTCTCTATTCGCAGTCAGTTGAGGTACCAGTTTCTAATATAAGTCATTTTGTTGTATCAGGTTGGAATAAGGGACATTTGGTAATGCCAGATCCATTTAACCCATTTCCTCATCCTCATATCTCTCAATTAGAACTTACGGTATACAATTCCCGATCAGGCCACATTTTCGCTGTTTACTCTCTTAATTTTGTTGACAATCCAACACAAGAAATGATCGTTAATATTCCAGGTTCATCCTTTAGAATTGAGATGACCGCTACCCATTTCGGAGGAAGGATTGAATTAATGTTATTCACATTAAGGTTGCTTTACCCTGAGATTACAACTCTGCCTTCTTCTTGACACCGTTATTCAAGTAGTACTGCTGGTGGGTATTACAAAATATCTTGTATATCAATTAGATATAGAATGAAATATAATTGCCATCCGGAGCGCTTTACGGAAATAAATAGGAATATGATCATTAGATTCAGGAAGCTTTTCATGATCGTTGTGAGCTGGTTATGGATTGGGGGGGGCAAGACGTATTTGGAATGGAGTTAGCAAGTTTATTGAATTTCCACCCACTTATTTTGAAGGATGCGTTTCTCGCCCTCAAGATGGTGACAGTTCCCGCATTTGGTTTCCGAGGTTGCCCAACAGGCGAAGACGAAAATGGGAGACTATTTTATATGCCTAGTCCTATGTATTCAAGGCAGATAGAGGTCGGAGTTGCCTCTTTAGCTAATCAAGTGCCAGGGAACGAAAATCTCTACTTGCTGATGCAAGATTTACGTGTTCCCAGGAATTGTCCGCGCTCCTCTGTATTAGAGCTCACCCTTTTTAGGGGACCACCCCGCCGTGACATTAGGACTGAGAGTGTCTTTTTTAGTTCTGGTCTAGTCCAAGAGAGTACTTTCCAAATTCCCGAATTGGGTAGATCTATCAGTGTTATCGCCGAGCTTAGGTCAGATATTCTTGAATCAGTTGCGGTTAGCTTAGAATTGCAATAATTACTTCTTCTTAACACTGTTGGTGGGTATTACAAAATATCCTGCATATTAATTCTGCCTGGAATAAAATATAATTGCCATTCAGAATACTTTACGGAAATAAATAGAAGTATGATCGTCAGATTTAGAAAGCTTTTCATGATCGCTATGAGTGGGTTATGGATTGGAGGGGGGGGGCAAGACGTATTTGGAATGGAGTTGGAAGAATTATTGAATCAACCTAGGTTTACTGAAGTACGGTATGGAGTCCGACTATTAAATCCTGATTGGAGATCGATTTTAGATCATACATGGTGTGAAGCCAGGGTTTGTGTACTCCCTGCAGGATTGCATCCTGGCCAGCCACCACCTCAAAATGTGATGTATTGGCAGAATCTTATTAACATAAATGCCATTACTCTAGCGATTCGAGCAGATGATCGGCTAATTACTCATGAATTGAAAAAGAATATTTTCGATATTTTTCCCAAGCCAAATTCTACTCGTTTAGTATTCACTATTCTCAATGACCAGCGTGTGGAACTGCGTAACTCTTGCCTTATTAGTTTTGATGACAATCCAACACAAGAAATGATCGTTAATATTCCAGGTTCATCCTTTAGAATTGAGATGATCGCCAATTATTTCTCATCTCCAACTGAATCGATTACCTTTAGACTGAGATTACTTCTCCCAGGCCTTACAGCTCTTACTTCTTCTTAACACTATTATTCACGTAATACTGTTGGATTATGCTGAAGATATTGCTGATGGTCCAGTATATGACGACCCCCACCGGGAATGATGCGCAGATATACGTAAATAGGACCGGCATGATCAGCATCATATTCTCCTGTATCTTCATTTCACTCGTTTTTTCGGTGCCCGTTCTCTTATTACTTCCGCTCGACAATTTTTGTTGCAATAACATGGTGAGGCCCATAATCAGAGGCCAGATACCGATCTTTAGTAACGACGGTGGATCCCAATCGATCATCCCAAATAGATTGGATATGTATACGGGATCGGGAGCCGACAGATCATGTATCCACCCAAACAACGGGGCATGCCTCATGTCTATGCTGATGAAGAAGACCTTATAGAGACAGAAGAATATCGGTGCCTGAAGGAGCATCGGTAAACACCCGGACATCGGCGATACATTCTCCTTTTTGTAGAGCAGCATCATCTCCTGATTCATCCGGAGCTTGTCGCCCCCATACACCTTCTGAAGTGAGGCGATCTTGGGCTGCAGCTCCCTCATCTTCGCGGCCGATGAAAATGACTTCTTCATGAGGGGATACGTCAGGACCTTGAAGAGGAGAGTCAACACCAGGATGACGACCCACATACTCGAGAAAAGATGCCCCAAAAATCCGAGGAGCTGCAACAATGGTTTCGTTATCATGAAGAACCATCCAAAATCGATGGCCATATCAAATTTGTATAGATCTAGGCGGTCTGAGTATTCCCTCAATAACTTCACGTCTTTGGGGCCCACGAAGACGGAATACGAGAGCTCCGTGATGCTCCCCGGCTTGATTTTACGATCCTTTTTGAGGTGAGTAGAGCACCTATACGAATGATCTCCAACCTTGGAATAGCTCATCGTAGTATTTTTATGTTTGTTGATCACTGCACGGAGCCAGTATATATCGGTATATCCAAACCATCCGCTCTTATTCAGGGTTGTCTTATTTTGTATGTCCGAGTATTTAATCTCCTCTATTTTATCGTCGTTGTGTCCGATGAGTCCATCGTGCACCACAGCATAATTATTGAGGGCCGGATTTGAGCATACCAAATCTGATGATGCCGAAACCTTCAGCTCCTTATCGGAGATATTGATGATCTTATCCTTGATGTTGATGAGGTATCCGTCATTGTATGATACCGTCCGTTCGATGACCATTCCGTGCTGTGTCTGAGTCTTCAGGGAGATCGTGCGTTTCCGACGGCCCGAATCAACGGTGGTCCATACCGTCTCATCCGATATGATCTCATCGTTCGTTTTGTCCTTATATGAGATGATGTAATAAGACTCGGCATGCGTATCTTTGGGAGTCAATAGCATCACGTTCTTGCTGTCTTTATCGACGGTTTCCTTGTAGCGCTTCAGTAATACTTCATCGAGTATTCCGCCCTTCAAGTTAATGGAGCCAGATATTTCATCATTTTCAAAATTTATTCTGCAGTTTTTGGAGAGGGCCTCACTGACCGTTAGTTGCGCACTCGTTGGTTCCTCATCCGGAGGACTACTGTCATCCTCCTCCGTATCATCAGATTGTTTTGTTTGCTTTGGCGTCTCCGTATTATTCGTCGTGTTGTTCTCGAAGAAATAGTTATATCCCGTCATGAAGACAAAGAAAGCCGTCAGGGTAACTAGAATGGTTTTAAGATTAGGCTGATCATTATTATTGAATGACATATATACCGAAAGCTCCAATCATCTGGCCATTCCTATGGAACCGGATCATAGCCACAATTTTTTAATTTTCCAAATCCGGGTCTACATCTTAACACACGTTTAACGATGAGCCAAAACCCTTTAGCAAAACCATGCTTTAAAATCGCTTCGATTGCGTATTCAGAACAGGACGGGATGTAGCGACAGCACCTCCTCTTTCCCGAGGATAATATCTGATAAATCCTGATGAAATAAATGACAACCTTAACGCTGGGTTGCATTGACTTTATCCGTCGGAAGATCTGCTCTTCCCTTTGATTTACGCAGACAATAGATGAAATCAGATTTCAGGAAGCCAAAATCACAGGTGACGGTTTTGGCGGTCGCTATGAAGACGAAGGTGTACCCCGGTACAAACAGGTCTTCCAATTCGCGGACTATGGATCTTAGGCGGCGCTTGGCCCGGTTCCTACAGACTGCTCCTCCGACACGGCGACTGGCCGTATATCCCACGATCGGGCGATGTGCCCTCGAATCCTTGTGACAGATCGAGATGATGGAATCGGTCTTGGAACGAGCTCCAGATTTACAGACCTCAAGGAACTGCGACCTCCGCTTCATGACGATCGGCATGACCATTGACTCACAAACGAAGAGATTATCTACCCTTAAGCACAGAGACGCTTACGCCCCTTGGCTCTCCTTGCAGACAGAACCTTCCGACCACCGACGGTGGACATACGGCTCAGGAACCCGTGCCTCCTTTTCCTAACTAAATTACTCGGTTGATACGTACGCTTCATAAGACAATATAACTACACTCGGCCTCAACATAATGGCAGTCTATCATAAAACAAGCGTAATGTTCTAGTGTTTGTTGCATTCGCACTCAACACCCCACACGTTTGATTTTCACCGCAAATCCGAGTGTTTGAAGATTGTTTTGCCCTCAGATATCTTGGTGAAAAAGATTTAAGATGCTTAATTTTAAGCATTCATTTAAACCATAATATTCCTTCCATTTAAATTTATGCTCTGTTAACGTTTTATTAAACAAAATATGATACACTCAAGTGTATCTTGAATGAATACAAGATACAAGACGAAGAACCCGGACGGCCCCGGGTGGGTGGGGGTTTGGGATGGTGTATAAGAAAATAGCATAAAAACATTAAGAATTCGTTAATTTTTGAAAAATAATTTACTGTAAAATGAAACAATTGTTGATAGATATCCTTCTTTTACCCATCAAATAACACGATCTAGTGGAAGTGTACTCTCAATTATGTATAAATGCCGTTCATTTTCCAGGGAAATTAGATATTATGTAGGGTGTTGAGGCATTCACATATCCTTCTAGAAACTTGTTTCACAATTCCGATTTGATGTGGTATTGTAGCATCCTGTATATCTTTCGTGAGTTTGAAGTTATTTCCATGAGGAGATTGTTATTACCGTTCTTTCTATTTTCTAATTTTAGTTTCGTGGAGGCTAGTTCCTCTTCATTTACCCCGTTTAGAATATATTCCCACCAAAAGAGCGCCGATAAAGCACAGGAATCTAACCAGAGAGATCTTTATGATGCAACCAGAAAGGGGGTCGTAACGATTAGCGTTACCGCACATGTTATCCTCAATAAACTCATAAACGATAAATCATGGAGCGGAACTGGATTTATTACTGACCTTAAGCTGGGGTTCATAGTAACAAATGCCCACATTGCTGGAGAGTTTGCAGTCTGTACGTATGAAGTGAAATTTGGGAATGGTAAGACTGCTGAGGCCAGGCTCGCTTACATTGATCCATGCTATGACTTCGCCATTCTTGTCGTTGAACCAAAAGATATCCCTGAATATTGCATCGCGCTGAAATGTTCAAGTGAACCAGTCACGGTAAATACTACGGTCTATAGCATGGGGAACTCAGCTAGTAATGAGTTTTCGATTTATACGGGAGCTATATTTGATGTCAGTAGTATTCTGTGGATAAAGACTTTACCTGAGCAATCATTCCAGTTCTCAGGATTGACGGTTCCAGGAGCGAGCGGATCTCCAGTCTTAAACGATTCTGGAGAAGTCATAGGCCTTCTATATGGCGGGAAATTCGTGTCGGGAGCAGCGTTGCCTATCTCCTACGTGACTCCGGTGGTTGCTTGCCTTGCAAGTGGTAAGACGTTCAAGCGATACTTCTGCGGATGTATCTTTGACTATGCCTCTCTCCAGGATGTCGTCGCATCCGGTGCAGTTCCTGAAAAGGTGGCAAAAGAGTATGAAAACGCCTTCCCAAGTGCAAATAATAAGATCCTCGTGGTAAGCAGGAAATTGACTTCTTATGGATCAGAAAGTAGCCCTGCACGAGCTGGAGACGTTATATTGTCCGTCAATGGCAAGTCAATTGGTCCTGAGCTTAAAGATATTGATAAGATCATTCATGAATCCTCCGGTAAAGCTATAGAAATTACGGCATATAGAAATGGTGATAAAATTGAGTATACTTTACCGGTTTATGAATTATCAGTTAATTCTAAACTGAAACTTTTCTCATTTGCAGGGACAACGTTTTTCGAGCCAACAGATGATTTAAAGATTAATACCGGAAAGGCAACGAATGGTGTGTATTTCGCCGATAGTGAATTGGGCTCTCCATTCAATGCAATTCTTTCTTCATCTAATAACAAGAGCGCGCAAGGAATAGCTCAAATCACCTCTATAGATGGCCAGAAAATTTCGTCAATTGATGATTTTATTTCAGTTGTTCCAAGTTTACTTAAGAAAAAAGTATTTACGATTTGCTATATTCGAGTTGGTGGAGATTTACAGGAATCAAGCATGATCGTCAAGCATAATCCAGAATTCGCAGATGCTGTATTGCATGTTTTTGATCAAAAAGAAAGAAGATGGAAAGTAAAAGATGTTAAATGAACTAATAACTAAGCCTCTTTAAGTGAGAAAACTGTAAGGGGGGGGGGGGGGG
>JAISBP010000005.1 GCA_031266135.1 Holosporales bacterium | reverse complement strand
TGCCAATCTTTCTCAGATATGTAATATTTCATGAGTGGTATATGTTGTGTTTAAGATCAAATTAACAACTATATACCACACTTTCTGCCAAATATAAAATTTCCTAACAGGACCTAGATACCTCTTGATTTCATCATACACTTTGCACAAGAATACCCTGATGAATGCTACGGAATTGTTAAATCACTAAATGGAGACGTTGTTAAGTAAAATAGAGTATGAGATTTCCTTCATGGTAGAGGCTTTGGGTTGTAAAATCGTGAGGGTTATATTTCTAAATGCTTCCGGTAATAAGAAGACGTTACAGGTAATGATCGAGAGAGCCGACGATACACCGGCCACAATAGAAGACTGCAACAACGTTAGTCGAGCCGTTTCTTTGAAGCTGGATATCATCGATTTAATTCCGGATCGATATGTACTCGAAGTTTCCTCGGCGGGAATCGATAGACCCCTAGTAAAACCGGAGGATTTCTGCAGATTTTGTGGGAAATACGTTGTCGTCAAAACGTGTAAGCCAAATAATGGACAAAAGATTTTTAAAGGCATCTTGGAATCGGCTTCAAAAAATGGTATAAAATTGGGGCTGCAAGTGCCGGAGCAAAGTGGTGAATTCCTGGAATTATCGTATGAAGATATCAGAAGTGCGCACATCGATGGTTTTAAGAAGTAGTAATAGAGGAGAGGTTTTGCGTGAGCAAGAAGATAAAAGTAGATGATAAAGTACACGACGCATCATCTAAGAGCGAAATCCTGCAGGTCGCAGATATGGTGGCCAGAGATAAGGGGATAGAGAAGGAAGAGATTTTATCCGCCATGGAGCAGGCGATCCTAAAGACTGCCCAAATGAAATATGGAGAAGAGAAAGACCTGAAGGTCCTGATTGATAGGAAGACTGGTGAGATCGAGATCTACAGAGTCTTGAGTGTCGTTGAAGATGTTGAAAATACCAATACAGAGATTTCACAACGTGATGCATTGCTTTATAGAGCTGATATTAAGGTAGGAGATACGATTGAGGATTCATTACCGGCGATAGAATTTGGGCGCGTCGCAGCTCAGGGTGCCCGGCAGATTATCGTTCAAAGGGTCAAGGCGGCAGAGAGGCGCAAGCAATACGAAGAATTCGAGCACAGAGTAGGTGAAATAATAACGGGGGTCGTTAAGAGGGTCGAGTTCTCGGATGTACTGATCGATATCGGCAGGACCGAAGGTATCATCAAGAAATCGGAATTAATTCCAAATGAAATATTTAAGGTTGGAGATAGGATAAAAGTATTACTGTATGGATTGAATAAGGAACAAACGGGTCCCCTATTACACCTCTCCAGAACAAATCCGAACTTTTTGAGGAAGCTGTTTGAGCAGGAGGTACCCGAGATCTACGATGGAGCCATCAAGATGGTATCGATTGCCCGTGATCCTGGGAGTAAGGCCAAGATTGCGGTCGCTACATCGGACTCCAATCTAGATCCGATTGGAGCGTGTGTCGGGACCAAGGGATCCCGTGTGCAGGCCGTCGTAGATGAGCTGAAGGGCGAGCGGATAGACATCGTTCAGTGGTCAGACAATCCCGCGATATTCATAGTGAATAGTTTGGCACCGGCCTCTGTCTCCAAGATAGTCATGGAGGAGTCGGGGAACAAGGTCGAGGCCATCGTCCCGGACGATCAGCTGAGTGCCGCCATCGGGAGGCGAGGACAGAACGTTAGATTGGCCTCTAAGCTGACGGGATGGATCATCAGTGTCACCACCGAGAAAGAAGATTCGGAGAACAGGTCTCGTGAAGGTGCACGAATCCTGAAGGCCTTTATGGATAATCTGGATGTCGACGATATGGTGGCTCATCTCCTGATGGGAGAAGGATTCACCAGCGTCGAAGATTTGGCGAATTCCGACGTTGCGGATGTGGCGAATATCGAGGGATTTGATGTCGATCTAGCGGCAGAGATCAGACAACGAGCGATTTCCTACATGGAGAGGAAGAAGGCGGAAGTCGAGAAGCTTTGCATCGAGAAGGGTGTATCGCAGGATTTGATGGATTATAAATTGCTGAAGCTTGATTTGTTGGAGATGTTGGCGAATTCTGAAATAAAAAATCTTGATGATCTGGGGGCTCTATCGACGGATGAGTTGTTGGATGTCTCCGGCAATCTCCTGAGTAAACGCGAGGCCGAGACGCTCATCATGAATATAAGGAAGAACTGGTTTTAGGAATGAGAGGACCGTACATTAGATGTTAAATGAAAATGACCAAGATACTCAGAATCGCAAGACGTTATCTCTGAAGTCTTCCGTTGATGTATCCTCGAAGAGGTCTCAGGCCGGTAGCCGAACATTACAAGTCGAAATAAAGAGGAAGAAACATGGTCTAACGATAGAGGTAGAAGAAAACGACCAGAATAGTGGTGAAAGGCCATCATCGCCATTTAATGCTGATGAGCAGCATGCTGCAGCAACGGGGAATCTCACTAATCAGGAATTCCAGGCTAGAGTAAAGGCCGTTCAGGATGCCATGAAGGAAGACGCCGTTAGAGAAGAATTTCCGGAAGAGCAGGTCTTCATTGAGATTCCGCACGACGTGCCTGAAGTATCTGTAGCCCCCCTCATTAATTCCGTTAAGAAAGAATCAGTACCAAGTTCTGTTGAAGAGAAACCGGCGAGGCGCCCATCTCAAAAAATACATAAAGAGGTGATCGAGCTGGGTAAAAGATCAGAACCTGTAGTGTTTAGATCTGACGATTATCATTCTCCAGCAAGTAAGAAGGTTCCCACTAAAGTGGATACGGAGCAGCCAAAGCGCCCGGAGCATCAATTTAATAAGCCGAGGTATAGGGATAATGCTCTCGGGCCGCAGCAGACGGCCAAGAAGTCTGGGCCCAAGGGTGGTGGTGGCATGGACAAGAAGTCTTCTCCTGGTAGCCACAAGATAACTAGGACGGTTCTGGATCGAGTCCTCAATAGTGATTTCGAAGGAAGATCCAGGTCTATGGCATCGCTGAAGCGCGCCAGGATGAAGCAGAAGAATGCCGATCAATCGACAGAGACCGCAAAGGTCGTGAGGGAGGTGAGTATTCCAGACACCCTGACGGTGGGAGAGCTTTCCAATAGGATGGCCGTTAAATCGGCCGAGGTAATACGGTACCTGATGTCGACGGGGACCATGGCGACCGTGAATCAGGTCATCGATGGAGATACCGCCGAAATTATTTGCGAGGAATTTGGACATATTCCAAAACGGAGTTCAGTATCCGATATAGAAAATGATATAACGAATGTAATAGATGATCCTGAAGATTTGACGATGAGGCCACCCGTCGTCGCCGTGATGGGGCACGTCGACCACGGGAAGACCACCTTACTTGATGCGATAAGGAGAACCAGCATTGCACGGAAGGAGGCCGGAGGTATTACGCAGTGTGTTGCCGCCTACCAGATCACGAACCACGATGGAAAGAAGATCACATTTATAGATACGCCGGGACATGCAGCCTTTTCAGAGATGCGTGCACGGGGCGCCGTTATAACAGATATAATCGTGCTAGTCGTGGCGGCCGATGATGGAGTCAAGGAGCAGACGATTGAAGTAATACAACAGGCAAAGGGTCAACATGTACCACTCGTTGTGGCGATCAATAAGATCGATAGGCCGAATATAAATATCGCTAAGCTGAAATCTGAATTGATGACTCATGAGGTTGTCCTCGAAGATTTTGGGGGCGATGTTCTGAGTGCCGAAATCTCAGCTCTCCAGGATACGAATTTAACGGGACTGATTGATACGATTCTGCTCCAGGCTGAGGTATTGGAACTAAAGGCCAACAAGAAGAGGAACGCCGTTGGGACTGTCTTGGAGTCTAGAATAGACAAGGGGAAGGGCATCATATCATCGGTCATCATCCAGCATGGTGTCCTTTCCCGTGGAGACATCTTCGTGGCTGGGTGCTCCTTCGGGAAGGTCAGGATGCTGTTCGACGACAAGGGGGATATCGTCAAGGATGCGTTACCGTCCGATCCGATCGACATCGTTGGATTTAGTTCTCCTCCGGAGCCGGGGGACGTCTTCACGGTGGTCGATACAGAGCAGAAGGCCCGAGAGATAGCGGAGCACAGGAAACGGTTGCTCATTACACCCATTTCTCGAGGGGCTCCAATTAAGACCATCGATCAAATGATGAGTGGTGAGGCGCAGGTTCAAACACTGAACATATTCGTTAAGGCTGATGTCTATGGATCTCTCGAGGCGATCGTGGCATCGATCGAGGGTATTCTCCACGATGAAATACGGGCGAACGTCATCGAGAAAGGGGTGGGCATCGTCAGCGAGAGTGATATCGATTTCGCTAAGAACACGAACTCAGTCGTCATAGGCTTCAACACAAACGTAACTGTATCGGCCCGCAATCTCGCCAAGTTATACGGAATCCAAATCCTTAATCACAATATAATTTACCATATGACGGAGGAGGTCAAGGGCCTCATGTCGGCGATGCTCTCGCCTATCGTCGAGGAGAAGTATATAGGCACCGCCGATGTCCGGAAGCTATTCTCGATCAGTAGGATTGGGATGATCGCTGGATGCTGCGTGACCGATGGCCTGATTAAAGGTAATGATTCCAAGGTCAGGGTAATGCGGGATGGTAAATGCATATGCGAAGGCAAGATAAAGTCGATGAAGCATGAGAAGGAAGAGATCAAGGAATCACGCCAGTCTCATGAATGCGGAATCCTGGTCGAGGGGTTCAATGATTTCGTGGAGGGTGACCAGATAGAGTGTTACGAAATGATCTCAAAATCACGCTCTGTGGATTAGTTATCCTCCTCACCGGGTGCACAGATAATAGATACCTAATCGATGAGCGTACTGGATTTATGGCCCCAGTAGTCCTCAGTATCGATGCCCCAGATCAGTATTATGATTATCGACTCCGAGAGATTGTAACTCGAAATCTAGAGGCGTATGGTGCGAATCTTAGTGGTCTGAGGATCAAGATTAAAATTACCGACCACGATCAATCCTCAGTATTTTCCGAGAAAGAAGTCATAAAAAGTAATAAAAGAATAGTGGCGAATATAGAGATATATGATCAGCATAATGAAATTATCGCCACAAAAAACGTGGACACATTCGGGACATATGAAGCAAGTGATGAATTCCCTTACGCCGAAAACGCATCGAAAACGGCGACTCTCAACGCAATGCAGAACGATCTGGGCCAATCTATTTCGTTGCTTTTTATTGAGGCGAATAAAGTTGTAGTTGACAATAGCCAAGTAAAGAGATAGTATAAAAATGAAGTCGGAAGTCTTCTTTTAGTAACTAACGGAGGTTGGTTATGCAGAAAGTAGCAGTAATAATGATGGCAATGCCAACGATCGGTGGGGTTCTCCAAGCGTCCGACCAGATTCCGGAAAACCGTATGAATCTGGGAGCATGGCCCGACGAAGAAATCCGGGAAACAAATAGGTGGTCAGGCGCCACGGTAACCCCGGCCGAAGTAATCCGGCCGGACGAAATCGGAGAGGGGTCCAGCCGGAGATAGATATCCTCGAGCAGGCTCACAAACAGCGAGTGGCCCCGGGAGACTAGGGGGAGCCCACCCTTTCCCCTCGCGGCCTCGGGAGTGCCCAGTAGAGGTTTGGAATACCGTAATTCTTGCCCAAACTCTGTAAAGGCGTCAAAACAACGATGCCCCCGACTCAATGAGGAACTAGATGGGCCAACCTATTTCGTTGGCAATCCTTCAAAATCTCCCTAATCAGCTCAACCACTGAGGACTGATTATGGCGAGTTCATTCTTCTTGCACTACCCCTATCATTAGTGACAAACTGATAACCATATACAAAGGCAATGGTGAAGATATGGCAACCGTCAATCCACGAGTGAATATAGCTCTTGATCATTAGGCGTTAGAAACAGTCAAGCGAATTGCTGGGCAGACTAAACAATCCGTTTCAAAGCTTTGCGTCGACCTGATCAAGAGGCAAATAGAGTGTGATGAGGATGCTTATTACATAAGATTGCTCGAAGAGATGGGTGATATTGCTCAAAAACCAAGAATAAGCGCTGAGGAAATGCAGAGTCGCCTCAATGCCCTACAAGATTAGATTTCTTCCACAACCAACAGAATCAGATCTTATGGAAGGAGATCCGGCACGCAGAACCGGAGTGTACTTTGGTATACACCAAGGAGATGAATGTAAGTATTAGAGTGTCGGATCGCCGCAGTAGTAGACTGATTATGGAGAGTTAGATAATTTAACCTCAAGTAGTCAGTGAAATATAAGAAGTTACAATAAATCGTGGGGTATACATGGAAGAGAATTTTTTCTATACCATTGGAAGGCGGAGAATCCGCTCAGACCAACTATACCAGCTCCTGCGGCCCACCTGTGCTCCGGGATTGGATCCATTACGCATATGTATGCTAGTACTGGAATGGCGCCAAAGGCTAAAAGCAGCCCGACATCAGAAGGTCTTCTTCGAAGAAAACTGACGATATTGGTATCTTCCAGATGGTGCAGCCTTGCCTCGATGCGGTGTACTCCTCCCTCAAGTATACCTATCCTCGGCCTAAAATCCAGCCTTATCCTTAATAACTCGCTTTGGATACTCGAATTCATCCTTCTCTCTAGCTTCGCCAGATTCGTATCAGTTCTCTGATTTACATTCGTCTCTAGGTCTTCCAAATTTCTTCCTATAGGCTCCAGAGTTTCCACTCTCGATGCTAGATCTTGTAGATCAGATACTGTATTTTTTAGATTGCTCACGTCAGATGTCAGACTTGTGATATCTGGGACCTGTTGACTTTCCAGAGTGCCCACTCTTGCTATTAACCCATTTGAACCAGTAACTGCCGTACTTAACTTCGCTAGATCTGTTTCGAGTTTGTCAGTCCTCGCCGTCAACTCTCCAAGATCGGTCTCTTGCCCATCGATATCTACTAGAACCGCTTCCATGTCTTGATCTACTGGTTCTGCAGCAGCAGGCAATTTCTTCTCTTTAGCTGGCTGCTTAGCTGGTGGCAGTGAATTAGGTTCATCTGTGTTGCCAGTATCCACTTGAAGAGGCTCTTCAGCAGCAGGAACAGGAACTTCAAAGTATCCAGATGGATTCTTCTGGATAATGTAATTCGCTATTCCTATAAAATATGATATCCATACATCTTCCTGCGCTCCCGCTTTACTAGCTAGAGATATTATTTCAGTATATGGTTTCCTGATGGGATTTAATGGATTCGAATCCCATGATTCATCATCTCTGTTCCATAATTTATCATCTTTATACCACCCTACACCTACTGTATAAAATGTTGATGGATCCAACACTGGGCCAAGCCAATATTTCCCAACCTCAGTTGGGGGCGTTATTTTCTCAGCATCTGTGTAGCCGAGAGTGGAGAGATCATTACTTAGAGTATTGAATTTGCTAATGTAAGCACTCAAAGTTTTGGCTGAAGTCCAACTTACTTGTTTCCCCATAATTTGGTTGAAATGTGGGACTTTGTCGAAGATTGCTTGGACTTCATCCCTGGTCGTTGCGTTAGTCTGGGTAACCGCTGATATCACTATGAGAATGCTCATAGCCATTAGAGATCTGACAGTTCGATCCCGGCCTAATATTGTTGTTGTTACTGCATTTTTTAAAAATCTATTCATATATTTTATTCCTCTGCAATTGTTATAATTATAGTTTAATTTAATATTATTAATAATCCATTAAGTATTTGTTTCGATTTTGGTATTTGGATATTGTTAAGTCCTAAACATAATTATTTTCAGTGATTGCCGGATGGAATTTTTTGGGGTAGAATACATAGCATTAACAAACAGAGACCATTTTTCATGCGTTCTGCGAACGGGTTTTTTTATTCATTGAAGCAGGCGATTCCTGGCTCCGTTTGGGCAATCGGAATTGCTGCGCTATTAGCCAATATTTCAACTTCTGTTGTATTTGCCTGTTCAGCCTTATATTTAAAAACTATGATCGGAGTTGAAATTATTACTATCGGTTATCTTGAGGCTATTGTCGAGGCCACATCTTACGGGGTAAGAATTTTTTCAGGAGTGCTGAGCGATTATTTTCGGAAGCGTAAGGTCTTCATAGTGATTGGCTTTGTTTTTATAGCAATTTCTAAGCCGTTACTCTCTCTCTCCAAATCTTTTAATGAAGTATTATTGGCCCGTATTATGGATAGAGTCGGTAATGGCGTTCAGGCCACGCCCAGGGAAGCCCTAATAAGCGATTTAGCAAAAAAGGAGCATAAGGGCTCGTGCTTCGGTCTGAGGCAATCTCTTGCAGTTGTAGGCTCAACACTCGGAGGTTTATTCGGTATCATTGTCATGAAGTGCTCGCACTATAACTTCAAATTATTGTTTATGTTGGCATCGATACCTGCATTTATGGCGACCTTCATCCTGATAGCATTCGTGCACGATAAAAAGCGAGATCAGATCAATGCTGATACGGAAAAAGAGCATAAACATAGAAAACTCAAAATCCATGACATGAAATTATTGGGGACAAAGTTTTGGATACTCATGCTGGTGGTAATCCTGACGATGTGCGGCAGGTTCAGTGAAGTCTTCATCACTCTCCATGCGTGCAGTAATTTTGGATTGGATATGGCGTACGGAACGTTAATTACTCTAATCTATAATCTATTGACTTTCTTTGTATCATATCCAGTCGGTAAACTATCGGATCGAGTTAGCCGTGTACAAATTTTATTCGTCGGAATATTTTTCCTATTCTTATCTCATTTGACACTTGGGCTCGCCGGTGGATTGATGACCGTATTCATGGGGACCGTTTTCTGGGGAGTTCAACGTGGTATAGCGGACTCGATGTTCGCAGTCCTCGTCTCGGATTATGTGCCGAAGGATTTGAGGGGGACAGGATTCGGCGTGTACTACCTGATAGTCTCTGCATCGACGGCTACAGCTTGCGCATTAGCTGGCACTATTTCGCAGTGGAAAGGAGAGCACATGGCATTTCTTTATGGAGCTTGCGTGTGTACGCTGGCTATGTGCCTACTATTTATCTGTAGAAAGAGATTAGTTCCACATACGTGAGAACTTTCTGATAATAGCGAACGTTTCCGTGTTTTACGCATTTTCGTTGGCACCAATAACTTTAACCGCATCATTCAGCGTCATTCTAAGGAAAGATATATCCTTATTCAGTTTCACTGATTTATCTCCGATCTTCAGGAATGGGCCGTACCTTCCGAGGGCGAGCTGAATTTCGGTACCGCTCTGTGGGTGCTTCCCGAGAATTTTTGGGAGGCTATCTAGGGTGAGGGCATCATCTATCGTGATCTCCATCGGGTTTTCTATGAACTTTGGAATCGATAGTCTTTTTGGTTTCTTCTTTTTATCCTCGCGTTTATCCTTCGTCTTTTCCCACTCCAAATAATAACCAAACGGCCCCTTCTTCAAGAAAATCTTGTCGTTATTATTGTTGGGATCGCATCCGACATCGATTTTACTCGGCCGCTCAGCATCGGATACCTGTGATGCAGCTTCCCCTTCCGCCCCCCCCAATCGTTTGGTGTATTTGCAGTCGGGATACTTGGAGCATCCAAGAAAAGCCCCATACTTTCCCAACTTCAAATTCAGGCGTCCATCATTACAGACGGGGCATTTCCGCTCCTCATCGATTCCTTGGAAAACGTAGTCATTCAGATCCTTTTCAACGGTATTAATGACTTCGGTTATCGTGAGTTCCCGGGCCGATGTAATACTCCCATTAAATTCCACCCAGAACTTATCCAGCACGTTCTCCCAGACCAACTTCCCGTTCGATACGGAGTCCAGTTCCTCCTCCAAATCCGCCGTGAAGCCATACTGAACGTATTTAGCAAAGAAGTTCCTCAGGAACGACACGACGAGGAATCCTATACACTCCGGAATGAAGACCTTCTTCTGGAGCGTGACGTACTTCCTTTCCTGCAGGACGTTGATGATGGTCGCATACGTCGATGGTCTCCCGATTCCGAGCTCCTCCAGCTTCTTCACGAGACTGGCCTCATTGAACCGTGGTGGCGGCTGCGTGAAGTGCTGTGCGCATCGAATATCTTTGAGAGTGACCTTTTCGCCCTCGGCCAGTTTCGGCAACCTTCCTCCATCTTCAGAGGCATTATCATCGTCCTGCTCTGTATATAGCCGTAGGAAGCCATCGAAGACGATGATCGATCCAGAGACTCGAAATACGGCCTCGTTATCATGGGAGGCTATATCCACGGATGTTTGATCTATGACGGCACTCGTCATCTGGGATGCGACTGCACGCTTCCATATGAGCCCATATAACGCTGCCTCGTCTTCCGAGAGGTATTTTCGGATTGCTTGTGGAGGCCTGGCAAATGATGTCGGCCTAATGGCCTCGTGGGCCTCCTGGGCATTCTTGGTCTTAGTCTTGTATACCCGTGCCGTCTTCGGGAGATACTGATCTCCGAACTCCGATTTGATGTAGGATCTAGATCCTTCGAGGGCCTCCGTCGACAGCGCCGTACTATCGGTACGCATGTAGGTTATCAGTCCGTGCGACGTACCATCAATCGATATTCCCTCATATAACTTCTGGGCTATCTGCATCGCCTTCTTGGCACTGAAGCCGAGTTTACGGACAGATTCTTGCTGAAGAGTCGATGTAGTAAACGGTGCATATGGATTGCGTTTTACAGATTTTTTCTCGATGCAATCGACGTGATACTGTTTCTGCAGTAGACGTCCCCTGATCGTATTGGCTGACTCTTCAGTCTTGATGTCCAGTTTATCGAGTTTCTTTCCATCGAGAGTGGTGAGGTTCGCCGTGAAATCACCGTCCTTCGATATGAAATCCGAATGAATACTCCAGAATTCCTCGGATATAAAGGCCTGGATTTCGAGTTCTCTTTCGACGATTAACCGGAGGGCCACGGATTGAACACGGCCCGCCGATCTGGCCCCCGGCATCTTTCTCCAAAGGATGGGGGACAACGAAAATCCAACGAGATAGTCCAGGACGCGCCTCGCGAGATACGCCTCGACTAGGTTCTGATTCAGCTGGGTGGGCTGACTGAATGAATGCATAATGGCCGCCTTGGTAATCTCATGGAAAACTACCCGCTGCACATTTTTATTTTGGAGCAGCTTCTTGTCCTTTAGAAATTCCAGGATATGCCAAGATATTGCTTCCCCCTCGCGATCTGGATCCGTTGCCATGAATAAGTTATCGGATAGCCTTATGGCTTCGCGAATTTCCTTCATCTGTTTCTTGCCGCGGTCATTGACTTCCCAGAGCATCTTGTAGTGATCCGATGGATCTACGGAGCCATCCTTAGACGGTAGATCCCTGATGTGCCCATAACTAGCGATGACCTTATAGTCGGTTCCTAAATACGCCC
>JAISBP010000004.1 GCA_031266135.1 Holosporales bacterium | reverse complement strand
TGCCAATCTTTCTCAGATATGTAATATTTCATGAGTGGTATATGTTGTGTTTAAGATCAAATTAACAACTATATACCACACTTTCTGCCAAATATAAAATTTCCTAACAGGACCTAGATTGTGTGGCACGATTATTACCCAGATCGTATTTGTACGATATAACCGTCAGTATGGATAGTGATACTATAACTACTATATATGCAATCCGTGCCAATTTATGAATTCCATTTTTTGAATGCCGATCCATTTCATTTGATTCTTTTGATCTGTTTTTTGAGCTGATCTTTATAATATCATACGCCGGAATTAGTTCAAATTGCACTATTCTTTACGATGTTCGAAGAATGCTAGTTTTGCATCAGATATTGAGTACGCCATCGATTCTTCTGGGAGGTAGCCATGCGTAAACTTGTACACTCAGTATAAGGACCTTGCAGACCGATTCTCCATTATGCTACACTTAATCTCGTGATTTGCGGGCGTAGCTCAGGGGTAGAGCACAACCTTGCCAAGGTTGGGGTCGAGGGTTCGAATCCCTTCACCCGCTCCATCTTGATTTTTTTGGGTATTATTTTATGGCGAAAGGTCCAGTCATTACGATTAAATTATTGAGTTCGGCCAATACTGGCTTTTTCTATGTAACGAAAAAGAATCCGAGGACCATGCCCGATAAACTCGAGTTAAAAAAATACGATCCGAGGGTCAGGAAGCACGTTATCTTCAAAGAACATAAGATAAAGTAACTCAGTAAATATATGGGGTTTAATTGTGGGATTGTGGGGCTTCCGAACGTCGGTAAGTCCACGTTATTCAACGCACTGACCGCGACGGCATCAGCGGAGTCGGCGAATTATCCGTTCTGCACGATAGAGCCTAATGTTGGGAGGATCTCCGTCCCCGATGATCGTCTAATCAAATTGGCGAAGTTCGCTGAATCCAAGCAGATCCTGCCCACTCAGCTTGAATTCATCGATATAGCTGGGATCGTACGGGGAGCCAGTACCGGTGAAGGCCTCGGCAATAAATTCCTCGCGAATATCAGGGATACAGATGCGATCATTCACGTCGTCAGGTGTTTCGATGATGAGGATGTGGTCCACGTCGATGGGAAGATAGATCCTAAATCAGACATCGAGATTATTGAAACGGAACTCCTTCTGTCGGACATGGAAAGCGTTGAAAAGCGCATGCCCAACCTCGAGAAGAAGGCAAAATCCGGGGATAAGCAATCCAGGGAGATCCTCGAGGTATTGCATCCAGTATATGACGTTCTGAAGCAGGGACGTCCAGCAGGCGCAGCAGAAATACGTGATGATCAAAAGAATATCCTAAAGCAATTGCAATTGATAACGACGAAGCCCGTGATGTATGTCTGTAACGTCCCCGAAGAGGATTTGGCGACTGGGAATGAATATACCAAGCAGGTGAAGGAATACGTTGGAGATACTCCGATCGTGATGGTTTCGGCCGTCATAGAGGCCGAGATTTCTCTCCTCGATTCCGATGAAGAGAAGTTGGAATTCCTGAATAGTATTGGACTTGATTCAACGGGATTGAGTAGAGTGATAACTGGAGGGTATGCCCTCCTGGGCCTAATAACATATTTTACGGTGGGACCAAAGGAGGCACGGGCCTGGACGATTAAGCGTGGGACTAAGGCACCGGAAGCCGCCGGCGTTATTCATTCGGATTTTGAACGGGGATTCATATGCGCCGAGACGATTTCCTGGCATGATTATATCGAATGCGGAGGAGAGAATAAGGCCAAGCAAATGGGGATGCTGCGAATTGAGGGCAAAGAATACGTCGTCCATGATGGGGACGTCATGAATTTCAGATTTAATGTTTAGGGAAAGGTGGAGAAATTGGGTATACAGACATCGAAATTAAATAATGGATTAACGATTGCGACCGATTGTATTTCCAATTTTGAGACGGTGTCGATAGGAATATTCGTCAATATTGGCTCGGTCAATGAATCATTTTCCCAGATCGGGATTTCACATTTCCTTGAGCACATGGCGTTCAAGGGCACCATAAAGCGTACGGCCCTCGAAATATCGGAGGCAATAGAATCCGTCGGTGGGCACATGAATGCGTATACCAGCAAGGAAATAACGGCGTTCTATGCGAAAATTTTGAAGGGGAATGTTGATCTCGCGATCGATATCCTAACGGACATCATCCAGAACTCCAAATTCGATCTCGTGGAATTTGAGAAGGAGAAGATGGTCATCATCCAAGAGATCAGGCAGATGAACGATACCCCCGATGATTTTGTCTTCGAGATGTTTCAGGAGAAATGCTTTGAAGGAGAAAATTTGGGACAGTCAATACTGGGCACCGAAGATGAAATTAAATCCTATTCACCGAATGATCTCCATAATTATTTAAAATCAAAGTATTCCACGAATAAAATAATATTATGCGCTAGTGGTGGAGTAAATCATGATGAAGTAGTCGATCTATCCGAACGGTATTCTCACGATATGACGACATTCGACGTTCCCCATCCAACACAGCAGAAATATAAGGGTGGATTCATATTCAAGACGAAAGACCTGGAGCAGACACACGTTATCATTGGATACGAAGGGTTAAGCCAAACCGATAAGGCAAAGCACGATCTCTTTGTTTTATCGACGATCCTGGGCTCCGGGATGTCTTCGAGGTTATTCCAGGAAGTCCGTGAAAAAAGGGGCTTAGTCTATTCGATCTTTTCATTTACGTCTAATTATGTGGATACTGGGACATTCGGTGTGTATGCAGCGTGTGATGCAGATAAAACAAGAGAAGTAATCAGTATCATTAGAGAGGAATTTGAAAAGATTCAAAGTACTTTAACAGAGGAAGAGATTCTAAAGGCAAAAACGCAGATTAATGCATCGTTACTCATGAGTCTGGAGAGTTCTGGAAACAGGATGGAACGGATGGCGCATCAATTCCTCCTGCAGAATAAATTTTTTACCCCCGCTGAAATTACAGAAAAAATAAATGCTGTGACAAAGGAGAGTATACTCACCGTTGCCGATAGATTATTCAAGACTAAGCCAACGCTGGCGGTCATAGGCAATGGAAAAGATATCGAGAACTCATATGATTCTGTGTAGGAGGAATCTCTTCCAGATCCCCTAATTATGGAAAGTTTTGGGAAAGATATAGTTTAAGCATCAGAGAAATGGCAGAGAAAAAGAACGAAAATTTTAAGGTGGTAGCGAAGAATAGGAAGGCGAAGTTTAACTACGAGATTATCGAGACCGTTGAGGCAGGTATTATTCTCCTGGGATCGGAGGTGAAATCGATTAGGGATGGTAAGGTCAATATAAACGAATCCTTTGTGGGAGCCATGGCTAATACAGATGATTTATGTCTCTTTAACGCGGATATTTCGGCATATAAGCAAGCTAGCTATAATAATCATGAACCACGTAGGCCACGTATACTCCTCCTCCACAGAGCTCAACGAAATAAATTTTTGAATGCGATACAGAAGAAGGGGCTAACAATGGTCCCATTAACGATGTATTTCAATCATAAGGGCTTATTAAAGATCAGTATTGCCCTTGCGAAGGGGAAAAACGTAGTTGATAAACGCGAGACTATCAAGACAAGAGATTGGAATATAGCAAAATCTAGGATAATGAAGAACTTTAATAAGTGAAGGATAGAATAGGGTAAGTTATTACGAATATAGGACTGATACATATTAAGAATTTATAATAATAAAGGAGAGTTATGCAATGATCTCAATTATGGGTTAACCTGGATGGTATAAAAAAGTGTATAATCCCGTTAGTTTGATTCAATACGAGAAGGTACCGTGAAATTTACGTTGGACTGGCTGAAGGATCACTTACAGACCGATCTATCATATCATGAGATATCGACGATCCTCACTGGGCTCGGTATAGAGGTGGAAGAAATCATCGATAATGTCCAAAAGTTTCAGGGGTTCGTCATTGGAGATATACGGAGTACAACCCACCATCCAAATGCCGAGAAATTACAGATTTGTGAGGTGGATATAGGTAATAGTACTCTCAGCATCGTTTGTGGAGCCCTGAATGCCAGGGCCGGGATAAAGGTTGCCGTCGCGAAGGAGGGTGCCATCATCCCGGCCTTCGGGGAGCCCCTCAAAAAAACGACTATTAGGGGGATCGTGAGCGAAGGGATGATGTGTTCCTCCGAAGAATTAATGTTCGAAGATGACGGAATAGATGGCATCATGGAATTGCATCAGGAACTATCCACGGGGGATGATCTGGCGCATGCCCTGCATCTCGATCATGTAATCTTCGATATTAGCATTACCCCAAACAGGGCCGACTGTTTCAGTGTCAGGGGCCTGGCCCGGGATCTCGCGGCCGCCGGTGCCGGAACCCTGAAGGATCTACCATCATTTGATCTGCACGAACGTATAACGAATCCAATTGATATTAAAATTAAAACGCCGAATTGTTCTTTCTTCTCCACTTTGATAATCAAAGATATCTCTGGTATAACCCCAGACCATATTGCCGGAAGACTCAAGGCCATCGGGCAACGTCTAATCCATTTCCCGGTGGATGTCGCGAATTACATCTGCTTCGACATCGGACAACCCCTCCATATTTTTGACCTCGATAAACTATCGGAGCAGATTATTATTAGGGAGTCTAGCGCAGGTGAGAAAATACGTACCCTAAACGGTGAGAACACAACTCTTCCGCCGGGGGCGATCGTCGTATCGACTCCATCTGAAATCCTATCGATAGCCGGGATAATGGGAGGTGAATCGTCGGCGTTTTCTCAGGATTCGCACAGTATCCTCATCGAAGGCGCATTCTTCAATAAAGTCACGATTGCTAAGGCCGGGCAGGCCCTGAACCTCATCACCGATTCCCGGACTCGTTTCGAGCGCGGAATTGATCCAAACCTCGTTGAGTACGCCGTCCGGTATGCGTCGTTCCTTATTTCGTCCGGTGGAGGAGCGCCCAGTATATCTAATTATAAGACTTGCGGGACATTACCGTCTAATCAGAATACGATCAATCTTACATTCTCGAAATTCTCGGCATTATCTGGGTTATCTAAGCATGACTTCGAGTCGGCTGTGGGGATAATGGAGGAGCTCGGTATGATGGTCAAAGAAATCGGAAACGATCATATGATAATAGAGACTCCATCGTGGAGGCATGATCTATGCATCGAAGAAGACGTAATCGAGGAGATCTTGAGGATCATGGGGTACGATAATATTCAAGAGCAAGAACTGGATAGAATAGATCCAATAAATAGATCATACACCATAGATAGGGTTGGAGATTCATTGGCCCATAACGGCTACCATGAAATTAAAACGTTTTCTTTTATCGATAAAAAGACGGCGCTTTTATTCATGTCCCCAGAAAGGCACGTCGTGATAAAAGATCCGGCGACGACTGAATTTTCGACGATGAGGCCGAGTATCATCGCTTCTCATATAAAGGCCATTAAATTGGCGCAGAGTAAGAGTCAGAAAAATAGTAGGATATTCGAGGTTGGCAAAAGATATAACATAATAAATGGTAAGATTATCGAAGAAAATGTCCTTACAGCCACAATCTCTGAAAATAAAACTGATCGAACATGGCGTCATAAACAGGCCGCCGTATCTGTATTTGACATCAAGGAAGATTTGGAGCGGATTTTAAGGATGACGATATCGGGATACCGCCTATTGACGGAGGCTCCATCCTATTACCATCCCGGCCGTAGTGGGACGTATATCTTCCAGAAAGATACGGTCGTCGCACAGTTCGGTGAAATTCATCCATACATTTTGAGTGAGATGAACGTCGAGGGGCCCGTGGTATGCTTCGAGCTCATTCTGGATTGCATACCGGAGTTGCAGGAGACTAGGGCAAATCCGCCGGTGATTATATCGCAATTCCAGCCAACGACTAGAGATTTCTCATTTATAGTGAAGAAGGAGCTGAATGTCTCCGAAATATTACAGAGCATCAAGAAGTTACGGATAGAATACGTGAGGAACGTCAATGTATTCGATGTGTATGAATCAGAAACGATCGGCCCAGCCAATAAGGCCGTCGCAATAGAGGTCGTAATGCAGTCCGATGATTCCACTCTGACCGACGAATCGATAACTCATATTTCTGGGCAAATTATAGGGGCCGTATCGAAAAATTGTTCCGGAGTATTGAGGGAATAAGCTGTGATAGACCTTTTGTCTCGAACCTCCAGAATCAGCTTCCTGGTGGGCACCAATGCACACGGCAGGTCTGCGTGCCGGATCTCCTTCCATAAGATCTGATTATGAAGGTTTCGAAAGAAGCCCACTGTATAGAGAAGGATAATGAAAACAAGATTAGGGTTCATTAATATACTCGTTCCACTTTTCAATCATATAAAATTAAGTGTAATGAATGCCTAAAATCCAGCGTTATTAAAGCAAAAAATAATGCGTTTGGTAAGTAGAACGAGTATAGTTTTATACTCGCTCTACTTTGTGACCGCGTAAAATTAAGCGCGATGAATGCTTGAAATCCAGCATTGTTAAGGCAAAAAAACCTTACGCTTCTGAAGTGAAACGAGTATATCTAGTACTTCAGTGGTGAAAGAGCTAAGTTGGGTGAACGCCTCTGTCCCGCCATAACATTTTCTATTCATTACAACGGCTAATATTACAACAATGCATACTTTTATTATATTCATTCTAAATTTCATCATTTATTTATTCACATTATGAAAAATAATAAAATATTTTCTTGTGGTTAAGTCTACTGGATCACAAGTTAATTTATCGTTAACTTCAAATCTCTCTAGATAAAAAAACTAAGTAGACTATCTCTTGACTTCTATTTCCAAAATCTTTCTGCTCCTCAATATTTTGAAAATGACTGTTTGTTCGCCAATCGAATGCTTAATCAAGTTTTCGAATGTTTCGACGTCCAGACACTTATCTCCGTTAATTTCCAGGATGATATCTCCCGGTAAGATTCCTGAAGCTTCGGCTGGGGCTCCTATCTCAACTGATTCCACCTCGACTGGCTCGTCTTCGATTTTTACTGCCTCCAAGAAACGCTTTATACTTCCAATTTTTTTCCCGATCCTAACCCTTATTCCAAGTGAAACCTTATCGGAGTGCCTCAGCAGACGTGGGACCGCAATACGAATCCCCTGTTTAATGGTTGATATTGGAATCGCGGACTGATGAGGAATTCCGTATTGATCAAACCAGACGTGAGCCAACCCCATCAGGCTGCCATCATAAACAATGACGGCTCCTCCTGCATTTTCAGGGATGACACATGCGCCAACTGGATTTTCTGGTAATAAAGTCGGGACTCCCTTCACTTTACCGAATTGCAGCTTAACGGCTGTAGCTGCAAATACATCGAAATGAGGATTTGAATTTGCGGGGTGTGTATGGTTCACAAAACTGTCTCCCTTTGTTTTTCCTATAATCAGTGAATAGTTGTACAAAATTATATCTGGCTTATTGATCAAGGTCGCATCGTTCCCCAATTTGAAGCACTGAAACTTCTCTTTCTCTCGAGGAGTAATTTGAAGGAATGCAAGATTTAATGCAGGGATCAGCTTTATCTTTCTCGCCTCATAGACATTCTTCGTCATATTCAGGATCCCATCCTTAGAATCCTCGCTATCGATATGAACGAAAATTCGATCAGCATTCCCGACGTATTCATTCGGTACACAGACGACACCATCCTCTGAAATCATGACTCCAGATGTCACCCACGTCCTACAATCGCGTTTCGCCGCATACTTCATCATCGCCGCATTATAGATCAGGCCATCATCCTCGGCGCCATGATTGACGAACGCAACCAATACAACGGCTTCTTTATGCTTTTTTACTATACTCCTGACGTCGTTTTCTTCCGTAAGCTTCGAAAGCCAATTTATAAACTTCGACAGATACCCTTCGGTGACGGGCTTTGCATACGCTGTACCTATGAATAATGCAAGGAGGATTATTAAACCGAACTTATTTATCGATATCATGTCACTACATCCACAAGAATTACCCGGCTCTAGCGGGGAGATCAGCAACCAATCTGATCGAAGCCGTTAGCTCCTCCATCTGGAAATGAGGTCTCAGATAAATGACGGATTTGTAAGCCCCTGGAGATCCAGGGACGTCATACACGTCTATCCTGCCTTCTCGGAGTGGATAGGCCGCCTTAGTCTGAGCCGGAGCATTATCATTCAGGAGGATGTAGGAAGCCAGCCAGTTATTTAGATAGACCTCAACATTCTCCCTCGTTAAGAAGACGCCGATCTTATCCCGCATCATGACCTTTATGTAATGGGCAAATCTGGATGCGGCCAGTAGGTACGTCAATCTCGCGGAGATGGCCGCATTCGCATTGGCGGTATCGAGATTATAAACCTTCGGCTTTTGGCTCGTCTGAGATCCAAAGAAGACCGCAAAATCAGATCCCTTACAGTAACTCACGGTAATGAACCCAAGATCACTCAATTCCTTTTCTCGACGATCCGTTATGGCGACTTCAGTCGGGCATTTTACGGCCATATCCCGCTCAAGGGTCTTGAAGACGTAGGTAGGCAGACCCTCGACAACACCTCCCCCTTCGACCCCTCGGATGGCCGCCGTCCAGCTATACAGAGCAAATGCATTCGTTATTCTTTGAGCCAGGGCGTACGCCGGATTTCCCCAGCAGAACTTATCGGTGTCACCCACCCCAACATTCTCCGTGAAATTAAATTCAGCGACGGGTAGGGTATTAGGTCCATACGGTAACCTCATCAGAATACGCGGCAGGAGCAGGGATACATACCTCGAATCCTCCGAATTCCGGAAGGATGTCCATTTAATGTAATCTGGGGATTCGAATATTTTTGCTAGATCTCTGGGTAATGGCATGTCTTCAAATTTATCAAGATTGAAGAAAATAGAGGAAACCGCTGTGATAAACGGAGCGTGTGCCGCGGCCGCTAATGATGCCATATGCTCCAGGAACAATATATCCTGTGGGTGATTCGTGAAGGCGTAATCACCTATGAGGCATGAGTAAGGAGAGCCTCCGAAGGTACCATATTCCTCTTCGTATACCTTCTTGAATAATTCACTTTGATCAAATTCTATGGCCTTTCCCAAATCATCTCTTAAATCTTTCAACGAAGAATTTAGGACCCTTATCTTGAGGCGGGTACCGGTCTCCGTGTTCATGACGAGGTAATGCAGGCCCCTCCACGATCCCTCCAGTTTCTGGAAATCTGGATGATGCAACACCTCATTGATCTGATCCGATAGCAGCTCGTCAATCTCGACTATCCTTCGCATTATGAAGGAAACCACACCATTTTCAGCGGGAAGCTCTTCTAATCCCAACATCTCCTCAATGAAAGCTGAAAGCAGCTCAATGGCCACATCCTCCTGCTCTGGGAATCGTGCCATCTTCCGCTCATGCAGAAGGATATCGAGGATACTCTCATCTTCTGGTATAATGATTATTTCATCGGGCATTTTCTTTCTCCTGCAATGGATGTCTCTCTAAACTTTCCATAAAGACTGGCTCTGGATGTGTCCGAAAGGAATTTAGTATCATTCAGATACTCCTTCTTCCCCGGACTCTTTTCCTTGGCCTTCACTCTTCTCCATACGATCATCAATTTCTTCCTTTAACTTTTTTAGCATATCATTATTCTTCATGAGCTGAGATAACAGAGCCTCCAGGGCATCGTTACCGTCCATCTTGGTTATCAGATTTTTTAGAGCATCACGTTTATCGTAAAGTACTTTTAGACTTGGAATATTTTTTGCGATACTTTGTGGTTCAAAGTCTGACATATTCTTAAAAAGTAATTCTACACTCATCTCAGGAGTTTCATCAGAAAGTTTATTGGCGATCCTGATGACTAACCTCGGATGAATTACCTCCATTATTTCCATGAAATTATCGCGATCGATTTCGACGAATTTCCTGCTTTTCATGATGGGAAGAGGAATTTCTGGCTGCCCTGAAAGATCTGCCATGACTCCGACCACAAATGGAAGTTCCTTCTTCTCGATTGCATCTCCTATCTCAACGTCATACGTTATGTGCACTCTGGGCTTTCTGATTCTTCCAAGAGTATGCTGCCTACTCTCCGCCATCGATTAAATTCCCTCAAATTAGTAACGAAATACGTCATTACCAATTACACTACTATTCCAAGCCTAAAACAAAAAAAATTAAAAATTAGTTAATGTTTTGTAATTTTTATAGGAAATCTAAATTTAACGTATCCACAGCTGATGCCATTGCTTTTCGCCACACGTAATTTGCGTACTTCCTAATCAATAGCCATGGTATCAAATGACTGTTTTCAGACTTGAAAAAGGAGGAGAATTAGAGCCGACATCAACGCATAATTATTGATGTAAAAAGGATGGAGAAGAGCGGAGTCTGTTATTTAGATAATAATTATATACAAGAACATATTCAAGAACGAATATATAAATAAACCAACAATTTCGACTGTTGATGATTGTAATAAAAAATTTATTTTAACAATAACATACCCCGCTAATATTCACTCTATACTAAAATTATTAAATTTTTGCTAATAAAAAAGAATTTTTAGCATTCTTCTTCATGTATGAATACTATTTATCAATACGGAGTTATTCAATACATATACAATCATTTATTACAAATACTTAGGTAGTGTAAAACATAAGTTAGACACTCATGGTCGGGAAGAGCGGATTCGAACCGCCGACCCCTATCCCCCCAGAATAGTGCGCTAACCAGGCTGCGCTACTTCCCGTTACGTATATTATTCTCTAAACAGCATTATTTTGCAAGGTTAGCTTCAATTAATTTTCAGCACTCTATTTATTTCAAACTCTTCCACAATTCGAGACCACTGTATACTGCTCTAAAATATTAAGTCAGTTATAACACTTGACATTCAAGATAAACCCAAATAACATCGGCACTCTGAGAGAGTTTACTGAATATGCATGCATTTTTACGCATTAAAATACATAAAAAGCAAGGTGATAATCCACGCAGTGCTAACAATCAGTATCGGATTTGGTGCACAAGACCCGGATCCCGACGAGCCATCGAGTGACAGTACACAGTACTTCGAAGATCAATTGAGTGACAGTGCTCAGGAACGCAAAAAAGAGGAAGAGAGTACCGAACTTGTTACGAAGCCAACAAAGCCTGACTATCCAGAATGGTATAACCCAGACATTTGTTTGCATTTCTACTCAGCGACTATATTATACCAAATGGCACGACAAATTTACACCAACCAAACGAGATACGACCAATTACCATTCTATAAACATCTTACCTTTACAGGAGACATAGTCATAGATGGAGATGGCCAACAATTCACCAAATCACAAGTCTTATATATGCTGCTGCAGGCAGGAATACACAAAGTAATAAGGCTAGGCCGGACCATTACGTCTATAAAGTATGGACTGGACACAAGGTACGTAAGAAAAGCAGAAGGCATCCCACAACAAGCATACGAGGAGTTCACGAAAATAATATTGACAGCCTACGGAGAATGGATCGTCATGCCGTGGGTCCAGGAGCTGGAGAAATTCACAGGGAAAACTCTAGAGGAAATTCAACTCGATCTCCGCGTTAAAGCAGAAGAAAGACGGGTGCCAAGTCCACGATACGTCCGTAGGCAAAAGCCGCAGGATCATCAACCTCATTGCGACGAAGGCCAAGATTACCCACAACCCCAAAAATACCCAACACTGCAGATCCCAAGTACTCCAGAGGAGATGAGCCAGCAAGTACGGAAGGATCTATTTCCCCCAGTGGCCATTGCTCGCGTGACGGCTCCTGATGGCCGTTACGAATTTACCATTATCTACTCAAAGGATAAAGATAATCCTAAATTAATCAAAAGAACCATCACTCAGATAGATTCCATCACGTCCATGCTATTGGAGTCTCTAATAGAGGATGGCACCCAACACCTCCCAAAGAAGGGGGTAGCGTTCCCAGAAGTGTTCGAGTTCCCCAGTCCAAGGGGAGATTGGGAGACGCCAATGCTCTTCTCACACGCGGTAATAGGTGGACAAGACATTGTCTCCCTACCAGATCTACGTCCTCTGGGGCACCCCTGGTTGCTAGGATGGAAAATCGATCCCCTATCGAGCTCGCCAGATCCAAAAACAGTTTATCACACCTCCAGAAGGTCCAGATATCCGCAATTTGTAGAGCTAGTAGTGCAGAGTCCAGTTGGACCACTTCTACCGTTACTCCAAAAACACTTATCAATCCTCGACCCCATATCAGAGTTCACCCCCATCTGTATAACTGTTGTAACCACTGAAAATAAATCCCGTCGTAACTTTTCGGCACCAGCCCTGATTTCCGAAACAACCGATGATCGGATTTTACCAGTAGAATACCCAGATGGAACTGTAATCAACTTCACACTACATGTAACATATGTAACAGCTCAATTTGGATAGGCACCCCTCTACAGTTCTGTATCTTATATTGAAAGTATGTTACACTGGCGGCCGTCGGTATTGTCCTTACGGCTGATGGTGTTGATTTGAAGTCCTCCGTATATGTAACGTCCCCAATATATTACGTCAATGCTAAGCCCCATATTGGGCATGCATATACGACGATCGCCTGTGATATATTCGCCAGATTCCGCAGGATGCTGCTTCATGACGTTAAATTCACGACGGGCACGGACGAACACGGTAAGAAAATCGAGCAGAGTGCTCAGAATGCTGGAATTGATACACAATCATTCGTCGATCAAAATTCGCAATTATTTCGAGATTTATTGCCATTTTTGAATATTCAGAACGATGATTTTATACGGACCACAGAGTTACGCCATAAAAAAGCCGTCGAATATTTTTGGGAAGAAATAAAGAGGAATGGATATCTGTATCTCGGAGAGTATTCGGGTTGGTACGACATTAGGAATGAAGCATATTTCTCGGAGGATGAATTAGTCGACGGTAAATCCCCACTTGGGGGCGAGGTTCAATACATGACCGAACCGTGTTATTTCTTCAGATTATCGACGTTCAATGATCAGTTGATTAGATTCTATGAGAATAATCCAGATTTTATAATGCCGCTTCATCGCCGTAATGAAGTGATAAGCTTCGTTCAGCAGGGCCTGAGGGATTTGGCGGTCACCAGGACGACGTTTAAGTGGGGGATTAAGGTCCCGAAGGATCCGAAGCACGTGGTCTACGTCTGGCTGGATGCCCTAGTTAATTACCTGACGTCGAACGGGTATCCAGATAACGCCCATCAGAATAAGGATGAGTTTTGGCAGAACTCCGTCCATTTCGTCGGGAAGGAGATCATTAAGTTCCATGCCGTGTATTGGCCGGCATTCTTGATGGCGGCCGGTATCCAACCACCACGGCAAATCGTGGCTCATGGGTGGTGGCTGAGTGAAGGCGAGAAGATGTCTAAGTCCGTCGGGAACGTCCAGGATCCCATAAAATACTGTAAGCTATTTGGATCGGACGCACTGAGATACTACATAATGAGGGAGATACCATTTGGCGATGATGGAAATTTCTCGCTCGAGAACTTCATTGGTAGACATAATTCATTCTTAGTGAATTCTTTTGGAAACCTTTGCTATAGGCTCCTGTCATTCATCAAGACTCACTCCGACGGAGTTGTCACGAAGCAGAGAGACTTCAAGGAGGATGACGCGATATTCGCGGGCAACGTCGATGAAGCTCTGACGGAGGCCATGAAGGCCATGCACCAATACGCATTCAGTAAGTGCCTAGAAAGATTAGAGGACGCCGTTTCATTTGCCAATCAATATATAGATAAGCAGAAGCCGTGGGCCCTAAAGAAAGAGGGAAATACAATCAGGATGCATACGGTGCTATTTCTTCTGCTGGAGAAGACGTATATTACCACGAAGTTCCTGATGCCGTTCATCCCGATCAGTACCGCGAAGATCCTGAAGCAGATGAATATCCCATATGAACCCGTCATCCTCATCAAAGAAAGGATTCCGGTGACGGTCAATATCGGAGAACCAGAGATAGTCTTCACGAAGATAGACCCAGCTGATCTCGGTACATTTGATGTATTCGCGAATGACTAAGGTAGGTGTTTTAGGTGCCGGCGCATTCGGTACATCCCTCGCCATATGCTTCTCCAATAATTGCGCCGTGTCATTATTCTCGTTTTTCGATGAACATGTTCGGGCCATGAAATTATCCAGGCGTAACGAATTCTTAAGCGATTTTGAGATCCCTAAAAATATCAGGATAGATAATGCGTATAATATCAGCAGTGTTGATGTTTTTGATTACTACCTGTGGGTTCTCCCGGTCAAACCCAGTATAAGTATCCTGAACGACATTAAAAATATAATAAATGGTCAGAATATCATCATATGCTCTAAGGGCCTTACTCAGGACGGTAATTTCTTGGTGGATGATTTCGGGGCCCTACTACCGGACTCCAAGATTGGCTATTTATCTGGCCCCAATTTCGCGACCGAAATAGCGGCGCTCAAGCCATCGGCATCCGATATAGCATTTCATGATATATCCGATGCAGAGGAATGCGCCTCCAAATTATCGAATAAATATCTAAGGCTAAGGCCCATGGACGATATGGTGGGAATCCAGTTATGCGGGGCCATAAAGAATGTCATCGCCATTGCCAGTGGGATCGTCCTGGGGCTCGAACTCGGTCAGAACGCACTCACAGCATTATTATCATTCGCGATGTTGGAGACCAGGAAATTGGGACTCAAGCTCGGCGCTAAGGAAGAAACATTTTGCGGACTCTGTGGGCTGGGGGATCTCGTATTGACGGTCTCTAGCCTTAACTCTAGGAACACCAGCCTCGGCAAGAAGGTGGCCGAAGGAATTGACCCTGAAACCATCATTAACTCCGATACGACGGTATATGAAGGATATGACGCCTCCAAGCAGATTTTTAATCTTGTGCAGAGGCTGGGAGTAGAAATGCCCATCTGCACTACGATCTACAAGATCCTGCATGAAAAAGCGGGATATAGGTCTATTATGGACGTCTTCTCATAGCAATCTGGAAATAAGAAGCGCCATAGCCTTATTTTATCACATTTATCTATTTGTTTCTTTATTATCACTAATAATTCTGCAGATTAATATTGATATTCCGAAGAGGGCTATTAGAGGTACCGCCAAGAAGAACATACTGAACGCATCGGGAGGTGTGATGATAGCCGAAATGACTATGATGGCCAGTATAACTTCTCTCCGCAATATTATACAAAACTCTTAACTTCAATCTTGCTTGGATAAATAAATATATGGTAAAATAAGACTATAAATCCTTGGGGAGGATGATTTAATGAGGAAGTTGTTGTCTATTGCAGTACTCAGTGCCTATGTATTTACTCATGATGCTTTTTGTACTGTAGATTGTGATTCTGTGCATGAAATTGTTGATGAGGAACTTGCGAAACTGAATAGAGATGGGACATTATGGGAAGATTACTGTGATACACACACACCGGGCGACAACGACTATGATCTTGGGCCCACGGAAGCCAGGCTCCTAGATACGATAGGGGAAGACGAAATAGCAAGAGAGGCACTCAATTCACTCAGAGACTCTGATCTTAGAGGACTTGTGGACTACTGCGGATTAAACCTCCATTCTATGAATGAACTAAATCAGCAGAGATTTAGAGAGGTGCTGATTCTATTGGCTCCTGGTTTGTGTTCATCCAAGCATGCAAGGACGATAATATCGCTTATTGGCAGAAGCAGATATGAGGTCAGAGCAGTCGATATACAACATCAACAATTCTGTAGGGATATATTCTTCCATGCGGCCGTGAGGAATGGACAGTTAGGACGAGATACGTTGGTGAACCTGTGTATAGATGCTTTCTATGCTCCATGCCTGAAGTGGGGAAGTGATAATAGATGCTTGGACGAGGAATACACGAAATATGATATATCACAGGTACCGTTCGGCGGTGGCATTAAATGTTCAGAAGAGGACATAATATACTACAACGTCAAGCTTATGTGGCCCAATTGGCTGGCACCCAGGGTAACGGGTTAGATATCTTCCCCCTAACTCTCCATAATCAGCTTCTTGGTGTACATAAAAGTACACTGCAGGTCTGTGCGCCGTATTTCCTTCCAATACCTCTGATTCTAGAAGTTTACGATAGAGGTCTATTCATGAAATTTATTTCAAAGATACAAATCAGGCAGTTAGGCCGGCATAAGCGCTTCCAACGCACGTAATTCCCAAGGCCGTAGACAGTGCCAGCCAAAGATTTCTATTCCAAGGATCTGTAGAATGGGCCAGCTTATAGGCTGAACACACGGCGCCCACTCCGGATGACAGCGATAATCCGTACCAGGGCCAGCTGGGAGACGGTGAGACTTCCGGCTTAGATCCGTCACAGAATTCCGAAATCTCCATGTTCCCCAAAGCACAAAAGCTTGCCAACAAAAGAATCCATGCATCTTCCGAGTACTCACGAGATAAAGGGAGAGGTCTCATCCCTGGGATTCCGTGCCAGCCAGCCCAGCGCTCAGGTATAGAGCGACCAATCGGCTTTCGAATCCCTACAGACGTACAAGCGCTCATGGCCATGACAAGCCCGGACCCCAGGCTTTCTTGAGGAATCAACCCCAACCGTGTGGAGCTCCACAAGTTCTTGAGGATCACTGAGCACAGCAGTTGCGCGGGATCGTAGCCAAAACGGACGACATCTTGAGTTTCATCTGGCACTTCACCCAGCAACTCTGTCACCAGCGCTCCAAACTCCCCCTCTTGAATTGGGTATTCCGTAAAGTCTGGGTAGTTCTCAAGAAGCGTCTTACAGACCACCTTATCCTCGAATATCAAGTGACCAACATCATTGAAGTTTAGGAGGGCCAGCTTCTCAAGATATCGTTGGATAGGGAAAATATAATTGAGTTCCACATAGTCTCCCCCAGCAACTTCTTCTTCTGAGGCAAGACAATGCCCAACTCCTCCTCCTAATACTGCGGCTATCCCTATGATCCTTAATGTTTTGCATATCTTATTCAGCACAATACTTCCTATTAATCCATTATAAGTATGGTATATCATAATGTTATATTATTGATAAATTATTAAATGTCCTTTAATCACATATGTATACAAATCAGCGAGATTCACAAACTTCGTATGAAACTTTTAATACTCCATCTTTTGTTTTTACCTTTTTTATAAGGATACTTCCAATTTCACTTGTGTTCGATAGATGGGTCCCGCCGCAGGGAACAGGCTTATAATCACCAATTTGTAAGACCTGAAAAGGTTTGTTGGAAGGCACTGTGTACGGCAGTCTGTAATATTTGTTTTCGAATGATGCGAGATCAATTTCAAATACTTTAGTCTGGATTTCTTGCTTGATGGATTGATTTACCAATTCTTGAATGGACTGCGGTTGTAAATCTACGGCCCCCTTGAATTCTACATAAGCTTCATTGGGGAAAGCGTGACATTTCGTGGCCGTTAGTTGTGGATGAGCACATTCTAGGCAGCCCGCTAATAAATGTCCAGCCGTATGGTGTTTTGCATTTAATATACGCCGATTCTTATCGATTCGGCAAGTGACGTGCTCTGGAATCGGGCCTGTAATCTCACCATAATGGTGAACTTCTTCATCAACCATACGTACAAGATTTATAAAGATTTCGACTCCGTATGCGGTGATGCTTCCTTGGTCGCACGGCTGTCCACCTCCCTGCGGATAAAAAATTGTTTTGTCTAAAATTAAGTAATCTGCGGTCTGTTGAACAACCCTAGCCGTTGTCTCAAACAAATAACTATCAGTTAAGTATAGAAATTCTGTCATCATCGTGTTCTCATATGCCTTTTACGATCTTGCATCAATAATGTACAACATAAAAGGTGGCTAAAAAAAGATGATTCTACTGACACATTCCAATCGCTATAATACAGATAAAAACGATACGTTAAGCATAACTCTCAGTCGTCATAATGTCCGAGACACGATATTCCTATGATGGCGCCTTCTTCTTCAATAATTTCGTAAATCACGCGATTACTTTTATCTATCCGACGTGACCAAATTTCCCTATCTTGATACTTCAAACGCTCCGGCTTCCCAAGGCCGTTACGCGGTGTATCTCGTATCGAGAGTAGAATGTGTCCAAGCTTGTCCGATGCGTTTCTGTTGTTTTTTTTCAAGAAAGCCTTTTGTTTCACAAATAACCGTGTGAAGCTAAATTCCCAGTTTTTCATCGAGCTCTTCCACTGTTTCAAATGTCCCGACTCGAATCACGTCTCTTTTCTCTGCTTGTTTTAAGGCTTCGATATAAGAGTCACGCAAGAATATACCGTTGATCTCCTCATTGTTTGACGTGATACACACCCGTTCAAGCTTCTTCGCCAGTACCTCAATTTGTTTCGTTACAGACCGGCCCTCTTCCTTTGCAATCCTCAGCAATATCCTATACGCTTCATCTGATAATTTTATTGAATGTGTCATTTTTCTATCGTTTTGGCGCCTATCATAGGGATATTATACCACTAAAAGGTGGATAAAAGAAGATGATTCTGCTGACATACTCATGTCGCTATAATACAGATAAACTGCATGGTTGGATTTTATGAGCACTATCTACATACACTGGCCGTTCTGTCTTTCGAAATGCCATTACTGTGATTTTAATAGTGTAGTTCTTCCTCCACGGATCGAATATACCGAATGGCTATCGCTATACAAGAAGATTCTCCTAAGATTCAAGGAGATCTATTACAAATCCGAGGAGATTACCAGTATCTATTTCGGGGGAGGAACACCATCTCTCCTTCCATCCTGGTTCATCACGGAGCTGCTCGATACGATTCACACACATTTCAGGGTAAATAATCCAGAGATAACGCTAGAGGCAAATCCGAAATGTAATCCATTTGGGAATACTGGTATCAATAGACCCCTTTCAAAACCTTCAGAATCAGAATTATTGGAAAGAAAGACGGCGCACAGACCTGCCGTGTACTTGAGTGTACATGAGGAATCTAGCACCGGATTGACGAACCAAGAAGCTGATTATGGAGAGTTTGGGAAGGGGGCTAACAGATTATCTATTGGAGTTCAATCAATAATCGATGACGATCTCACGATGCTGGGGCGTATTCATACGGCCTCCGAAGCCCAGGAATTCGTCTTTGAAATGTCCGAGATTTTCCCCAATATTTCGGTGGATCTAATCTACAATAGACCGAATCAGAAGCCGGCACAATGGATTCAGGAATTAGAGACGGTCCTTAAATGGCCAATCCAGCATATCTCTTTGTATGAGCTCATAATCGAGGAGGGAACGAGGATGAAGAATATGATCGATTCCGGAGAGTTGGCTCATCCTGATTGTAGTAGCATCTTCCTTGAGGAGACCATTGATACCGCCGAAAGGGCCGGCTTTAACTGTTACGAAGTATCCAATTTTGCAAGGCCAGGATTTGAGTGTAGGCATAATATATCGTATTGGAAATATGAGGATTATTACGGTGTGGGCCCGGGAGCTCATAGTCGAATCTCTGTTAATAGACCTCTTCCCAAACCTTCAGAATCAGATCTTATGGAAGGAGAGCCGGCACGCAGAACCGGAGTGTACTTTGGTGTACATGAGGATTTGAGTACCGGCTCGACGAAGCAGAAGACTGGTTATGGAGAGTTTGGGAAGAGGTCTAATGGTAGGAAACTCGCCATTGCGCAAACACCCGATGTACACAGATGGTTAGAATGGGCATCAGGAGATGCGGTATTTGATGTTGAATATTTGAGTATAGAGGAAGAATTTCAAGAAAGGCTGATAATGGGGCTTAGATCTTCTGTCGGATTGAATATGGAAGAAATTGACTTAGGAATAAGGGAAACCCACAGCATTAATAATAAAATTCAATCTCTTCTGAAAAATTCATATATAATGTTGAGAGATGGTAGGGTAATCCTTACACGAGAAGGGATTTTGAAATTAAATCTTATAGTTGAATATTTATCGGGAGAATAGTATGAGGATATTGTTGAGTAATGACGATGGGATAGGGGCCCCCGGACTCGCCGTCCTGGAAAGTGTCACGAAAAAGTTCACGGATGATATAACGGTCGTTGCCCCTGATTCAAATATGAGTGCCGCGGGGCATTCATTGACCCTGAAGACTCCCCTACGATTAATAGAACACAGTGAACGGCGATTTTCTGTCAATGGAACTCCGACTGATAGCGTCGTCATGGCGGCGCGTCATGTCATGCCCGAAAAGGCTGATTTCATGTTTTCCGGCATTAATTGTGATTCAAATTTAGCGGAAGATATCACGTATTCAGGGACGGTGGCGGCCGCTATGGAGGCAATCCTCCTAGGAATTCCGGCTATCGCCTTTAGCCAGAACGTGAATAAAGATGGAAGTATTAGTTGGGATGTAGCACAGACATACGCTCCGATCGTCATAAAACTCATCATAGAAAAATTCAAATTTCCTAAAAACGTATTGTTGAATGTCAATTTCCCATCGGTAGACGTTAAGGATGTCAAAGGTATCCTGCTGACCAGGCAGGGAACACGCACCATCGAGGATCATGTGATTATGTCGTTTGATCCGAGGGGGGATCCATACTTCTGGATTGGGCCAGCTGAGTATAGAAAGACTGAGGAACACAGCGCATTGGATACGGATCTCGGAGCCATACATAGTGGCTACGTTTCGATAACCCCACTGTCTCTGAATATGACCGATATGATATCACTATCCGTTTTGAAAGAGTTATTCGCATGATGAGCTTAAGGTCTCTTTGTGGAGCAGTGTTGGCGGTTGCTCTCACGGCCTGCTCGAGCAATCGCCAGGATGGAGGCCCTGAGGTCATCCAGATCGAGAGGGTGGATCCATATCACATCGTCGAAGAAGGAGATACAGTCGGATCCATTGCCACTCAGTATGGTATGTCTAGATCTGACCTCATTAAACTGAACAAACTGCACCCTCCATATCAGCTCTACGTTGGCCAGAGAATTCTCATAATCCTCAAACCTGATGGTTCTGAAACCGCCCCTAAAACACCAGTAAAAGAAAAGGACGAAGCCCCCGTTGAACAGGTCGAGAAAAAAGAGGAAGAAATTACGATCGACGATATAAATCATGTTGATTCAAATGATGCGGCCAAACAGGAAGAAGAGGCTCCATCAGATTATGTGTGGCCAATAGTCGATGGGAAATCCAAGGTATCGCAGCCCTTCACTGATGGTGGCATCATGATCGATGCATCGGCCGGGACTCCGGTTCGCTCCATAGCCGATGGAATCGTCATAATTTCGGGACGTCCAGAGGGGGATGCCGCAGCGTATGGCATTACCGTCGTCGTTAAACATGCATCCAAGAATACCATATCGATTTACGCCAATCTTCAGGAGGCTAGTGTTAAGGCCAACGAGAAAGTCAAAAAAGGCAAAATAATAGGGAAGGTCGGTAAAAGCGGAACAATTACAACGAAGTCACAATTATATCTAGAGATCAATACGGTGACCGGCGGTGATCGTCAGCCCGTCGATCCCAAAAAAGTCCTTCCGTAATATATGGAGGCTTGATAGAATGTCTGGAGTTTTTGCGTGTTTTTTACCGAGAAAAGTTATGCAGATATGCAAAGTTTTTGCTGTTTTATCTATTTTTTCATGTAGGGTGATGGCTGATTCACCGGCGGCGCAGTCTGGCAACGGATTGATGTCCCTCCTGCCGATGTTGGCCTTCGTCGCCATTCTCTATTTCCTACTGATTAGGCCTCAGCAAAAGAGGACGAAGCAACATCAGGCCCTCGTCTCGTCAGTAAAGAAGGGGGATAAGGTTGTGACGAGCAGTGGGATGATCGCCGTCGTCTCGAAGGTCGTCAGTGATCAGGAGGTTGTCCTCGAGATCGCCGACGGTGTCCATTGCAGGTTCTATAAATCATCGATAGCGAATATCGTTAATCCAAGCAATGAAGTACCGACTTCTGGCGGACAGGTTGGAGAGCCCCAGAAGCAGATCAGTAAAAACGAATCACCGATAGGGAAACCAGCTGCCGATAAAAAGAAGGGAGCGAAAGACGCCAAAGAGTCTATAATAAAGAAAAAGGCATCAGTAAAGAAAGATAGTTAAGGAGAAGGTAAAAGGATGCTCGTAGTTTCTAGATTTAGAGTTGTATCCACTGTTATCATCTGTTTGTTGGGACTGATATTCGCGCTTCCCTCCGTCGTTGATCAAAAGACATTCGACAGATTGCCATCGTTCCTGCAGCATACGGTCAATCTCGGTCTTGAACTTAGGGGAGGCTCTCATATTCAGCTCGAAGCCGACATCAAATCCGTCGAGAAGGAGCATCAGGAGAGCATCATAGACGAGGCCCGAAAGCAGCTCCGGAAGAATAATATTAAATATAACAGGATATCGGTGCAGGTCACAGATAAAGGATCGTCGATTTTGATTGCCCTAAATGATGTAAATGATATTCCAAAAGTCACGAAGATTCTGTCGAAGATTGAGCCGGAATTGGAGGTGACATCTAATGGTCCCAGGATCACGGCCGTCCTTTCACAGACGTTCTTCGATAATTTTGCGAAACGTATAGTGGATGAATCGATAGAGGTCATTCGGCACAGGATCGATGAGTCTGGGACGAAGGAACCGACCATACTGAAGCAGGGGACGAACAGGATAACGGTCCAGCTCCCCGGAGTCGATAACCCCGCCGAAATCAAGAAGTTGCTCGGGAAGACGGCGATCCTGACGTTCCATGGAGTGGATGAGGAAATGCAATCCATCCAGGTTAAGGACGGGATAAGACCACACCTACCGACCAAGCCTGGAGTCATGTATCTGCCCGAAGAGAAGGGTAATGGTATGAAGGTATACGTCCCGATTAAGAAACAGATATCATTGACGGGGAAGTCGTTGGTCGACGCCCAGATGGGGATCGATCAGCAGACCGGTATGCCATGTGTTCATATTAAATTCGATTCGATAGATGGGACCCGGAAAATCGCCGAGCTTTCCACGAAGTATCTCCACAAGCAATTTGCGATGGTCTTGGATGGGAAGGTCTTGAGCGCTCCCGTATTCCAGGCTGTATTAACTGGCGGATCTGCACAGATTACGGGTCATTTCTCGATGGAAGAAGCAACGGAGCTGGCCCTGCTCTTGAGGGCGGGATCCCTACCGGCCCCCCTCAACGTCGTCGAGGAAAGGAGCGTTGGTCCCAGCCTCGGGGCCGATTCAATTGCCGACGGTAAGAATGCCACGATATTCGCATTTATCTTGGTATCATTATTCATGATCCTGTCTTACGGTTTATTCGGATTCTTTTCCGTGATTTCTCTGTCGTGTAATATAACGCTATTATTCGCGTGTTTAACATTACTCGGGGCCACGCTGACGTTGCCAGGAATCGCCGGAATTGCGTTGACGATAGGGATGGCCGTCGACTCTAACGTTTTGATCTATGAACGAATACGGGAGGAGATACGAGCCGGAATAAAGGCCAGTGTCGCCATCGCCAAGGGATATAAAATGGCCATGATGACTATTTTAGATTCAAACTTAACGACTCTGGTTGGATCGATCGTCCTATATGAATTCGGATCGGGGCCGATCAAGGGATTCGCGGTGACCCTGGCGTTGGGGACCGTGATCTCCCTCTTCACGACCTTTTCTCTGACGAAGTCGATCATAGCGCTTTGGATGAGAAGGAATAGACATAAAGAAATAGTGATATAAGGAGTAATATGTTTCGTCTTCATCTAATACCGTACGGAAGCAAGTTCGATTTCATCGGGATGAGCCGGTATATTCTGAGTCTTGCCGTCATCGTGATCGTCGTCTGTTTTTCATGCATGATATTCAAGGGGTTGAACTATGGGATAGACTTCAAGGGTGGCTACATCTTTGAGGTCAAAATGCCGAATGTTCCGGATATCCCAATGCTTAGAGGGAAATTAAATAACCTCGGCTTGGGTGAGGTCGCGATCCAAGAGTTCGGGACCAAGGAAGACCTCATGATTAAACTCGAGAAATCCGAGGAAGGAAGTGGGCAGGAAAAAGCAATCCAAACTGTCCGTGAAATTCTGGGGGACGGTGTGGTTTATAAACGGATCGAAACCGTAGGTCCCAAGGTAGGGGAAGAGCTGGTTTCCAATGCCATCAAAGCCGTGACTTTCGCACTCCTGGCGATGCTCCTCTATATCGCCATACGTTTCGAGTGGCAATTCGGTGTGTGCGCCATAGCGGCCCTCGTCCATGACTGCGCCATCCTATTCGGGATGTTCTCGATTTTCCCATTGGAATTTAGTGAGACTTCGATCACGGCCATCCTCCTGACGGCGAGCTACTCCATCAACGACACGGTCGTCATCTTCGATAGGATCAGGGAGAACTTAAAACGATATAAGAAGATGGCCCTTGGCGAACTGATAAACCTGAGCCTCAACGAGACACTATCACGAACGGCATTGACGGCGACGACGACGTTACTGGCGGTGCTTTCCCTCTACATCTTCGGAGGAAAAGTCATAGCTTCATTCGCCCTCCCCATCATGATAGGGATTATCGTTGGGACATTTTCATCGATCTTCGTGGCCTCTCCATTGCTGATGTCCCTCAATCTCAAGCGCAAAGACGACGACGAGCAGCCTAAAGATAGAGGAATTCCAGCCAATTTGGGATAGGAAGCCAGGGATAGCTGGCTTTTATGGTCTACTTCCTGACTAATCTCAGAAGTTTATTTCCATTTAGATCTGTGATTAATTGGGCCCTTATTCCTTCATTGGATTTCTCCTCAACAAATCCTATGAGCTGTCCAGCTGAGTAATAGTTCAGAGAATAATCTCCAATCCGACTCGATTGAGATCCCGGAACTACTTCCACCATGGATAATAGTCTGTTACGGTCTGCTTCAGCAATCCTACGCTTTCGCTCTAACACAGGCTCCTCTCGTATATGTCTAGCTTGTGGACGAGCAGCTTCCCCTTGGGTGTGGGCTCGGTACCCAGTTAAGCGGTCCCTTCCTTCTGCGGCGAACGCCCTCTGCCGGATCAATTTCCTTTCTTCCGCTAAACGCGCATTCTTTAGAGCCAGTCCGACTTCATGTTTGTAATTCTCCATCTCTTGAGCCAATCGCTCACTTTCTCTGGCATGGGCTCTCATTTGTTCTGCCATTCTTTTTTCTGCTGATTGAACAACGTTATGGAGCAGAAATGGCTCAAGATATTGTCTACGTTCTGGATCCTGGCGATACGCTGACACCAGAGCTTGGGTGTTTCTCGTTAAGATGGCCGCAAGGTCCTGTTTAATTTTCTTAAGTGTGAAAAATTGAAACCCTGATTGTAATTGCGTTTTTAATCCTTCCAATAATTTGGAGGAAAATCGTTGTACAGGACTGTCATCTGTGGATTGGCTATCCGCAACTGTTCCGCTCACATATAGTATGTCACGATAAGATGCCACAGTTCGCGTCTTAAGAATTTTGCTGGCCAACGACGACCATGGGGCTTTTTGAATTGGCAGGACCGATACTTTTAGAGCACTGGCCTCGTTGTCTCCGACTAGATCTGTAAACTCGTCAACTACTTGCATTATCATATCATCTTCCGGGGCTACCAGCGATTGCTGGGATGCATTTATAGGTTGATCCGACAACAACTGGATCGCTATGATAAGCGCCATCAATATTTTATTCCTATATTTTAGCGTATTCATCTTAATCATCCTCCCACGTATTCGGTTATTAGCCGCTATTATCAATTATACTTCATATAATTTAAATTTGAAAGACTTGTTTTATCATAAAATTATACGGGATTTTGATTACTTAATTTGAACGACAATATGTTATGCTTCAAAAATTAGTTTTCATTATATTCTGTCGTTTGATGAAGAGTATATTGGCAATAAAATATGCATTTCTGTATTCGATTGATGGACTGAGAATACTCCTCAAAGAAAGAGCCTTCCGGCAAGAACTAATATTAGGATTCATTCTGGGAATCATTGAATACTTATTCGGCGATAAGCCTACATTGGTATTACTCTATTTATTGGGATCATATTTCTTGGTCCTGATTACGGAATGCATAAATTCAGCTATTGAGATCGTTGTAGATCGCATCAGCATTGAACAACATCCTCTTTCAAAGAAAGCGAAGGATTTGGGAAGTCTCGCGGTGCTTATATCATTGATTCATTTAGGCATAGCCTGGACAATTTCATGGTTCATATGATGATAAGAAGCACTAAAGCTCTTCCGAAACCTCCATAACCAGTCTTCTACTGCGTCGATCCGGTCTCGATATTTATTATACAGTCAGTGAGGTTATTCCAGGTAATTTGTATCCTGCCGTAAATTCAAGGAAGGCTCCACCGGCCGTCGAGACGAACGTCATATCGTCTTTATAGTGACCGATTGACGCTATCGTTTCGCCTCCACCGATGATCGTAACTAATTCTTTGGTCTTCGATAAGTTTGCTATGTACGGAGTCAGGCTGTTAGTCGCCGTGCTAAAATTTGCAAATTCGAAGGCTCCGATTGCTCCGTTCCACAATAATGTTCTCGAGGTAGTGAGTCTTTGCTGAATAATATCTACGCTTCGTCGTCCGATATCGAAGCATGAGTATCCGGATGGTACGCTACCCAGATTACATTCAATACCACTCGTTTGAATATCCATAGATGCTAGGAAATCAACCGGTAAGATGATTTCGGCCGATGCGGCCGATGTTATTTCATTAGCCGTGGAGAGCGATGCCTCTTCTATCAGCGAGTTCTGTAGATTGAAGCCTCTGGCTGCCAAGAACGTATTCGCCATCGCTCCGGTGATTATCAAATGATCAGCGACTTTGGATATATGCTTTAACACATCTATTTTTGTGGAAACTTTGGAACCACCGATGATGGCCGTATACGGACGTTCTATATTGTGCGTTAACTTGGAGAGCCAGTATAACTCGTTCTGCAACGATAGTCCAGCGAACGCCGGTAGATACTGAGTAATTGCACAGACAGAAGCATGCTTCCTATGCGAAACAGAGAATGCATCATTGATATAGACCTCACCAAATCTCGCTAAAGTCTGGGCAAAATCGGAATCATTCGCTGTTTCTCCCTCATAAAATCTCAGGTTCTCCAAAATGGCAATTCGAGATGTTAAATGTTCCGGATTGGTTTCCCAAATCGGGGACGAAACGAATTGAATATCGCATTCTAGGACGTCGGCAACATTAGATACTATGCTGGATAAAGAAAACTCTGGCCTGAAAGCATCGGTTGGCTTGGGCCTCTTGTAATGAGAAATTAAAACGACATCGAGGCCGAAAGATAAGATCTCCGAAACCGTATTTTTAACCGCTAGGATTCTCGATAAATCCTTAACCGAAGATGGAAGATTTAAATCACAACGTAAAATACAGCGCTTAATTCCAGAATTAGTTTTCACAAACTCTCTGAAATCATCAAAAGTCCTTAATTTCAATTGACTGAATTATCCGCAACGGTAAACTGGCTGTATGTTATCAGAATAAATAATGAGTGACAAGAATCTGCCTATGTGGCGCTGCCAGCTTCACTTGTTTCAACTCATTCCGCAATGCATGTAAAAGTAGAATCATCATATATACCTTTCCTGGCATGATACTAATCGGCCAATATCAAGGCCTCAGCATCGAAATCGATAATTCTCGAGTCTTCGATAATATCCTTCTGTTTATATTGATCAGATACCATTCTAAATGGAATAAATGTATCCGTTTTACCATATACAACATCCTCTTCACATTTTTCTACAATGCCAGATGTCATCATCGTTCCGACCAATGATCGGTACAGTTTCTCCCTCACAATTTGCGCTTTAACACGTAATCTTGATGCTCGCTCCAGGACGGTTCCCCTTGGAAGCTGCACCATACTGGCGGCTACTGTCCCAGGACGCGGAGAATATGGAAATGAATGTATCAGGGAGATTCCTGCCTCATCGATCAGTTTCAGTGTATTTTCGAACATCTCGTCGTTCTCAGTTGGAAAACCAGCGATGAGATCACATCCGAATACCACATCCTTCCTTTCATCCCGAATTCGATGGCAGATATTCAAAACATGCTCTCTAGTGTGACGCCGCCTCATCGTCTCGAGGACATGATTATCCCCAGATTGAATACTCAGATGCAGATGAGGCATAATTCTAGATTCAGAAGTAATAAGCTTTATAAATTTCTCATCTACTGCCGCGGGATCGATCGAAGATAATCTAATACGTATTTGGGATGCGTATTTATTATTCAATATTGCACTGATGACATCGAAAAGATCTATCCGTTCTGGGAGATCCATACCGTATGACATTATATCTATCCCAGATAAAACGATCTCTCTAAACCCATGGGCAATAAAATATTCTACCTTTTCTATGATTTTTTGAAGGGGCATACTCCTGGAACGCCCCCGAGTGAATGGTACTATACAATATGTACAAAAATGGTTACAGCCATTTTGGATCTGTAGAAAGGCACGTGCCTTATCAGCGAACAAATGATCCTGAGGATTTGGCATAACAGGGGATGCATCGGCATCAGCTAACTCACCGTACTCCTGAGCATCACTCTTCCGATCGTTAGGAACAATCTTAAATACACCACCTAAATTAGTAAAATAATCAATATCTGTTTGAGATGCACATCCGGTTACTATAACTTTGGCATCTGTATTCTCTCTGATTACCTTCCGCACCATCTGCTTTGACTGGCGCTCTGCCTCATGAGTAACAGCGCAGGTATTGATTACGAATACATCATCTGTAATCGGTATGCCATCTATAATTTCTTTGATGATTTCAGTTTCATAGAAATTAAAACGACATCCCAATGTGATTGTCTTCACTCTTGATCTTGACACATTTACAAAAATTAGGAACGATGATATACACAGGAATGTAACACGTCGAGACATGGAGCAGTAACATTATTTAAGAAGAAAAAGTATGTTCAGAAAAAGGTAGTATAAACATATGTATCAACTATTAGACCATAATTAATTACTTGCAAAAATGATTCCTAATATATTATTATAGAATATCAAGAATAAATGGCAACAGAATTAGATCCAGTTAGATCATTCATGGGACCCAACTGATGCATCTGCACAATAATCAATTAAATGTTATAATGGAAAACAAATTTAAGGAAGAAGCAATATGAAAACTATATTAAAAATTACAGCAGCCGTTACTTTCAGCCAGCTATTCCAAACGACGGAGGCAGCAACGGATCCAGTTAATGTTTCTGGGGGGCGTGCTCTTGCTTCTCTCGCTCTGCGTGCCGTCGACTGGGTTCCAGGAAATGATCAAGGGAGACATCCTTGGTTCCCTATTCGTTCCCTAGAAATCGGGTCTCCTGCTGATTGGGGACACTTCATCTCCGCCAAGTTGTTCGATCTTTTCGGAAATTGCCCTAAGAATTCGTTTCAATATCTTCTGTGGTCTTATTTCCATATCTCCTCTTGTATCTGGTCGGATAATTACCCTCCCCTAACAGGCTCCGACCAATTATTCGATTCGGCCATCAATTGCTTGACCGAGGGTGATATCCTACCAACAGTCGTCTGTTTCTTGAATTCCTTATTCAATCCTGTACCTTCTGTTGATGAGTTTTTGGATATACTTTCATTGATAATAGAAACATTCCAAGTTGACGACTACAACCAATCGTCGGACGAATTAACCTCTGATCCAGATACGTTTTGGGAGAGAGTTACTGATGGGCTTTCTCTTGAGGATTCTCAAACCCTTCTCTTGGATTTCCTCATTAAGTTGCTGCCGGCTCCAATCCCTCCGCTGAATCAATATCCGGAGTTACAGGAATTAAGTACCCCTGAAACAACTGAAATATCATTATTTGCCTTTGGACAACTAGAAGGTGTAGATTGGGTTCCACGAAATCTAGAAACGACTTCTTCCCTTCGGACAGTTATCCCGGTGCTTGGCAAAGAACGAGCTGGGAATGCTGCAATAGCTCTAGATACTATGAGAAGCGTGGCTCTACCTGGTGATATTCACCCACTTCCTCAATACCTTATAAATTTCCTTAACTTTTGGCTATCTATGTACGATTCCTCTGCTGATCGGACAAGAAATAATCCACACGTTGATGCCTTCCTAAATTTGCTTGATAATTCAAGAATTGCAGCAGGACTCATTCCATTCCTAAAAGATATTATTGACGGAGTAGAGGTAGATTGGAGTGTTTATAATCTACGCGTAGTTCTCATCACTCCGGAAATCTGTAAAATTCCTGACCTTAAGACCAAGCAATGGCAACAAGCCTACGACATAGCAAATATAATCATAAATCCATTTGATCAAACACGGATGTTGAGACATGTATTAGGCCCTGTTAGGGAAAATTGAGTCACCTCAATAATATGAAAAAAGAAGCTATATACCACCATGAAATATAAGAAGAAGCTGTTTTATCATATCTAGTACATACTCTTCTGAAA